>NZ_CP080442.1:165000-515833 GCF_019597925.1 [Clostridium] scindens | reverse complement strand
TCTATCTTTCGATGATATCCTTACTATAACACGCCTCCTGGCATTTGTCATTATACCCATAGTATAAAAATGCGTTTCGGGCCATAAGGCTGATCAGCATAATACACGCTGCCGATCCAATCATGATCCATATGATATTGCCGGAAAATGTGTCAAACAGGATTCCATACATCATCTGTCCCAGCGGCTGCGCGCATAATGTTATCGTCGCAATATAAGCCATAACCTTTCCCAGCAGTTCATTTGGCGTCTGCTGCTGGATCAGCGACAGGCTATAGATTGAAAAGATACTTACCAGAATCTGGACTCCGGCAACCGATGCCAGAACAATCAGATAGATCAATCGTACATTGTCAGCCAGGAATGCCAGCCCCATGGGAATCATGAAGGCTCCCACGGCAAACAGGTATTTGTACATCTGTGCCGCTTTCATATGCTTTACTCCAACTCCTACAATAATGCTCCCCAGTATTGCCATTGCGCCGCATACGCTTTCCGCGATTCCTACATGTTCCGCTCCCAGGCCCAGGACTGTCCTGACGATATAGGGAAGCCCTACATTGATCGTCCCCATTATAAAGAAACCGACTACGGATACGGCCAGAAGCATCCGTAATATTTCGGGCTTATCTTTCGTGATAAAGCGGATACTCACTTGGAAGTCTTCCTTTATTACTGCCGTCCACTTTTGGTTTGTTTCCTCCCGATGGTAGGGCAGTCGGATAAATACTTCTAATACTGCCGTAAGGAAAAAGAATCCTACGCTGACAGCCAGCACAGGCCTGAGACCAAAGATCGTATAAAGAGCGCTGCCAAGAAATGGCGCGATCAGCCCCGCAAGCGCAGCCACCTGGTTGACAGCCGCATTTGCCCGTATAATATTGTCTCCTTCCTGCATCTGAGGCACCACGGCCTGGACGGTCGGCGATTCAAACGCTCCCAGAATAGACAAGACCGTTAGAACACAGCCAGCCATTACGACAGCGTTGGACTCGTTGATCAAAAGTACCGTTACAAAAGCCGTAATACACGACAGAAAGTCCAGGCCCACCATGATATTCCTCCTATTTGCCCTGTCTGCCAGTATTCCGCCAAAGGGCGATAGCAGAATCGTAGGGATCATAGATACTGCCAAAAGACCGGCGAAAATTGATGCGGAGCCAGTTAACTCCAAGATGTACATAGACAGTACAAACCTCAATATCGTATTGGCAAATAAGGAATTAATCTGTCCCAGGATCAGGAAAATAAAGTTTCTGGTAAATAATTTTTCTTTTTTCATTCATTCTCTCCTTTTTATACATTCAGCATGTATGTATATGTGTAAAATAAAATTGCCCTTTCAGGCAACTTTATTTTGAATCACTCAGCACCTTTTCCATCTGCTCCATCAACTCATCGTCAATAATCGGTATTCCCATGCTGTCCGTAACCTGCCGCAGCAGCTTAATCCGCAGAATTCCTTCCTCTTCTTCATAAGGAAATACGCTTGGTATCATCCAGAAGTTAACCAGAAATGTCAAAATCTCCGCCGTCTGCTTCGGATAATCTGTATGAATGGAGCCATCCTGAATCCCTTCTTCAATCAATTCCTGGAATGCAGGCATGACTATGTCCCGGTTGCTTTCGATCTGCTCCGCGAGAAACTTGGGATTATCCAGCAGGGGAATACTTTCTATGCTTATCTTCCGGTAAGCGGTATCTTCCATAGAGTCTTCAATGATCTTTTTCAGTTTCTGCAGACCATTCAAATCCTGATTCCGCTTCACCTTTTCAAAGGGATTATTTTCATAGAACAGCCGCTCCGACAGCACGCTCATCACTTCTTCCTTCGATTTGAAATGATGATAGAACGCCCCTCTTGTCAATCCTCCCAGATGATCCACAATATCAAGGACGGTTGTATTCTCATAGCCTTTTTCCAAAAACAGTTTCAACGAGACATCCAATATCTTTTCTACCGTTTCTTCAGGATATTTATTTCTCGGCATATCCTCACCTCTTTTACATACACACTGTATGTTTACAATAGCATAGAATGATATTCTCGTCAATGGGCGCTTTTTAATTATTTTTCCACAACCGACAACCATATCTCGCAATCAAAATCATTGCAATATACATCATTACTTGGATATACTTCTATGCACATGCCGCCTGATGGCTGGTATTTGCTGGTTGGAAAGAATTCCGTATAAACTCTCTTCCACAACTTCTGGAATACTTCCGGCATAGCCCCTGTACACGGGAATACCACCCAAGTATTAGCTGGCACCTCTTCCACCGTCAGCCCTTCTTCCACGGCTCCGCCTGAGTACGCTGTTCCTATAGCATAATCAAAATCTCCTTCATTTGGATTGTCAAAGCAGATTCCTACAATCGAGTTCCCGAAAATACTCTCGGTATTCACATACTTGCATAACTTCCCGATGGTTCCGTCTTTCTGGCAATTTTCCCATGTAGCATGGATATTTTGCTGGGAAATCTCCCCTCCCCCTTCATATCTTGCCCTCTTTGCGATAACCTTGAATGCTTCCTGTTTCTCAATCCTGTAATCCATCGTTGTTCCTCCTTCTAATACTAGTTTTAGGAAAACCTTGGAAAACGATTTGAGATTTCCTTTTCCGGTCTTAGCCTGTAGCGGCGTAATTCCGTGAAACTTCGTAAATGCGCGGCTGAAGCTTTCCGGACTTTGATAGCCATACTTTAATGCGGCATCAATTACCTTGCAGTCCCCGCAGGCCAAGTCATTCCCGGCCTCAGACAGCCTCCGGTTGCGGATATATTCCCCTACGGAATATCCGCAGATAATATGAAATACCCTCTGAAAATGAAAATTAGAGGAATATGCCTGCCTGGCAATCTCCGTATAGTCAATCTCCTCATCCAGGTGTTCTTCAATATAGTCTATCGCTTTTTGCAGCCCTTTCATCCACTCCATCGTTCTCCTCCTTTCCATAAGCCAAGTATAGCCAAAGCAGAAGCGCGATGCATGATATCCTGTGCGCTTGGCTGTCACGTATACACGTTCCTAATATAATCTTTTTGCTATTACATTCATCCAGAACTCCCCGCTCTTATCCCGCCTTACATCCTCCGTCCTGAAGATCTGCACCAGTTCCAGTCCATCGATCCTGCTAAATAAAAATCGCAATTCCTTCTCATCATAAAAGTTGAAGAACCGGCCGCCTCTCATCCCTTCTCCTTGTCCCTGCTTAAAGGATGCATACAGGACTCCTCTTTTTTTCAGGGCCTGTTTGACCTTCTCCAGCACGCCCTGCATCTCTTTCTTCTCTGCATGGATCAGAGAAGCGCAAGCCCAGATTCCATCGAACTCCTGCTGATAATCCATTTCTTCGATCTGGGCGCAGAATACTTCCTGCCCAATAAACTCAGAAGCCAGACGGCACAAGGCCGGAGAACCATCCATTGCCTCTACCTGGAATCCTTGTCTTATGAAGTATTTGCTGTCCCGTCCACTGCCGCACCCCAGATCCAATATCCTTCCTCCTGGACTGACCATGGATAAGAATGAGGTATATAGATCTACCATGTCCGCTGTCACCGTAGACTCAAAGAATTCTGAGGCGTTCTCCTCATAGTAATTGAAGTTTATCTCTTTCATCCGTATCTCCAACTCTCTCCGTATACTTCAGATTGCTACCTTTTACAGATTCCACCGGATATTTCTCATTATTTTTCCTGATCTTATCTTCCAGGCAATCCTTTAGATCAAACCCATTTCTCTGGGCGAAGCGCAGCAAAAAGAAGAAAATATCTCCCAGTTCTTCCCCGATATGTTCTCTCTTTTTGTCATCCGACATCATTGCCTTCATCTGCTCATCCGACTTGAACCGGAATATATCCAGCAATTCATTTGCCTCGGTAGATATTCCGACGGCCAGATCTTTGGGATTGTGGAACTGGTCCCAATCCCTGTCTGTACAAAATCGTTCTACCAGATGTTGTAGTTCCTGCAATTCTGACATCTCCATATCCCCCGCTTTCTCATTCTCTGTCAGTGACGCTTTGCATGCTTTAACGCCTCCCGAAGTTCCTCATCCTGGGCATAAATATAGAGTCCATTTACGCCTCGGGTTAAAAGTACGTTGATCTCATTTCTAAGCAGCGTCTGCGCGAAGTTCTGCTTGGTTCCATCACTTAACGTCCTGTTCTGTACTGCCTTTTTATTCTTGCTGCAGGACGGATCAAAGACAATCTTTCCATCCCTGTATTTTACAGAAGGCCCCAGTATCACGCCTACATAATTTAGGTCAAATCCCTGTATCGTATAGGTTGAGCCTACCTCATGAATGGTATGCTCCTGCTCGGCCCAGGACAACTTCTTATTTCTCTTTTGTGCTTTTCTGTCCGTCTTGATCTGCTTGTTCCACGGCATCTTCCAGCCCCCGATCGCGACCTCCCAGTATTTCTGGTAATGAGGCGGCTTCTTGTCAATATATTCCCAGTCAAAGGTGGCGACGATCCTTGAAAGACTTGTACCTGGATTCTCTGAACGGTTCTGGATCTCCTCCTGCAATTGCGCAGGCGTATCGAATATGTTGATTTCATAACCCTTTGTATCATGAGGGATTGGCCTGATCTCTTGTCTGTCCACAAAATCCCGGATCCACTCGATCGTCTCGATATCTGCCTGCATACGAAGCTGGTTTTTAAGAACGATATAGTTATCCCTTTTCTTTGCCTGACGCTCCAGTTCTTCGATCATCTGATTCTCCCAATACTGCTCTGTCCTCAGAATCTGCTTCTGATCAAACATGACGATGACGACTTTGGCCCGCTCCATGATATCTTTTAACTGATTCTTCCCACGGTAAGACTGCTTGCCCTGCGTCCATAGCAGATGAGCCTCATCCACCAGCACCACGTCTACCGGCTCATTAACTGAATGATGGTTGATAAATGCAGTAGGCTTGCAGACAATCTCTTTATTCTCCTGGCATAAATCCAATTTGTCCGCAATCTGCTTATACACGGTCAACTGCTCATCATGATTGACCACCAGATAACTTTCGATTCTCTCTCCCGGTGTCTCGCCGCAGTTAGCATTCAGTTCATAGAAGATATTGCTGTTTAGAACCGTTTTCCCGGTTCCTGCCTCTCCGGATATCATAATAATCTGGCCGGTCTCGTCTGACTTTAATGCCCGCCTGACTTTCTCCAGGATTTCCTGCTTGGCCCGCTCCTGCTCGTCTGTCAGTTTATGGAACGGGGATGCCTTAAATATAGCGGCCTCTTTTACCACGCTTTCTAATGGAAAGAGTTCTGGATTATATTGGCCCAGACGTTCCCATATCTTTGAAAATATGGCTTCCAATTCCATCCATGTGTAATACTTTTTCTGTTGATTCGTACGGCGGTTATGGACTTTTTTCACCCGTTCTACGCTGGACATGTATAGCATCATCTTGCTCTCAATATCCAAGGTAAGTGATTTATTGAAGTGATCGTGTCCGATCACGAACATCTTCGATTGATTCTTTCCAAGCAGCGCATGCCAGTCATTCTGCCCATTGCGCGCGCCGGATAAATGTTCCAAAGTGCGCCTGATGATATCGGTAGTTTCCCCCACATAGACTTCGTACTCCCTGTTTTTCCCCCAATTCATCAAATACACGGTGGGATATTCTAATAGGAGTTCCTTCTTTTTATCCGCCTCGGAACTAATCTTTTCTTTAAATTCCTCAAGTCCCTTCTGGCTGCAATTAAGTTCGTATACCACCAAAGCATCTTCTTTTGTCATATGTATCACCTTCTGATCGTCTGATAGAGATAGCCGTTTCCCGACTAAATCCATGATAGCATATACAAGGCTCATTTTCACTATCTTCTTCTGCTTTGATTGTTGACATTTTCTGCTGGGCGGTGCTATAATGTTAAAAATTAAAACCGCAGATGAGGAAGTTAGGCTGTGCAACGGTCTTCAGCGAATCCGGGATGGTGGAAGCCGGACAGATGTCAGTAGCAGCAAGTGGGCCTCGGAGGGCGAAGTGAACGTTTATCAAGTAACTGAGACGCAAGACCAGCGTTATAGGGTCAGGAGTGTGACGGCACTCTGTGAAAGAGGGTATATTTTATACCAAACAAGGTGGTACCGCAGGTTTTATGCCTGTCCTTGAATGAATCTATTCAAGGACAGGTTTTTTTATTTCACTGGAAAGGATGTTTATCTATGAATCATGATGAATTTACATTGTACGATCTAAAGGTCGAGGTTATTGCCTCAGACAAGCCCATGGTATGCAGCCATAAGGAGGGGGACTACTTCCTGGTCATCGGAGAAAATCTGGTCTTTCCGCAGACCACCTCATTTTCCATGTATTCCCTTGCTGCCTTGCTTCCGCTTCTTCCGGCTAAGCAAAGAGAACTGCATGAAAATGACTGGATGCTCTCGGACAGCGTGATTGCCTGCCCAGATCCCAATTGCGGCGCGCGGTTTAAGATTACGAGGATTGGTAAGCGGACATTCAGCCACGCCGATTGTACTGTGGAAGATATTTATCAGGGAAATGAAGATTAATTAAGTTTGATATGGAGGGAAAGAAAATGACACAGAGAATGGAATTAGCCAAGGATTATACGATCAGCAGGGTGTTAAATGGCTGCTGGCAGCTCTCGAAAGGCCACAGCCTGCAGGGCAGCCTGGATCTTAAGGATGTTATGAAAGCGTTCCACATGCTGGTAGAGCAAGGATTTACAACGTTTGACTGTGCGGATATCTACACAGGCGCGGAAGAATTCATCGGCCAGTTCGTAACGGAACTAAAGAACGGCCACGGCTTTTCCGCTGACGATATCCAGATACATACGAAATATGTGCCAGATATTAATTACTTAAGCCAGGTAAACTATGAATTTACGGAAAAGATCATCGACCGGAGCCTGATGCGCCTGAACCGGGACACCCTGGATCTGGTGCAGTTCCACTGGTGGGACTATGATATTCCGGGATGCATCGAGACGGCAGGCGACCTGATGCGCTTAAAAGAAAAGGGGAAAATCCGCAACATCGGCGTGACCAACTTTGATACGGCACATTTAAAAGAACTGGTGGATGCCGGAATTCCGGTAGTCTCCATGCAGGCGCAGTATTCCGTATTTGACCGCCGTACGGAGCGGAAGATGCTGGACTACTGCAAAGAAAATGATATCAAGCTATTATGCTACGGAACCCTCTCCGGCGGATTCCTGGCAGAGAAATGGATGGGCAGGAAAGCCGCGGAGCCCGAGACCCGCTCCCAGGTAAAATACCTTCAGATCATCGAAGATTCTCTGGGCTGGGATGGTTACCAGGAATTGCTTGTACTTCTAAAAGGAATTGCGGAAAAATATGACGCCAGCATTTCCAATGTCGCAACCAAGTACATCCTAAGCCAGGACGGCGTTGCCGGCGCTATCGTCGGAGTCCGCAACAGCAGGCACGTAGAATCCAATGCGCAGATATTCAAGTTTGAACTGTCTGAGAACGATATTCACACAATCCGCACGTTCCTTAAGCAATTTCCGACTCCACAGGGCGAGCCGTTTGAGTTAGAGCGTACCGTAGGTTCAAAATACCGTAATATTATGCATATGAATATCACGAAAGAGGAACAAAGTTAACACTACAAAGGAGAAACACCTGATATGGAAAAGAAAAAACTCGAATTCAGAGGAGGATGGATGGTTGCATTCCTTCCAGTATGCATCTTCCTATTCTTCTGCATCTTATATTTTATCGTATTGAAAGCATTTGAAATGTACGCGCTTGCAATGGGAGCCTTCGTGGCACTGCTGATCAGCGCTGTCTTCACTAAGAAAGGGCATTATGACCGCTTCTGGGAAGCCGTCTATGATGGCGCGAAAGAGGCCATCCCGGTTGCCGTCCTGCTGCTGATCATCGGCATGTTTTCTGCCATGATCAAGGCTGCCAATATTTCCACCGGCTTTGTATGGCTCGCCGATAAACTGCATGTGGGCGGCGGCTTATTTACGGCATTTACCTTTTTTGCCGTATGTATCATTGCATCCGCAACCGGCTCCTCCCTGGGAACCATGTTCACCTGTTTCCCTATCTTCTACGCAGCAGGCATCCTGCTGGGGAGCAATCCGGCCGCGCTGGCGGGCGCCATCGTATCCGGCGGAATCTTTGGCGATAACCTGGCTCCTATCTCCGATACGACGATTATATCTGCGGGCACCCAGGAATACACGAAAAAATCCGGCTTCGCTGACGTAGGCGGATGCGTGACCAGCCGATTGAAATACTCGCTGGCTGCCGGCGCAGTCTCTTTTGTACTGTTCTGGATCTTTGGAGGCGGCGGAACGCTTGGCAGCGGCGCAGAGGAGATACTCTCCCAAAATATGAACCCTGCCACGCTGGTCATGCTGGTTCCTGTAGTGGTGATGCTGGTTACCGCCGTAAAAACCAGAAATATTTATAAAGCCATTACCGTCGGACTGATTCTGGGAACCATCGTAGGAATGGCATTCCACCTTCTGACCCCAAGCAGCATCCTTTCCGTCAAGGACGGCGCGCCTGCCGGCTTCCTTACCGATGGCATCAATGGGATGATCGCAACCATCACCCTTGTACTTTCCGTATATGGAATCATGGGCGTACTCACTGCTGCCGGAGCTTTGGAGAAGATCACCAATATGATCCTGGGCAGCAAGTTTGGCCAGACTACCCGCGGCGCAGAGATTGCCATGATGCTTGGAATCTCCATCACAACCATGTTCTTCGGCGGCGTGACCAGCGCCTCCATGGCCACCTTTGGAAAGATCCAGAACGAGATTGGGAAGCGCGTCGGCCTGCATCCATACCGCCGGGCCAATCTGCTGGATGGATTTGCCAATTCCATTGTCCTGGCAGTTCCGTTTCTGAGCGTATTCGTATTCATCGGATCTTCCCTTACAGCCGGATATGAGTATGCAGATGCCTTATCCGTTACTCAGGTAAGTGGATTCATGTTTTACTGCTTCTCGTTGTTCCTGGTACTGCTGTTCTCCGTAATAACCGGCTGGGGCAGAGCATACGAAGGCGCAGATGGCAAGCCGGTAAGGACTCTGGAAGAATCACATTAAAAGATAAGAAAAAGGCCGGCATCCAAGGATGTCGGCCGCACCAGAGGCACAAGGCCCCTGTCATTCTTATGAACTATACGTATTCTTTATCTCAATCTTCACCCTGTCTCCCCGGAAAAGAACGGAAGAATATTCCGTCACTTCTCCCATCTGGGAGTACAAAGTGTTTTCAAGGTGGATCAAAGGATAATTCTCATCTACATTCAGCAGTTGTGCCTCATCCGGCCTTGCATTGACAATCTCCAGCGTCTCAACCATCTGGTTCTGCTCGATGCCATATCCTTCCTTCAAGATATCGCACAGCTGCATATGCTCAAAGTCATATCCCCGCTCAAAGATCCCTTCGCAGCACTGCTTTGGGATATAGGACAGATGTATGCTGAATGGCTCGTCATTCACGCTTCTTACCCTCTTAATCTTATAAAGCGGAGTGCCAATATTAACTTTCAGCTTCCTTGCCAGTTTGATATCGCATTCTACAGTATCCGTATAAATCAATTTGGTTTCATTTTCATACCCCATCTTCTCAAGCTGGTCTCTTATTCCCATCTGAGAAAGGGGCTTGCTTATAATTTTATTCGAACTAACAAAAGTACCCTTACCCGGAACCCGGTAAATTAAGCCCTCCTGGGCCAATTTATTTAAAACTGACCTTACAGTCATCCTGCTTAAACCATATTCTCTGCTTAATTCATTTTCAGATGGAATTCTTGCGTCTTCTTTCCAAATGCCTTTTTCAATATTCTTACGCAAGATTTTCTCCAGTTGAACATATAACGGACAGGGGCTATCTAAATTTAGGCCTGTCAATTTGCTACCTCCATTTCAACCTCAGACTTTGCTTTCATTATATCCGCTAAATTAAAAGCATGCAAGCGAATTAAGGGAGAAAGAATTTAAAAATGCGGAAACACCTGAATGGATACAGATATTTCCGCACCGGTCTTTTTCATGATCAGACTGCCTCTTATCTCTTGCTATCATACCTGACAAACGCCTCAACCTTCGGCTGGGATGAGCATCCTGGCACGAATTCATTGGAAAGAAACGCTTCCGTCATCATCTCCCTGTTCTTGCTTCCTGATGTAAATGCACCCATGCATGCTACATTGGCATCGTTGCTGAGGCGGGCCCGCTGCGCAGAATATACGTCCGATAGAAGCGCCGCGTATACGCCTTTTACCTTATTTGCCGCGATTGACATGCCTATGCCTGTGCCACAGATCAAGATTCCCCTGTCATATTTCTTCGATGCTACTGCCTCCGCGACCTTGATCGCCGTATTCGCGTAGATTGGGTCAGTGCTTCCAAAATCCGTCACCTCGCCATAGTTCTTTTCTTTGATAAATCTTATTAATTCTTCTTTTGCTTCCTGTGCATTTGGATCGCATCCAATCGCAATCTTCATCTTTGCCACCCCTCTTCTTAACCTTGATGTATCCTGTTTCTTACCACGGAATTACCGCATAAAGTCCAACCGCAAGCAACGCTCCGATAATCGGTCCCACCATTGGAACAACCGCATAGTCCCAGCCAGACGGGCCTTTTCCTTTGATCGGCAGCAAAGCATGGGCAATACGCGGGCCCCAGTCACGGGCCGGATTGATGGCATATCCTGTCAGGCCTCCAAGGCTCATGCCGATGGAAGTGATGATGCCAAAGACGAATACATTGCTTAAGCCGCCTGCAATGCCGGACACCTGTCCGATCCCCTTAATGGCAAATACCAGCACGAATGTAGCCACAATCTCTGAGAGCATGTTAAGGGCTTTGTTCGGAATGGAAGGCGATGTACAGAATACGCCTCGTTTCGTGTTTGGATCTTCCGTGGCATCAAACTGTCCTTTGAACAGAAGGTATACGCAGCACGCGCCCAGAAACGCTCCCGCAAACTGCCCGATGATATAAAACGGTACTTCTGCCCACGCAACACTTCCTTCCACTGCAAGCGCCAGGGTAAGGGCCGGATTAAAGTGGGCGCCGGACGCCGCGCCGAATATAAACGCCGGAACCATGACCGCAAGCCCCCAGGCAAGCGTGATCTGCACCGTGCCGCCGCCTTTCATGCCTGACTTGTTCAGCGTAACGTTTGCAACAACGCCGTCTCCTAACAATATCAGAATAAATGTACCAACTAACTCAGATAGGAATTTCAATAACATAATTTTCTCCTCCAAATCTTCTCTTTTGTACAAACGGTAATCATAACTGCTACATAATGTTCCGGAGAAATGCGATCAACTCTTCGTCTGTCAGCTGAACTGGATTACTTGTCATGCTCGTCCCTCTGCTGCCCAATGCCACCTCTGCCACTTCCTCAGGAGGTACGTTCAGGAATTTATAATCCGGCGCAATGCCGATTGCCTTATTCAGGTCAAACAGGAAATCTATCGCTGCCTGCGTACCCTCTCCTGCCTTGTCAAATCGTCTGCCCGTCAGGGCCTCGCCGATCTTATCCATCTTCTTTGGACATGCTTTTGCATTCAGGCGTACCACATGAGGCAGGGCGATCCCGCAGGCCTCGCCATGAGGCAGATGGTAGCGTATGCCTACTGCCATGCCAAATCCATGAGCCGCGCCAAGTCCCGAGTTCGCAAATGCCATGCCACCCAGCAGGGCCGCAGCGCACATGCCTTCCCGCGCTTCCATGTCTTTCCCGTCGTCGCAGGCTCTCTGCAGATATTTCCCCGCCAGTTCGATGCCTTTAAGCGCCAGTCCATCACTGATCGGAGTCGCGCGGAAAGTAATATAGGCCTCGATCAGATGCGTCAGGGCATCTATCCCGGATGTGGCCGTAACCTTCCGTGGACATCCCATATCCAGTTCCGGGTCTATGATAGCAATGGTAGCCACCATCTTGTCATCACGCATAGAACGTTTGAATCCCTGCGTCTTGGAGCCAAGCACCGCATTCTTGGTCACTTCGCTGCCTGTTCCCGCTGTGGTTGGGATCGCAACGAAGGGCACCGGGGCCTCCGTGACCTTTTTCCCCTTTCCTACCACTTCTAGGTAATCCACTGCCGGGCCGCCATTGGTGATGATGGCTGCCGTAGCCTTTCCTACATCAATGCAGCTTCCGCCTCCCAGGGAGATCACGGCGTCACATTGGCTCGCAAGCGCCAGTCTGCTGACTTCATCCACCAGATCGACGGTGGGCTCTCCCCTGACCTCGCTAAAGATCAGATAGTCTGCTCCCAGCGCTTCCAGCTGTCTCGTCAAGTCTTCCATTGCCGGACTCTCCGCAAAGAATGGGTCTATAATGACCAGGAACTTCTTGCCCAGCCTGGCGATGTAATCCCCTGCTTCTTTAAGCGCGCCCCGCTTAAATACAATTTTATCCGCAGTATAAAATGTAAACTCCATAAGAATTCTCCTTCCTATCCTTCAAAACACCTGTCCTGATATTTCTTGATTGCAGGAAATACACGCACAGCCAAATCCTCATACAGTTCCGTGTATATCTTGTAAAGTTCTTCATATCGTTTTACATTTTCCGGGATAGGCTCGAGGCAATAGTCGACTTGTACCATATTGTCGATTGCTTCGTGGATATCCGAGTAAGTGCCAGAGCCGATCGCCGCGAACATTGCTGCTCCAAGCGCGGTCGATTCCGGACATTTAAGCGTCTCGATCCGTTTGTTGTAGACATCCGCCTGAATCTGGTTCCACAGACGCGACTTTGCGCCGCCGCCCACAGTCCGAAGCGTCTTCGTCTTAAATCCAAGCGTCCGGTCCGCATCATCGATCATGCTCTTCATCTCATAGCAGACGCCTTCCAGCACGGACCGCGCAATATCATTCTTATTATGGGAAAAAGATAGTCCTGTAAAGGTGGCCCGGCCATTGCCGTCAAACCTTGGACAGTCGCATCCTTCCAGCCACGGAGCATAGATCACGCCATTCGAGCCTACCGGCGACTTGGCTGCCAGATCGCTGATGATGCTATAGATGTCCTTGCCGGATAACTTGGAGAAGCCTACCTCATTCTGGCAGAATACATCCCGGTACCAGCGAAGCGATGATGCTCCTGAGTTGGAAGAGCCTTCCACCTGCCAGTGTCCCGTTCCTGCATGGCCCATAATGGATATCTTGCCTTCCGGATGCCTGACTGGCTTCGAACTGTATGCATGGATTACTCCCGCAGTCCCAAGCACGCCCGAGATCATGCCGTCTTTTGCGACGCCTGCGCCGACTGCCGCGCAGCGCTGGTCCCCGGCGCCGCAGTACACCGGCGTCCCGGCCAGCAGGCCTGTCAGTTTGGCTACCCGTTCGGTCACGCTCCCCACGAATTCTCCCGGATTCTTGCGGCCAGGATATTTATTAATGTCAATATCATAGATCTCTGCGCGCTTCGGATCTAATTCAAACGTGTCATTATTCGAAAGCTTGGTGTAGGTAAGGCCTGGCTTATCATCCCAGTATTCCTCGATGTTATCGGTGAACGCGCTGATCATTACAGCCTCCAGCCCGATAAACTTATAAGTCTTTTCATAGATTTCCGGCCAATTCTTCTTAATCCACAGGAACTTCGGCGTTGTCGCCAGCGGTCCGAATGGATAGCCTGTAAAGTTATAATCTTCCAGCTCGCTGATGCCATTTGCCTCCAGACGCTCCCTCATATAAGGGAACATCTCTTCCCCACGGAAGTCATTCCATAGAATAGAACGGCTTAGGTAGTTTCCTTCCCGGTCCACAGGAACGAAGGAGCAGCACATGTGGGAGAATGAAATTCCTTCGATGTCCTTTGGATCGATTTCTGCATTATTGATGGCATATTTCGTCGCGCTGTATAGCAGTTCTACTATCTCTTGCGTCTCCTGTTCCGCATATCCGGGACGTGGGAAATAGGTAGGCGTATCAAATGACCCGCTGCCTTTGATATTTCCCTTTTTATCAAAGACGATCGCCTTCGTGCCAGTAGTTCCAATGTCAATAGAAACAAAATACGTAGTCATCTTTTTTCCTCCTTTGTATTTATCCCTCTTTTAATCCAGCCAGCAAAGACCCTTTTATTTTATCTCTTCCAGGTACTCTGCATATTGGGCAACGAGTTTGCCCGCGCTTCTTGTCCCGATCAGGCTGACGCCCAGATGCTCGAATGCATACATGGCTGCCGGAAGGGTGAATGTCCTTGGAACGCCGGATACTTTAATCTTCGTGTCGCCGGAAAGATTTTCCTTCATGATCTTAACCTGATGGATATCCGGAAATGCCTGGCTTCCGGTAGCCGTCTTAACATATGTAACCCCCGCCCCGCAGCAGATCTTCGTCAGATCCGCGATCATCTCATCCGTAAGAAATCCCACTTCAAAGATCAGTTTCGTGTCACATCCGGCAGGCTTGCATATCTCCACAAATTTTCTTATCTCTTCTTCTACCAGCTTATAATTGTGATCTTTCATGGCTCCGATGTTCACGACCATGTCGCACGCCGTACATCCAAGTTCCACCATCCGCTCCAATTCCAGAAACTTGCATTCAGAGATGCATGCGCCATAGGGGAACCCGATTACAGCGCTTGGCCCCACGCCTGTTCCTGCCAGTTCCTTCTTCGCCAGTTCTGCCCAGCAGGAATTGACATTCACGGAGTTTACCTGGTATTTAGCAGCTGTCGCGCAGGCGGCAATGATATCTTTTTCCTGTGCGTCAGGGGCAAGCCATGCCAAATCAAAATGTTTTGCAAATTCTCTAACCGTCATCATATTATGTTTCCTCCTCGATCCCATTGCCGATCCGCTGACTGCTACTCTAATCCGAATATATTCGTCAGTTCTCTGACAACGCCGTCCTCATTGTTGGTAAAACGGGTTACGTTCATACAGGCCTTCTTTACTTCCTGATGTGCATTGGCCATGGCATAACTGTTCGGCGTAAGCCGGAGCATGTCCAGATCATTCAGATAATCACCGAATACGATCGTATCCTCCATGGCTATTTCGTAGTGCCTGCACACCTGTTCCAGCCCATATCCCTTCGATATCCCTTTCCTGGTCAGATCCACCCAGCCATCGCCGGAAAGTACGAGGGAAAAGGTATCCGCAAACTGCTGCATAAACTTCATTCCCCGGTTCTCATTTTGACGGTTCGCTCCAGTGCTAATCGATATCTTTACGATTTGATCCGTCAAAAATACCTGCTCCAGGCTGGGGACGAACCTGACCTTCTTATTGAAATAAAAATCCGCGAATATCTTATGTTCCTCTGGCTCATCCATCTGGACATAGGTGTCTTTTACGCCGATCAGGACCAGATGCATGTAAGAGGCTGACCGGGCAGCCTCCATGACGGGTCTTGCCTTTTCGTAGGGGAACTCTCCTGTAAAAAGGAGGGTTCCATCCTCCAGATAGACCGCGCCGCCATTATTTGCGATTACCGTCACCGGCATATCATCAAAATAACTCAGGATGCTGCCCCTGCTTCTGCCGCTTGCGGCTGCAAACAGCACTCCTCGGTTCCTCAGCGTACGGATAACGCCTTTTAGTCCGCGCCCGGTCTCCTTCTGGGAATTCAAGAGCGTCCCGTCCATATCACTGGCAACTAATCTTATCATCTATGACCTGCCTTCTATACAATCTCGCTGATGTATTCTATCATCTCATCCATCTCAAGCTGTACCGGGTTACTGCTCATGCTGGTTCCGTAGCTGGCCTTCGCCAGTTTTTCGATATCCTCGCGAGGAATTCCCAGATGCTTGAAGTCCGGCTTGATCTCCATATGCGCGTTCAGTTCCAGAATGAAATCAACCGCTGCCTGCGCGCCTTCTTCCGGCTTTGCGAACCGTCTTCCTGTAAGGGCTTCTCCAATCTTAGCCATTCTTTCTTCCGCCTTCTTCTGATTCAGCTTCATTACATGTGGAAGCAGGATGCCGCATGCCTCTCCATGAGGCACATGGTAAGCAATCCCGACGGCCATGCCTATGCCGTGAGCTGCCCCCAGGCCGGAGTTGGCGAATGCCATGCCGCCCAGCAGAGCCGCTGCCGCCATTCCTTCCCTTGCTTCCATATCGTTTCCGTCATCATACGCGCGCCTTAGATATCTGCCCGCCAGCTCGATGCCCCTTAGCGCCAGCCCGTCACTGATAGGAGTCGCCCTCCAGGTAGTATAAGCCTCTATCAGATGGGTCATGGCGTCAATGCCTGAGGATGCCGTCACCTTCTTTGGGCAGCCTCTGCTTAATTCCGGATCCACGATAGTCAGATTCGCCAGCATCATATCCGAGCGCATGGAGCGCTTGAATGTCTGGACCTTTGATCCCAGGACAGAATTCTTGGTAACCTCGCTTCCGGTTCCTGCCGTTGTCGGAATGGAGATGAAGGGAACCGGCTCGTTTTCTACCTTCTTGCCGCGGCCTACATACTCCATGTAGTCGATCGCGGGAGTTCCATTGGTAATCAGCGCTGCGACTGCCTTGCCTACGTCAATATTGCTGCCGCCGCCGATGGACATAACCGCATCACAGCCATTCTTTACGGCAAGTTCGCAGACTTCGTCCGTCTGCTCTACCGTCGGTTCTCCGCTTACTTCCCCGTAGACCGTATACTTCGCGCCGATAGAGTCCAGCTGGCTCTTAACCTTCTGCATTGTTTCAGACTCTTTAAAGAAAGGATCCACCACAATCAGGAAATTCTTCCCATATCCTGCTATGTACTGGGCAATGTCTGCAACCGCACCCGTCTTAAATACGATTTTTCGTGCTGTTAAAAATGAAAATTCCATGACATATCTCCTTTTTGTGCTGTGCCGCTTAACAGAACTTGTTCTGGTAAGCATTGATCTGTTCAAATCCGTCCGCTGCCAGGCCCTTGTAGCAGGCCTTGAATACCTCGTAGACCTCGTTGTATCGCTCAACGTTTTCTGGGATCGGCTCATAAGTATCCTTGACACGTACCATATGCCGGGACGCCTCGGCCAGATCTTTAAATACGCCTGCGCCAACCGCGCCGATCATCGCCGCGCCAAGTGCGGTGGCTTCCGATGCATTGACCGTTTCCACCGGACATCCGTAGATGTCTGCCTGGATCTGGTTCCACAGATCGGAACGGGCAGCCCCTCCTGTAACGCGAAGCTTCTTGAACTCATGAAATCCTGCATCTTTGAGAGCATCCAGCATTCCACGCATCTCGAAGCAGATGCCTTCCATCGCGGCCCGCAGAAGTTCTGACTTGGTAACGCCAAGGGTCATGCCGATAAACGCGCCTCGCGCGGAATCATTGTAGTAAGGGCACGCCGCCCCTGCAAGCCATGGCAGGAAGATGGTTCCCTTCGACCCAATCGGCGCTTTTGCCGCAATGGAACTCATGATCGTGTAGACATCCATATCCGCCAGATCTGCCGCCGTCATCTCAAACCGGCTGAAAGTATTCCTGCACCACCGGAAGGAAGAGGCTGCCGCCGAGGCATGGCCTTCCATCGTATAGCCGCCTGCCGGATGGCCAAGCACATGGCACTTGCCATTGGCGTCACGCACCGGCGTAGCTGAGTAGCCGATACACAATCCCGCGGTTCCCAGACATACAGAGCCAAGACCGGCCTCTCCAGAGTTACCCACTCCCGCAGCGCCGCACTGCTGGTCCCCGGATCCTACGAACAGCGGTGTTCCTACCTTCAGCCCGCATTTTCTGGAAACTTCCTCCGTCACAGCGCCGATCGGAGTTCCTGGCTTCATGTTCCTTGGATATTTGTCAATGTCCATGCCAAAGATGTCGCACAGTTCCGGGTCAAACTCAAAGGTATCCCCGTTCGTCACCAGCCACCAGTTGGCATCGCTTTCCTCGTCATACCAGTCATCCGCGCCGAATGCCTTGGCAAGCATCGCGTGCGGCGTAATCATCTTGTATGTCTTCTCATAAAGTTCCGGCTTATTCAGACGGTACCAGAATGCCTTAGATCCACATTGAACGGATCCCAGCGGATGTCCGCAGCGTTTGTACAAATCCAGTTCCGTCATGCCATGCTTTGCAAGCTGCTCCCTGGCCCAGGGAAAGATCTCCGCGCCGCGCTGATCCCGCCACAGGATCATGTTGTGCAGGAAGTTCCCATCCTTGTCTATTGGTGCCCAGGAAGTCCGCTGATTCGTGAAACTTACCGAGATGATCTCGGAAGTGTCCACATTCTTCTTTTCAATTGCCTTTGCAACCGATTTGTATGCCAGTTCAATAACATCATTCGCGTCTTGTTCTACCCAGCCTGGCTTGGGATATACTGTAGGAGTCTCAAAATAAGCCGAAGAAATCTCATTGCCTTCAAGGTCGAATATTACGCAGCGTACACCCATCGTGCCCGCGTCAATTCCTATCACATATTTCCCCATATTTTTCTCCTTTATCTTTTGTGTGGCCGGAAAATCCGGCCTTTTAAACGTTATACTTCAATGTTCTTGACCATGGATTCAAAGATTGGAAGTTCGTCCACGATCTTCTTGGCAGAACGAGTGCCGATAATGTCTACGCCCGCTGCTACAGCCATCAGGGCGATGTTGGTAGTCCAGAACTGTCCGGTTCCTGCAATCTTAAGCTTGCAGCGTCCTGCGCAGGTCTTTACCAGCAGGTCGATGATCTTCATATCCGGGCCTCCGAAGCGTCCGGTAGAAGTCTTTACAAAGTCTCCGCCGCCTTCGATCACGCATTCGCATGCATCTACGATCTCCTGCTCTGTCAGATAGCAGACCTCGATGATAAAACGGGTCTCCCTGCCCTTCGCCGCTTTCACGCATGCCTTGACCTCTTCCAGAAGATGGGCCTTGTCGCCGCTCTTGAGGTGTCCATAATCAATAACATAATCGATGATCTCCACGCCGTTCTGGATCGCGATCTCTGCCTCCCGGCATTTGTCCTCGATCGTTCCGGTTCCGAATGGATAGTCGATTACCACGCATGCCTTGACGTCCGTTCCTTTTAATCTGTCCGCAACATATTTCAGATAATTCGGATTGACGCAGACAGAATTCGTATGATATTCCAAAGACATGTCTACTAATTCCTTAATCTCATCAAGGGTCGTGAATGGATTCAATAAAGAACCATCGATCATTTTTGCAAGGGACGCTTTGTTGATTTCAATTCCACGGATTTTCATAGTTATTTTCCTCCTTAAACTTTGCCGTGATTAATAGTGTTTCTCTACATTCAAAAGGTAAAAGTCTTACCTTCAGATGTTCTTATTGATTCAGGAAGTCTTCCACAGAAGCCGCAATCCCGATCCCGTCCAGATGGTAGTGTCCCACCAGCTGGCGGTAGTTGCCGCTGGTAATCGCATATGCTTTTGGCATTCCAAGCCGGCGGACCCTCACATCCTTCCGCTCGCTCAGCGCCTCTGTAACCAGAGAGCCCAGCCCGCCGTCAGCATAATGCTCTTCCACCGTGACAATCTTTCCAGTCTCGTCTGCCGCCTGTATCAGAAGTTCCTCATCTAGAGGGCATACGGTGGGCATGCCGATCAGTTTAACGCTTATGCCGTTTTTCCTTAAAAGTTCCGCCGCGTCAAGGGCATCCCTGGTCGTTGATCCAGTGGATACGAGCGTGACGTCGCTTCCTTCGCACAGGACCTCTCCCTTGCCGATGACAAAGGGCTTTTCCTCGAATAACTGCGGAATGGGAGGGTTTCCAATCCGCATATAGACCGGGCCGTCATGATCGATCATAGCCTTCACGGCCTGTCTGATCTCCATCGGATCCTGTGGCGCCAGAACCGTCATTCCCGGAATCATCCGCATGATCGCAAAATCATCCAGGCTTTGATGCGTGGCTCCAAGATCCGAATAGGTCATTCCTGCGTTGCGGCCCACGATCTTTACATTCTGCCTCATATATCCCAGGTCATTTCTTACCATTTCATACGGGCGGGCCGTGACGAATGGAGCGATTGCGCAGAAGACGGGAACCTTCCCTGCCGTACTCATGCCGGCTGCCATGCCTATGACGCCTTGCTCCATAATCCCGCACTCAAAGTACCGTTCCGGGAATTCTTCCATGAATTGGCCGAAGCCTGAACTCTTCCCGCTGTCCGCGGAGAATACGACCACGTCCGGGTTATCGCATGCCACGTCATATACCGCCTTGCCAAACTCTTTTCTGGGATCTAATAATTTACCCGTCATATGCCACCGCCTCCATTTCCTGTCTCAGTTCTTCAGCTCTTGCCTCCATTTCTTCTTCTGCCTGTCTGAGCAATTCTTCTGTTGCGTTCCAGAAATGATAGCC
The DNA here is from genome assembly GCF_019597925.1 of [Clostridium] scindens. Classification (NCBI taxonomy): domain Bacteria; kingdom Bacillati; phylum Bacillota; class Clostridia; order Lachnospirales; family Lachnospiraceae; genus Lachnoclostridium; species [Clostridium] scindens. The sequence continues at coordinate 495,548 of NZ_CP080442.1, read as the reverse complement.
AGCCTGGTTCTCGCCAAAGGACAGCCCCTTTGCCTTCACCGTATGGCACAGGATCAGCGTAGGCTTTCCCCGCTCTATTGGCAAGCGGTCAAGCATCTTTACAATCTCCTCCATGTCATTGCCGTCGATCTTGGCAACCGCCCATCCAAAGGCCGCAAACTTGCCTGCGATCGGCTCCATGTTCATGACTTCCGTCACCTGGCCGCTGATCTGCAATCCATTGTTATCAACGAATACCACCAGATTATCCAGTCCGAACTTGGCCGCAGCTGCGGCCGCTTCCCAGTTCGAGCCCTCCGGCAGCTCGCCGTCCCCGCAGATAGCATAGACTTTGTATCTGCGCCGCTCCAGCTTGGCTGCCATTGCCATGCCGGCGGCGATGGAAAGGCCGTGGCCTAAGGCTCCTGTATTGGCTTCCACCCCCGGAAGCTTATGCATATCGGGATGCCCCGGTATCTTCGAGCCCAGCGCGCCATAGGTATCCATGACTTCCTTGGCAAAATATCCTTTTTCCGCCAGCGCTGCGTACTGTGCCAGACACTTATGGCCTGCCGATAACAAGAAACGGTCGCGGTCAGGATGATCAGCCTCCTCCGGGGAAACGTTCATCTTATCAAAATACAGGGCGGTGACGATATCCATGGCGGACAGCGCGCCTCCCACATGTCCATGTCCTCCCGCTCTGATCATGCGAAGGACATTCTTGCGGCATTCTACTGCAATCAGCTTCAGATTCAGCACGCGCCCGATGTCAGCCACAAGCCCCCGGAATACCGGATTCCGGAAGAATTCTTCATGCGTCAGTCCGCATTCGCCCAGCAGACGGGGAGACTTTGCTCCTTTTTTGGCATCCGCGTGATAGTCCGAGCCTCCGGATATCAGGCGCACGCTGTTTCCATAGCGGCTTCTTACTTCCAGTTCGATGGCCTCTGCCGCCATCGATCCCGCATAACTGGTCTTCTCGTAGGAATAGCATGCTTCGATGCCATCCAGGCCTCCTTCGATCAGGCGGCGGATATATTCCTCCCTGCTGATCTCCCTTTCAGGAAGGCTTACAGGCTCATTGATCAGATATGGGTGCGCCATGATCGCCACCCCGCCGCACCGATGTGCTTCCCGGATGACCTCCAGCGGGTCGGGCTTCTCTCTTTGCACGCCGAACTCCGGCGCCTGCTTTACCATGATCTTTGCCTCGCTCCAGGAGGGGAAATACCCTTTCCTGCTCAGCAGTTCGAAGATCATCTTCTTCTGTATCTGTTCTTCCTCTACGGGATTCCCGTCATTCTCCAGTACTTCTTCCCAGCTGATCTTATATCCGGCCGCATTCAGCCTTTCAATCAGTTCCTGATAACTTTTTATCTTGGTCTGCACCACCCGGCGCTCCAATTCTTCAAAGAACGGATCGTTCCAATCGCAGCCAAAGCATACGATGTGGCAATCCTCAACCGTCGTCTGGCATGAGATCTCTATTCCGCGAAGAAGCACGACTCCTTTTGATGCCGCATATTCCACCGCATCCATCCCATCGATCGTCTTAACCGGCCGGATATCGTGGTCTGTAATAGCGATGACCTTCATACCCGCTTCCGCTGCCTGGTCCACCAGTTCTTTGGGAGTATCCGCACCGTCAGAGCGGTTCGTGTGGCAGTGCAAGTCAATCGTATAATTTGGTTTCTTCACATTCATCACCTCACCTGCATTGGCTTTCTGAAGATTGTCATATGATCCATGGCGATATCCTTGATACGGCAATTCAGATACTGGTCAAAATCAATCGGATCCAACTTCTTCGGATTCGCTTCCATATATTCCCGGCATCCATCTATGTATCCATGCTTGAGGGCCGTAGACACATTGATCTTCGCTCCCCCCTTTTGGATCAGCCTTAGAAAAGTCTCTTCGGATAATCCTGTTCCTCCGTGGATCACGATGGGCGTGTCAATCGCCTGGCGCAGCTGGTCGACCAGTTCGAAATTAATCTTTGGCGTTCCTTTATAGACTCCATGGGCCGTCCCGATGGCAGGGGCAAATGCGTCGATTCCGGATTCCCGGACAAAATAGATGGATTCTTCCAGGGTCGCGCCCGTCGCCTCGTCATCCTTCACCTTCAAGTCATCCTCCACGCCTGCGATCCGTCCCAGCTCGCCTTCCACATGTACGCCTCTGTGATGCGCATAGTCTACGACCTTCTTGCAATTCTCGATATTATCCTCAAGAGGCAGTCTGGAGCCGTCATACATGACTGCGTCCCAGCCCGAGTCTATGCAGGCTTTTGCCAGTTCTACATCCTGGCAGTGATCCAGATGTACCAGCACATTGACCGGCGCATTCCAGGCCAGCTGGCGAAGCATCGTCCCTAATTCTGCCGGACCGAACTTGCGCACTGTGGCTGAGGATGTCTGCAGGATCACCGGGCAGTTCAGCGTCGAAGCCGCTCGGATGACCGCCCTTGCGGACAGATAATTGAATATATTGAACGCGCCCACCGCATACGTATGCGCTCTGGCGTACTGCAACTCTTCTGCAAAACTTCTTGTCTTCATATGTACCTCCTATTTCTCCCCATTCGCCGCGTTCATGAATCTCCTCTGATAGGAGACCACCTGATTGGCGCTGGAGAACCGGGCCAGATAATTCGGCTCTGCGGTAAGAACCACTCGTCCAGCCATATCGCCATATTCATCCGATGCCAGCAGGCGGTCGATATCGTAATAATTGTAATCCCCCTCCATACTGCAGATGATCAGACGCGTATCTTCCAGATTGGTCTGCCTAAGCAGCCGCAGATTGTGCCGGATTCCATCCAGGCCGTCGCTGCCTTCCTTCTGTTCCAGATTCCGCTGGTCGATGATGGTCCTGGCCTTGGCCATGACTGTGAATAAATCTATCTTCTCCTCGCCTGCGGCGAAATAATCCTTTTCTACCATGTAGGCCCTCAGATCCTCCAGGAATTTTTTGTCTCCAGTCGCCTTATAAAGTTCCAGAAACTGCCGGATGGCCTGAGACTGCATATAGCGATGGCGGATGAAACTGTTGATAAAATACGGCTTGGCCTGTAATGCCAGCGCCGTCTGGGCTGGTTCGAACATCAGAGTAAAATTCACCCGGTATCCGTTCTCGTGAAGCATCAGCGCCAGATTGTGCCCCCGGAATGCATCCGCCGTACTCACATCATCATACCGGCGGGACAGTTTCTTATCTCCATTCAAAAGTTCTTTTACGTTATCCTTATTTACCGGGCCGGTATGAGGAACCTTGATGACTACCCGGTATTCTGAGAGCATCTCCTTAAACTTTGCTGCTTCTTCAAGAATCTGCGCATCGCTTTTCCCAAAGGGGTCGTTCAGTTCCACGCTGATATCGCATCCTGGTCCCAGAATCCTGCCAATCTCCGTCATAACCTCGTCTCTGTTCTTGAACTTGTTCCCCACGTTTGCCTTAGGGTTATTGATAAACAGGTCGTAGATGATGCCCGGATTGCAAGTCAGATTTGACAGCATCCCCGCAACTGGAGCAACCTCGTATGGATTGGCGCTGTCTGCCGAAAAGAGCAGATTGGTGGGCCGCTTCTTTCCATTCTTATCATAGGAAATGTTCCGCTTTAGATTCGCACGAAGCACACGGTCGCTGCTTACTTCCAGCTGGATCTCAAAGCCCGCCGGGGTCTCCTTTTCCGGCACCTTGAAAAACTGGATTACCTTCTTGAATTCCGGCGTGACGCCGATATAGTCGGCCATCCCGGAAATTGCCCGGAATTCTTCCAGACTCAGCGGAAGTTCCGCTATCCTTGCTACATACGCTTCTTCGCCTCTCACTGCAGGCAGACCCAAATGCTTGATTCTTGAATTGACAACCATGATGTTCCCCTTCCTTCCGTGGTATTAATGTATTGGTTCTAAAATTAACTGTAATTTCATCCACTCATGTATTATGCTGTATATACAAGTTAAGTTAAAATGATACATGCCAGAAAATATGGCATGAAGTCCGACTGGTACTTATTTTATCGAAAAGCAGTTATTCGTCTTTTGCTTTTATGTTGTACTTGTATATACAGCATTATATGTGTTCATTTATGTGTTGTCAACTACTTTCAAAGTTTTTGTGGCTCGTTCTTAATTTTTCTACATATTGCACAAAAATGAGGTTAACGCAGAGGAAAATAGAATTCCGGAATTCCCGTGGAATATGGCGCTATGTCATACTGCTGGTAATAGATAACCCCGCTGCCCGGCCGCAAATAAAAACGGTTCACATGAAAAGCATCCTTTAATAGAGACCTATAATCATCAAAATATGAGCCTGGGGTTTCTCTTAACCGATGAGCAATCTGCCTTGCTATCGATCTGTGCAGCTGGTACAAAGAAGCAGGCGTAAGCGGGTAGACGTCTGCCAGTTTTAACCGATTCCCGGTCATAAAATCCCATGTGTCGGATGTCCGCTTCGTCTCGCCATGCGCCCCGCCCATATAGGTATAGGTATCCGTATATAAACTGGTAATGCACCCGGCATTATAAGTAATTTGATAGACTGCCTCCAGGGTATAACTGTTGAATGGCAGTCCATCTTGATGATACCTTTTATCCTCTGCCGCCTGCGCAAATAGGATATTCCGGCAATATTCCTCCGTATCCATTGCCCTCTTGGCATAGTAGGCATTTATGTCCCTGCCGGCGGTTTCGTTACATGTGGTGGTAAAGAAAGGATAGTGGATCTGATAGATAAATACAGGGATATCCCCATAATACATCGTGTCTTCCAGTGTTTTTTGGGTGACTGTCTGCATAATGCCTCCCCATATAGAACTAGTTGTAATAATATATTCCACCCTATACCCTTTAGTGACAGGATAAGTAATATGCCGTACGAAAATAAGGCTACGGCAAAACATAACTGGTATCTTCTGCCACAGCCTACACTGAAAACTTTCTATCCTATTGCGGCGCTTATTCTGTCCCGCGCCTTACATTCTTGCACAAACTTGCTATAATTTTGCCTCTGAAAGCATAAATTCCAGCTGGTCCGCCCGTTTCTCCACAATCTTGTCCACGTTCTTGACCAGTTCCAGAAGCGCCTCGATCACCGCCGTCTCGCTTAAGTGATTGTAGTTCTTATAATAATCAAAGCGGGAGGAATCCCCTTTGGAAAGAAGGACGTGATCTGCCAATTCTCCCAGTTTCGAGTTGCTGTATTCTGTAATGGCGATCACCTTCAGCCCCTTTTCCTTCGCAAGCTCGGCTCCCTGAATAACCGTCTTGGTTATGCCCGACTTAGATATGGCGATCAGCACGTCATTCTCATCGGCAAGGTTGATGGTATTCAGATAATAATCCGCAAGCCCGCTGTAAGTCGCCTTGATCCCGATCCTGCCCAGACAGAATCCCATATGCTTCGCCAGGGTTCCTGTATCTCCCGCCGCGATCACATGCACCTCATGACAATTGTCAATCAGCCTGGCACATGTGCTCATGGCATCCAGATCGATCTTGCTGCTGAGATTCTGCATGATATCCGCATATTTCCGGAATATGCCGGCCACGATATTGGCCTGGTCATTATCCCTTTTTTCTTCTCTTCCCATCATTCCCATGTCGCGGGCCAGCATGGTACGAAACGGCCAGTAGCCGGTGTATCCCGCATGCTGGCACATCCGTACGACGGTCGCCTCGCTTACCCCGCTTGCCATAGCCAGTTCCTTGACCGTATATTCTGTTACCTGATTTGGATGTCTTAATACACAATCCGCTACCTTCCGCTCAGTCGGCGAGAATTCGCGATAGTGCTTCTGTATATTATCGATTACGCTTTTTTCACTCATATTTTTATGTTCCTTCTGTGGAATTGGAGAATATCCATATCCTGTGTATTCTGGCCTCTCCCTGATGAAAATAAGGTGATCTGGATGATTTTCCTTATAAGCATTATAACTTTTATATACAATGAATTCAATTGTGTTTTAAGACTTTTGGTTTTTAGAACCTGCAGAGGGTCTTCATTCTCTCTTCCAGATAAGGCACGAGACGCGCCCCCGCGTATTCCGGCAGGTTGATGATCTTTACCGGATCCGGGTTCTTGGCGTTTTCTTTTACGAACTCTGCTACTGCGTCATAGTATCTTCCCAGGAATTCTGTTCCCAGATTAAACTTTCGGATTCCTTTTGAAAATGCAGTCAAGAGCTGATCATCCGGAATGCCGCTGCCGCCATGGAGTACCAGCGGGACATTCACGGCTGCGTGAATCTCCTCCAGCCTTGCGATGTCCAGGTTCGGCGTATCCTTATACTCTCCATGGGCGTTTCCAATGGAGATTGCCAGTGAATCCACGCCCGTCTCCCGGCAGAACTTTTCCGCGGCATCTGCCTTGGTATACAGGTCCTCCTTGTTGTTATCCGCATTTGCCGCGATACCTACGTGCCCGATCTCTCCTTCCACGATGGCCCCCAGTTCATGCGCCTTGTCTACGACCTTCTTGGTAAGGGCAATATTCGTATCCAGATCATTCATGGAGCCATCCATCATGACCGAACGAAATCCCTTATTGACCGTGTTGATGATCGCGTCATAGGTATAATCATGATCCGCATGCAAGCCGATGGGAACTTTGGCCTCTTTGGCCATCTCCTCTACCATGGCTGCGAATCCGCTGAGGTTACAGGTCTTCTGGATCGTGACATGCTCCGGATAGAGCATGATGATCGCTGGCGTGTTCGTTGCCTCCGCCGCGCATACGACGGATCTTGCCATCGTATCATCCATACAGATAAATGCTATGGCTGAAGTGTTGCTCTCCTCTGCCATCTTTAAAATATTTTCCACTCTCTCGTACATAAAATCATCCTTTCTTCTAATCTTTAATTATCAACCATTGTTCTGCGCCTATATGCGCCGGTCCTTAGTCAGCTGCGGAAGCAGGCCGCCCGCGAAAAAGTCGCCCAGGCCGACCACCGTCGGATTCTCCACGAAACTTAAGTCCTTGCAAGGAACGCAGCAGACTGCTTCCCCTGCCCGCTCCTCAATCTCCTGACGGAATCTTTGTCCCTCTTCCTTTGCCGCCAGATGCCCCGTCTCCTCATACTCCTTCCTTCCAAAATCATCCCCTCGCCAGAAGCGGGTGGCTGCCATCGTGATGCCGCCTTCCAGGGCGCGCTCATACTTTCTGGCATCTTCCCCATAGGTCAGCGCCCAGGCGGCCGAATGGACCAGGAGCGTCGGAACCTTCACCTTCTCATACACCTCTCTTACCGCATCCAGGACCTCCTCCACATTCAGAATGTCGATCCTGCGCTGGATGTATTCCTGCAGTTCATCCTCATTCATGCTCAGAACGTCCACCACGTCCCGCAGCGCCTGATGCACATAGACGCGGAAATCCTTGCGGATATAGCATCCATCCTCCATCACGACGATGGCGTCCTTGGGAAGCGTCCCAAGGAGCCTCCGCGTCCGGTCCATGCGGTCTTCCAGAATCTCCTCATCCAGGATCTCGCTAAAGCAGGATAAGAGGAATGCTTCCGCATCCTGTATCATCGGCGCGTAATCTTCAGAAACTTCTATCAGCAGGCTGTCGATGTCCCGGGAAAACATCACCCGGTTCTCCCGGGGCGTCGTAAAATCAATATCATTTGCCCGGATACGCACCCCGCCCTGATAGGACAGGATGACATGAGGATAGACTTCTTCCCTCTCATGCTGAACGCCTACCATATAATGGATCTCTTTTGGCAGAAGTTCCTTCATATAACGGTTGAAGCAGCATAACTGGATCGCGCTCTCGTACCCCAGCTTGCTGATTGCGATCGCGGCCCGTGTGGCCGTGCCGCCGATGGTAACGCGGTACTGGAACCGATTAGCGAAGTCCAGGCAGATCTGGTTCGTGTCGGGCACCAGCTCGCATCCCATTCCCCGCTTCATATGCCACAGGCTGGATATGAGAAGCGCCCGCACCGAGTCAATTGGAATATCGCCGTCTACAAGATCGGCATCCCGGACGTCAAACTCCCGGATCATCTGCTCCACCACCTCTGCGTCCCAAGTCATTTCAAAATCAACGCAAGTATGGAACCCTAATGCTATCTTTTCACCCATTCTCCTACATTTCCTTTCTCTCTTGCTTTCCCGTCCTGCTATCCTTTTACCGCTCCGGATGACATTCCGGCGATGAAGTATTTCTGGAAGAAGATGAACAGAATCAATACCGGTAGAGAGCCTAAGAAACTCATCGCCATCATCTGGCTCCAGTCGTAGGTATGCTGCCCCATCAGCATGTTGATGCCGATCGGGACCGTACGCATATTGGTGGTCTGGGTCAGGGCCAGGGCAAACAGGTACTCATTCCATGCCTGCATGAAGGTATACATTCCAACGGATACCAGGCCAGGCACAGACACCGGAACCAGAATCTTCCACAGCGCTTTCATGCGGGAACCTCCGTCGATCATGACGGCTTCATCCAGATCCGTAGAAAGCGTGTTGAAATAACCAGTGATCATCAGGATGCAGTACGGCAGCGTAAATACCAGATAGGTCAGGATCAGGGCCCAATATGTATTAAACAGCTTCAGCGACACGATCAGGCTTAGATACGGGATCAAAAGCACGATCGGGGGAACTGCCTGGACGCTTACGATCAGCGTATTGATCAGTCCCTTTAACGGGAAATCAAACCGGCTGAACGCATAAGCGGCCAGAATCCCGATCACCAGCGTCAGCACCACTACGACTGCTGATACAAAGTAACTGTTCAGGAAATACCGGACCTTTTCTGCATCCGTCAGAATCTCGATATAGGAACGCAGGCTGAATGATTTGTCAATAAAGGTCGGCGGCCAGGAGAATATCTCTGTATTAGACTTTAAAGATGATATAAACATCCATAAAACCGGAAATCCCGCGAAGGCTCCGCCCAGAATCAGTAAAATACTCAAAATCACCTTAATCGGCTTCTTGTAACTTCCTACCATGCCTATTCCCTCGCTTTCTTTTGCTGCTTGACATAGAAAATGGCTACGGCCACGCATACGATCAGCAGAAGCACCGCCACTGCGGATGCAATGCCATACTGGCTGCTGTTAAATGCCAGTTTGTAGATGTAGATGCTAAGCGTCTGCGTCGAATTGACCGGCCCTCCTCCTGTCATCATCCAGATCACCGCAAATGATTGAAGCGTCCATACAAAGTCCAGCATGGCGATGCTGATCAGGATGGGCTTAACCTGGGGAATCGTGATATGCCAGAAGGATTTCCATTTTGTGGCCCCGTCAAGCGCGGAACTTTCATACAGATCTTCCGATATGCCCTGCAATCCGGCCAGAATGCTGATCATGTAAAATGGATATCCGCACCAGATATTGACAAAAGTTATGGTCGCCAGCGCCACGCTCTGATTGCTCAGCCACTCCGTATCCTTTGTCGCCAGATTCAGGAAGGAAAGCAGGTAATCCACGATCCCGGCGGGCTGCAGCATCAATTTCCACAAAATCGCTATAACCGAGGCCGTGAATACCCAGGGAAGGACGTAGATGACTCTGGCAATGGTCTTCGTCCTTGATTTGAAATACTTCGTGTTCAGGAGAAGCGCGAAGCACATCCCCAGGACAATATGGGCCGCAACGCTCACTACCACGAAGATAAACGTGGTCTTGACCGCGCCCACGAACTCGCTGTCTGCCAGGATTTTTATATAATTGTCCAGCCCTACGAATACAGGGTCGGCCACTACGATCGCATTATTCTGGAAAGAATACTTCACGATCAGGCAGATGGGGACCACCAGCAGGACCAGCATTAAGATCACTGTGGGAGACAGGTATAAATATGGCGTAATCTGTTTTTTCAATTTTAAACCGCTCTTGTTTTTCATCAGTTTATCTCACTCCATCTGATCTCTTCTATAAAGGAAAATGGAGCCACAAGAACTATGACTCCATTTTCGCATTTCATTACAATTGGATACTAACTTCTCGTTCGCTTACTTGCCATATACCTCATCAATATCTTTCTGCACCTTGCCAAGGAAGGTATCTACGTCCTGCTTGCCATCCATATATGGCACAAGTTCATTGATGTAGTCTGTCATGATGGTATTTGCTTCCTTCATGCCTGTGAACTCATTGATCGGATAGCCGCCCTGATACATATCGTAGATATCCTGGAATACTTCATCTGCTCCGCTGTAATCAGGCTTCGCAAGCGTGCTGTTCGGGAACGCGGACTGTGTCACTGCCAGGTCTGCACAGATGGATCCGTCTTTTCCGTCCGCTCCGCTTAACAGATATTCGATAAACTTCATAGCCTCTGCCTTGTGCTCGCTCTTTTCCGTTACTCCAAGAGCCCAGCTTGCAACGCACATTCCCTTTTCGCCTGTGTAGTCATCCTTAACCGGAATCGGCGCTCCTGTAATATTCATGTCCGGAGCCTCCTTGCGGTAGGAAGTAAGAAGAGCCGCAGAGTTGATATGGAACGCAATCTCTCCGCTGCAGAACTTAGAAGACATATCAGCCTCTGTTAAGGAACTCATGCCTGGATAGATATATCCCTTGTCATTTAATCCCTTCATATACTCTGCAAATGCTTTCATATCCGCATTATCAGCGATATTGTAGTTGCCGTCCTCATCCTTGATCTTGATGCCGGATGCCCATGCAAATCCCATGTAAGAGTTCTGGATTCCTGATGGAGATGTTGTATCCAGATTCAGCGCAAATGGATAGTAGCCTGCATCCTTAATCTTCTGGCATGCCGCCTCGAATTCGGACCAAGTCTTAGGAAGTTCTGTAACCCCGGCCTTATCCAGAATATCCTGGTTCGCATACATCGGATAAGCAAAGTTAACGACTGGAACCGCGTATGTAGAGCCGTCTACCTGCCACTCGCTGTCGATGATGTCCTGGTCAAAGCCATCCTTGTCCATCAGATCCGACTGATTTGTCAGGATACCCTGGTCCGCGAAATCGTATACCCAGCTGCTGTCTACGCTGACGATATCCGCTACCGTTCCGGTACTGGCTCCTGAGGTAATCTGCGTCTTTGTATCCGCGAACGGCGCGCTCAGCAGTTCGATCTTGACGCCAGTCTCTTTTTCGTACTTGTCCACAATGTCCTGCACGTAGCCTTCCGGACATTCCACTGCCCACCACTGCTGCCACTTAAGCGTCACGCTCTTGTCGCCGCCTTCGTCCTTCGAATCCCCGCCAGAACCGCTTCCGCAGGCTACAAGCCCCAGAACCATGGTTCCCGCCAGAACTGCCGACAAGCCCTTTTTCAACAACGTTACTTTTTTCATACTATTCCTCCTTTTTTTCTTTCGGCTTTGCCTGAAATTTTATGTCATAATCATAGCAATCCTGAAATTAAATTTCAATCTGTATTAGAAATTAAATTTCATTTCATCCTTTTATATAAATTAAATTTCTTATTTTTGTGTATTATTACAATAGAAAGAGTTTATTTTTTGTTTTTTTGTGGATAAATCGTTTAGCCTCTTATTTATTATTATCTATTTTCAGACAAATTAATTTTTGCTATTTATGATAAACTTGTATAACAAAGCCTCCAAACTAATGTAAGACAAACCGATTTCATTACATTAACAAAATTGGTTTGTCTTACATTAGTTTGGAGGCTTATCCTCTCGTTAAAATTGTTCAAATCTTATTGGTATTTAGCCAATATATACTGTAAGTCTTCTTTAAAGGCAGCTATAAATCTCCGCTTTCTATTAAAAATCATTTCCCATACAGGATATACAATATATCCTAAACCTAATAAAAATACGAGCATAAAGAATAATGTAAAAGTTATTACAAGCATTATATTTATCTCATCTACTTTCTGTAAGATTATTACTCCTAATGCCGTGAAAGTTGGCAGTATAACCATTACAAAATTTTTTATTGGATTTAAGTATGTAGATAAACATGGTGCTTTTTTTAATTCTATATCACACATCTCAATGCACCACTCAATTCCCTTCCGGTCATATAAGTGCCAATTTGTAGACTTCAAAATTTCTATAATTTTATTTATCACCTCATTTTTATACCTATCCTGCATTTCTGAACTTCGTGTTTTCCAGTCATTATCATTCCACCACATCGCAACACATATATCTACTGTTAATACAACTCCTATTACAGCCTTTATAATATTGTCCCATTGCAGGCCTAATGCCAGAGTAAATAACATGCCAAAAACGATCCAAATAATAATAGACAAAATGTACTTTTTTTCAACCCTTCGTATACTGTTTTTTGTTCGCACATCATAAACCTTAACTTTACATTCTTTTATAAGGTAAATAAACATTTCAATCCCCCTTCGATCTAAAACTAATTTATCCAAGCATAAATATCAATTGACATTCTCTCTCAAATAAGTTGTTGAATTTAATTGTATACTAAAAACAATTTTTTTCCAACCATTCCATTTACATCGGGTCTACTTTTTCTGTCTATAGAGTTTGAGTTAATAAAATGGTATTATATTACATTTTCTATAAATGTTTATTCTTCATCCAGATATTCGCTATAATCTACTTCGCTCGCGAACAGCATGTAATCGCCATCCACATAACCCATGTAACCATTATCTACCGCATATCCTTTCATATTCCTTACCTCCTTATTATGAATCCAAACTTATTGTTTTTTATTTTGCGTCTTTCTTATGTCGTTCTTATCGGTTTTCTTGACTTAACTTTACCCCATGAGGTGTCCAATAAAAATACCACCATAAAAGGAGCAGTTCCCCAAACGGAACTGCTCCTGCTATATTCTATAACTTATTCCATATTATATTGTTCGACTAACCTTCTTATTTCCTGATTGACTTGCTGTACCACGCTCTCAGGCCCGATGATCTTCGCTCCCTTTCCAAGCGCAAATACCCATCCGAAAAACTGCTGGCTGACGACCACATCGACGCTTATGGAAAAATGATTGTCATCCACCGGTACCATGGAAATGTCTTTTCCAAACCTGTCTATGACCACCCCTGCCATCTGATTATCCATCAGCAATCTGACACGCTCTTCCTTCCCTCCAAACATGGAAAAGTTCTTCCTGGAATAGGTGCCGATGTCAAATTTCTCAAAATACTTTTTCCCTTCCCTTGGCTCATCGGACATGCGGATCTTAAGCATCTTATCTACCCGGTAATGCTTGATCATCTGATCCTCCGAATCATATCCTACCAGATAATAATTCTCGTCGTTCCAGGACAAGCCCCATGGGCTGATATGGTACATCTCCCCATTATGCCGTAACTCCATCTCTTTCTTCAGATTCCACTGAAAATACTGAAACATGATCTTCTTATTTTCCGTAATCGCATTATGTATCGAGTCCACATTATAGTAGATGCTTTCATTCATCGTCTTGATTCTTCCGGAAACATATACTTGACGCTGCAGTTTCTTGGCTTCATACTCGCTGCATAAACTTTCCAGCTTGCGGATCAATTCATTCGATTTTCTGGCAGTTATGAATTTGGATGACTGAATCGAATCTACCAATAGTTTTAGTTCAGGCAATTCAAACTGCCTGCTTCCCACATGGTAATAATACGTCCTCCCGACCTGCTCTCCGATGACTTCTACGCCTAGTTTTTCCAGCGCCTGCAGATCTGAGTAGATGCTTTTCCGCTCTGCCGAGACTTGGTATCTCTCCAGTTCTGTTAATATCTCCGGCATTGTGATGCTGTGCTCGTCGTCTGTCTTTTCCAGCATGATTTTCATGAGGTAGTATAGTTTGAACTTTTGATTTGCTCCTTTTGGCATGTGCATTTCTCCTGGTCTTCGCATTTAATGTATTTCTTGTTTGGATTTCACAATATATTGATCGATATAGAATTATGATTAGATCAGGCTGAAGAGATATATCCTATTATCATCTAAAAGATTTATATTTTTTACACAATCTCCTTCTTGCCATTGCTCATAAATTATATCATATCGTCGTCAAAAGCGATAGGAACATAATGTGGCGATTTATCTATACAGTACCAAGAAGTAAAAGTCTATATCTGAATGCTCGAGGCGCATATTGCTATATTTTTGATGTATAAAATCAACAATTTCTTTTTTAAACCTCTTAAATAAATCCGCACATATGTCTTCACCATTCTCATTTAAATTTTCTACCTTCTTTATTTTTTCAACGTAAGAAGTACTCATATTTGTAAAAATTTTATTTTCCTACAACTATTTCTGAGTCGCTTTCATTTACACTATTCTCCTTTTCATCGAACTATTTAGCCTCTTTTTAGTCTCCTATGTTGCATTTTCTTCCATATTCCTCTCGCCATAGCACATGTTTGATCATCAATATGTAAATATTTTTTCAATATATCATTATCTACTAGATTCAACGCATTTTCAATATTATCTTTATCCCTAACAATTTTATCTACTTTGGAAAGCACCTCCCTAATTTTCTCAATCGGGACACAATCTAAAATAGGGACTGAAATATTACCAACTTCTCCCGGTAATATTTCTAATACACCTCCGCCATAACTCCGTCCACAAATTTCTGTAAATGCAAAGGAAATACTATTATAATAGGATAAAACTATCCTTTCAGGCTCAATTCCTTCATTGAATTTTACTCTATGCATGGTATCTGTAGAAACAGCATCACAACAGTTTAGTACAAATTTAGGGTATAAATTATTTCTCCGCAGAAAGAAAGCATCCGGTACCCAAATAGAAGGGATTTGATACCATCTCTCCCTAATTCTACATTTATATCCTATATTTTCTTCATTTTTTTCACCAAACTCAATATATGCCTTTTGTCCCTGACTATACTTTTCAATAGGTACATCTGGAAAATCAATCAGATATGCTGCTTTTCCTTGTTCTGCATTCTCTTTCCAATCTTCCTGCTGAAAATAAATACTATGTGCATGAGAACTTCTTCCAATTAGCGGACGCACTACATTAGTCAAATCATAATTTTCCACTGTTTCTTTATCAACAGAAAAATATTTATTATTCCCTGTTGTAATTCCCACATTTATAATTCCTGTATTAGATAATTTTTGAAATCTAGCATCTTCTCTTATCCGTGAAATCAATTGATTTTCCTGTACAGTAGTAAAATATTTCGTCCATTTTTCATGCACATGACTTAATTTTTGAAAACCATTTGCATTAATATCAAGACTCTCCAAATCATCCAAATTATTAAGTTCTACAATTTTTATTCCTTTCTCTGTGGCTCCCCTTTCTCCAATAAAAACTACTACCTCTTGTTCAATATCTGGAAACACTAATTCTTCAAATGTAAGCAGCGTTATTTTAGACAACTCATTAGCCAAAAATAATCTTAGTTCTTCCGCATATGCAACTTGCAGAATTTCTGCTGGGACTACAAATGCTATTTTCCCATTAGGACTTAGCATATGAACACAGGCAACCATAAAGCCAACCCATGTATTAATTAGTTTATTGGCTCTCATACCATGCTGTATTAAAATATCAGCCATTTCTGCTCTTTGTTTCGATTCAAGATATTGATAGCGTATGTATGGAGGATTCCCCAAAATCAAGTCATATTTTTTTACCTCTTTATATTCTTGATAAAATTCGAAGAAGTCACCATTCACTACCCTTATATTAGCCATACTGCTTAGTTTCTTACTCAGTTTTTCCGCTTCATTTTTTTCTATTTCAATAGCCGTCACCTTATTTTGCCGCTTCATAAAGTTTGTTTCAATAAGTGCATCAATAAATACTCCATCTCCACAACTCGGTTCCAATATAGTTGCTATAGATAAATCCGTATTAAAAATTTCCACCATTTTTTCAGCCAATTTAAGTGGGGTATAATAAGCTCCTCTTAATTTTCTTTCTGAACTATTTTCTTTTAATATCATTTTCTTCACCTAAAACTTCAATTTATAAATCTTTGTAATATCACTCACAATCTGCTTTTGCAACTTTTCCTTTTCTTTCTCTATTATGCCGATTGTCGCTTTATCCTTCTTTTTTTCTAATACCGAATTTAACTCATAAATCTTCTTTGTTGCATTTACCACGGCATTATACAATACTTTCTGTTTTTTATCATCAAAATCCAATTCCACAAATGGTATTTTCTTTAACAAATAAGTTCCTCTAGCCGTAAATCCTCCTTCAAAATCACTTCCCATAATCTGAAATAATCTTTCCGTATAGGGATGATTTAACCACGCTTGTATATATGATAAATCATACTTTGTATCCGGCAATTTTGCAATTGCACAATATCCTGCTGTGCCACCAGTTGCAATAAGCATATCATTTTCATCATATGCATACATGGGTTCTTTACTCAAAACTCTAACAATTAATTTAGGTGTATTTACAAATGCTGTTATCGATTGCTTTCTACCATATTGATACCATGTATCTGCCGTTGCATTTTTTACATCTCTACCCTTTCCTCCATTAAGGCATTTAGGAACTAACAGGTCATAACATTCTAACAAATACTGATATGCTCCAGGATATTTTGACTCCATGGTATCACTGTTAATTAAACTACCATCTGAGTTATAGGGGAAAATAATTTGTTTATCAGTTTTTAACACTGAATATGTTCCCATCCCCTTTTCATCTGCCTTGGTGGGTTTAAAGTACGGTTTTAAAATAGTCTTTTCGATATGGTATTCTTTATCAAACTTTCTCACTATTAATTCTTCCGCTGTTTCCGAAATAACTTCTTCTTTGCTAAACCAATACACTGGCTTAGGTCTTTCTGCACTTGTCTGTATTCCGTTAAAAATATCTACCACATCACCTAATGGTTTTCCATTTTCTTCTACCTTGGCAATCATTTTCATGAATTCTATATCAGTAGATAATCTCCAAGGGGCCTCATCTAATACTCTGTTTTCAATTTCTATATTCTTCTGCTCTCCACCTGCCCAAAGATCAGTTAATGACGTGACATTTGTGTATCTAACTTTTTCACATAACTTTTTAGAAATCGTAATAATACAACTATAAATAGTTTTATCAGGAAAAAGTTGTATATCTCCAAAATCATCTAATTTTAAAATATGCTTGGCTAGTAATCTTCTCAGTTCTTGACCAGCACCTATTTTATAAAATTTATTCGGCACGATATAACATATTTCTCCCTCTTCCTTTAATAATTCAAATGCTTTCTCTATAAACAAAAAATACTTATCAAACTGCTTATAGGCACTCTTATATTTTGTTTTATAAATATCAAATTCAAATTCAGTCTCTAATGTATGTATATCTTCTGTTTTTACGTATGGCGGATTTCCGACAATTGCATCAAATTTTTGTCCTTCATTTATTTCGTCCCATTGAAAAGGTTTAATGTCACACAACATTTCAACTGTTATATCTTTGCTTTCCATATCATCTCTTGAAATTAATGAATTTCCATTCTTTATGTTAGAACTTAAATCCGGTAAAATAGGAACACACTCTTTTACAGAAGCCGTTGTCTCATCTTCTATTAACTTTATCAATAAAGAAAATTTGCTTACTTCGACAGCATGAACATCAATATCAACACCATAAATACATTTTGTCAAAATATCTTTTTTATCAGTTAATGGCAATTTCTTTCTCCCATTGTCCAATTCCAATAAGTATTCCGGCTTATATTGTGTGTACCACTCAACACAGTAATCAATAAGAAATTGATATGCTTCCTCCAAAAACACTCCCGAGCCACAAGAAATATCCACTATTTGAAGTTTTTTTATTTCTTCGGGAGTTTTCCCCTGACAAATTGATTCCAAAGTATTTTTTATCATATACTTCACTATTTCTACAGGCGTGGATACAACTGAACGATATTTATACTCCTTTTTCGCTGCCAAAATAACATGATTGTTTTTTACTATAAGACATTCTGTCAAAAAAGTTTCATAAATTTTCCCTAAAATTCCTGGTTCAATAATATTAAACAAATACGGAGTCTGCGGATAATATAGTGAAATAATCATATTAAAAATAATCTCATTATCTAGATTGAAAATAATATTCTCCCCAGCAAACAACTTAGAATTATATTTTTTATCTACTTCCTTAAAAATCTTAGTTAACGCTACCTGCAATTCTTCTTTATTATGCATTGTATCCTTTAATCTTTGATATACTGGTAAATTTCTATCTTCACAAATTCTTAGAAAAATAATTTGGTTAATAAATTCCTGAACTGTATCATTTAAAACATTTACATCTTTGTATAGTTCATATTTCTGGTATAAATATTCTCCAATTTCTAATCTCCACTCATTGATTTGTTTTAAAAACACTTCATCTACTTCTGTCGAATATCTTTCTGTATCACTAAAACTCTCATTTACAAATTTATCATATTCTCCAGAATAAACACTTTCTCTTGATATTAATTTATATATTTCTCCATATTTCTTAAGATAGTCCAGATAATGATATTTTCTATATAAAGATACAGTTACTCTGTCCCCCTCTTGAGGCCTATTTGTAACATCGTAAACCAGCAAGTCTTCAAAGTTCGTCAAAATCGACAATTTATGTTTAGCATTCCACCCATAACGTCTTGCCTGTATTGCCGGAATTGAATCCTCTGTTATGGCAACCGCAGGCTTCTTTGCTTCTACAAAAATCTTTGATACACCATTTAATGTCAATGTATAATCCGGGCGATCCCCACTATTTGAAAATCTTTCTACAACTACTTCTTTATACTGTGGTAACACCCCGTTCTGATTGTGTACATCCCATCCAAAACATTCTAATAGTGGACTAATAAACTCATCCCTGCAATCTTGTTCATTAAATTCTTTGGCGGATCTATAAAACTCTCTATTCTTTTGATATTGAGCTATTAGTCTTGCTAATCTTTCCTCATTCATAATTGCTTCTCCCACTCCAATCCAAAATCACAATGCACTTTTGCCACTTTTGACCCATTCATCTACTTCTGCTAGTTTAAATTTCCATAAGCGTCCAATTTTATGTGCTGGTATGTCTGTTTTTTTAATCCAGTTTCTAATCGTATCCTTTGTTACCCCCAGATACTCTGCTGTTTCTTCTAACCCATACCACTTATCTATTAAATCAGTCATAATAACCTCCTCATTAGTATATATACACATAATAAAATTATCTTTATGTTAACTCATATCTTTTCAAAAAGCAATCATATGTTCTATGATTTAATATGATTAAATAATATTTTTAAAGAAAGAATTAAAAAACATTTTCTCTTAGCATTCTTTTGTTAATATAGAACCTCCCACACACTCGTATATTGTACATTCTCTGCATCCAATTGTGATATGCTACTTAATTGGGATTTCTGTTTTGGGAACGACAACTATGCTACTGTCACGAAGGTTATTTACTCTACAAATCATATTAAATCATTGAATTCCATCTGTCGATAACCGATCCGGTAAATAAGCGTATTTTCAAGCTATACAGCACTCCTGAAAGCGTTATATTTAACTACCTTTGAAGCCACGAAGAAATGGACACAACCATCCAGAACTGGGCCCAGGTGTATAGAGAGTTAAGCATCAAGTACAAGGGATGGCTTTCGGAATAATTTAACATAATCTAAAAACAGGCGGATTTACCACCTGCTATTGACGAGTCTTTTTGTAACTGCTATATATAGATAAAGGGCGAAAGGCCTATTTATCAAGACTTTTGCCCTTCATTATCATAGAAGAATCTTATTTACAGGCTTTTTTTCATAGTCTCGGATATATTTTGCCCCAGGTTTCTTCAAACTTGCTCAATGCAACTACGGCCAGCGCCTCTGTATCCTTATACACCAATTTTAGATCTGCCATAAATGGCCTTATGTCCTTGTAGGAGATAAATTTTGTAGAATATTGGATCTGGTGTACGAGATACAGTGCTAGATTGCTACCAGCGAATATACGCCATAGATGACATCAGCAAATCCGGTCAGCCCCTCTGCACAAACAATCATAATATCTTATACACAGTTATTTTTGATTTCATTCAAAACACCAAGCCAGTACTTTTCGCTTTCATTACCACCGATCAACATGCCAAGAACTTCTCGCATGCTGTTTAATTTCTCGCCAGTCGAAACGTGCGCCGCTATTTTGACGGTTCAGTTGTTTTCCCGTACATAAAAACGAATGACATCCATAAAAGTAATCGCATACTTATGTTCCAACGGCCTATTTTGTCATTCCTTGGCAATTGGCAGATACAGCCTGTCATGTGAGAGATCATCTTTGCTGAAGCGTCTAAACTCTGGGCATCTCAAAGATGGCTGGACATATCTCTGGTCATCATTCCTTTCGCATACATAGACAAGGCCTAATCTTCAATATTGAAAATATCCGTTTGATTTTCTAGACAATCTATAGTTTAAATTCTCCTTTTCTGTCTCTCGGAATATCCAGACTAATTGACCCCATAGAAGAAATGACCGTTTTTTGCTGCATCCATTGCAGTTGTCATCTGTTTCCATGTTCCGATAATCATACTTGGAATAATCCGAATTTTGATCCATTTCAACATCCAGCATCCCTTGCAGAGTATCACCTAACAAATCTTGGAACTTTTTCTGCATATCTTGTTCGCCATTCGGCTGGCAGTATTCCAGTAGACAGGTGATGAACACTTTACGTTCCGATGTCATTTTTCTTTCTCTTATCATAAAAACCTCCTCCTGGTTTAATACTTATTTTAATATCAATCCATGAGGATACATACCACATATCTAGTTTACACAAAATTTATTACAGTCTCTCCGAGTTTATTATCCGTTATTAAACTCACAAAACTAAAGTCTATTATTAACAATTTTATATGAGTGTACTGATTCTGCTTGACTCTATTTCTCTCCAACTGTTTAATTTATATGGCCTATCCAAACCAGTGTTATCAGTTAATTGTTATCACTCTTTATTCTACCGCTATCAATTCCTGTAGACCACTTCATAATTAGCAACCCGAGATTTAGTAGATACACTTTATTGCTTCCCCCCACCTAAACCACTTGTGCTTTTTCTAAAAATAGAATAAAAGAGTATAAGCACTAATAATACTGCAATTCACTCAAATGCGAATGCACCTATCACATATTGAAAAACTCTTTTTTGCTTTTCGTGTATAATTTCAATTTCCTTTCAGCATTTTACTGAACCTTATCCACTTCTCCACAACAACTTATAGTTATATAGCCAAAAATCCTATATACTATTTTTGTAAAAACTCTACAACTTTAGCAAATGATTCATGGTTATTGCAAAGTTCTGCCAAATCAATTTCTTCGATAATTGCATCTATTGATTGCATCAATTTAAGTTTACTAAAATCTGCCACTTCAGGCATAAACCAATCCTCTATGCTATTATTAATTATTGCTAATTCATAGTTATCAGCACCTATCTTTTCGACGATCATTTTTTGGTTTCTTTTTCATTCCCATCAGAATCAATTACAATTAAGATATTAGATTTGATATTTCTAACCGTTACTGTATCAAAAATAACCGGAACCTTATATTTCCCATCAGCAACTATAATTGTAACCTTTTGATTTAACTTTCGAGCAAGTGCTTGAAGAATTATCTCATCTGTCTTCCCTTCACATATTATTACCTTTTCTGGTAATTTCTTTTCTTCATTTTTATCCTGTACACGTTTTTGCAATTCATCAATAATATAATGCACCTTTTTATCTTGTAAAATATTTTCTAACACATCGCAAAAAGTTTCCTCATCATTAATTATAAAATGATTAAATTTTTCCATCGGAATGGCTATCCTAGCCAATGTCTTTCCTATATTTTTACATATGCCCTCATCAATAATTATTTCAACAGGATATATTGGTGTCATTCTCAATTCAAACAGTCTAAATCTATATTTTTCAGTGCATATTTCAAAACCATAACGCTTATCAAAATACATATCATTCGCATCGATCAAATTTTCTGTAGATGATTCCGCAATAGTTTCTTGTAATTCAGTTATGCCCGAAACACTTTTAAATACATTTGATATGGTTTTTGCTACTACAAGCATTGAACCATCAATTTTTATTTCATCAAAAACCGCAAAAACCTTACTCCTAGTGTACTGAAACAAATATTTGCATTGCTCCTCCATAATTCTGTAAATATTATCAGTATACTTTAAATCATCTTGAGGCTCCTCACCAATTCCCCAATAATTTTTAAACTCCATTTCCAACCTCCAATAGATTAACTAATAACGGTAAGTGATCACTTATTTTTCCATTAGGTATTGCATTTTCTAACAAATCCTTTGTGCTTATTCTTTTTAAATATTCCACATGCTTTACACTGTTTACCAAGTCTCTTCTAATCAACACTTGATCCAGACAATGCCAATATGGTGTCCTATAGTCTTTTGCATGATAAAAACTACCATACATTTCCGTATCTTCTGAGATATAATGTAGAATAGGATTATAAAATCGCTTTCGCTTTAAACTATTAGGGTTTGTTAACTCCCTTTTATCTATAATTGTTTTAAACAAAACCGCATTAAAGGCAAATTTACTTAATAATTCTTCATCGTATGGATTGGCATTGAAATCTCCAATGACTATTGTATTACCGCATTTCAATAATTCTTCCGTTTGCTCAATATCCGCCACCAACCCTTTTATTGTCTCGATCCTTTCTCCACTTTCATAGTTTCTCCTATCTTCCAGATGAATCGCTGCCAAAAGATAGTCTTCCACCGCAGTTTTTACATTATATATATTATACCTATTTTGTTGCTGTATGATTGCAACTGAAAAGGTTGTCTTTGCTATTAATGTTACTTTTCTATCATCTTGTACTGCCAAAATACGGCCATACATCTTTCCTAAACGCTTTTCTATCTTAATAAAATCTACCCCGTCAAATTCTGAGAAAACAGCAATATCAACATTATTTTCAACTATGCAATCAATAATATAACCTTCTATTGCGTTTCTTTTTAGATTCCAAAATAAAATATTAAGCAACTCTTCTCACCTTTGTTTTTCTAATTTTGTATTTTTAGTGCTACAACTTCAATTTTTCACTAATTCCATTATACTATTACTATTTCTTTTGCAAAGAGACGGGCCTCATTCAGTTAGCTTTGAAACAGGCGATAATAAGCCATTTCAATTTATGTAGAACAATATGGAATCAGGAAAATCACAATAAAATCGGATGCAGATGTCTCTATTTTTGAATCACACACAGTATTTTCACGTATATAAAGGCTACTAATGCTGTTAGATGGTACTTTTATTTCTTTGACAGAACTACAATTAACTGAATCTGGCACATCAGAAGATAACGTATTACATTCATGTAAAGAACATTTTATGAAAAGAAGGCTATCTTACTTTTCATCCGCTGACATTTGTAACTATAAAGTGGATAAATTACTTGCCTTCGATTTTATTCTTACAACAGAATTATTCTGTAAATGGGAGCAATTGCTCGAAGAATTAGATATGGTGCATCAAATATATCTCTATTCATTAAGTGATATTGGAATAACTGTCGATGTAAAGTGTACATTTTTGATTGAACTAGTTGAACCTCTTTTAGAAATCGTAAAAAAACATACTAATTTTTTCTCCTCATTAACTCCCGATTCTCATTGTGCATCTTTTAAAAATTGTTTAGATGCGTTGATTAAGAAATATGGTGTGGATATTTTCAGAAAAGAATTATCAAATAATTATGAACAACTTTTAACAGCAGGGTTAGAATAATGCACATTAAACGAGAACGAAAGGGTCAATATTTTAACGGAAATGAATCTGTTTTATATACTGTTAAAAAGGAGTTTGTTATATCGACGGATAATTTTTGAAGATTTAAATATTAATGAATTGGATTATATAGATAATCTAGTAAAATGCGTTTCAAGATTGGATAAATGGGGTGATGTTTCAGATAAATTCATCTCGAAATTTTCCAAATAGATAATTTAGGTCAAATAATTAACTTTGGGATTTAAAATTTTTAATCTCCTTATTGGTGAACACACTAAATAAGCAGATTATAGAAAGTCTTACTTTTCGGGCAGAAGAAAACCCCGCAATCCCTATAATTACTGGCTTACGGGATTTTAACCCTTTATTCAAACTCTGGTGCGGATGATGCGATTTAAACATTTTCCAGTACACTTTTATACCTTTTTATCATTGTATTCTTTATATTTTTCAGCTACATTTTCTTGTTCAAAATTATTAGAGTCAAAATAGAGTCAAAAATAATAAATATACATTCACATTAAACAACATCTAGTCCACATCATCCCTATCCAGATTAATGCAATTTCCCTTGCCGAATAATTCTTTGGCTCCTTCTAATATCCCTTCTGTTGGATTGGGGTAAAAAACAACCAAATTTTCCCTTGCACGAGTACAACACACATAAAATAACTTTTTTGTTCTTTCTAATATTCTCGGATACGTTGTTTGTTTTGCCTTTGAAAGTGTTGCAAAAATGTGTTTATCAAATAAATATTCAAAATTATAGTTTGGCCAACCACCATTTTCAAGAAATACTAAAACATTATCATACTCTAAACCTTTAATTTTATGTTGAGTCGAAAATGGAGTAAAACCTTCCAAATATCTATATAAATTTTGAAACTCAGAATATATAATTTTCTTTACTCTCCAATATAAATATTCGTTTTTTTCAACAAAATTAATAAATTTATCATCCTTCACGCACAAGTCTACTTGATCCGCAAAATCAATAACATTCCCTATCGACTTATTTTCCATAGAAATTAACTTTTCGATATTATCTCTAAACTTTGCCTTATCTCTATTTGTAACGACTATTATTTGTGTCTTTTGTAATAATTCATTATACATTCCATTTTTATAAAGATAAATTATATCTTGTATTTTAAATAAATGTTGAATTAGATAATCTCTTTTAGCATCTCTTACAGTAACTCCTTCTACTTCCACCTTATCATCAATAAGTTTATCTTTATCCATATATATTTGATTAACTTTTTCATATGACCATTTCTTTATATAATCGTATAAAACCCTATTCTCTTCTTTTTCCAAAAAAACGTCAATATGTTGTTTGCCACTATTATCACCTCTGGAATATTTCCAGTCAAGCCCCCTAACCACATCATTAAATGAACTATTCACATCAAACATATAATTTTTTTGTTCTGCAAATTTCTTAAAGTCCTTTCTAAATTTGTAAATAGGATCATTGTCATAGATATTCATAAGTTTATCAAAACCCGCTTCACTTGCTATTAAATTATGTGTAAGTCTTAATTCTTTTGTTTTCTTGGAATCGTTAAAATCCCATTCCCGACACCATTGAGATTCCTTTACCATATTTATAGAAAATTTATTAGAATATAAAAATCTTGTAGTTCCCTCTTTTAATTTACCTTCTGCCATATTTGGGGCATCTGCATCATCCGACTCTTTTTGTTCCAGCCCATCAATACGCAACTTATTTGCCAATTTTATTACTGAACCTGGATTTCTTCTATTCTGTTCTTTTTCAACTTTATGGACAATTCCTTGAGAAATGTATTTATCAATGTTCCCCACACTATTTTCAAATATTGATTGCATAGAATCGCCAAAGAATCCTATAACATTAACATGATTGCTTTTTTGCAAGTATTCCAGCAAAATCTTTATAACCAATGGTGATGTATCTTGATACTCATCAACAAAAACAAACTGATATTTATCTTTTAAAATGCTACATAGCTTAGGATACTTTTTATACATCTCATTAGCCAATACTAGTACTTCATCATGTGATATTTCCCCACTTTTCAACTTAGTATATTCTTTATATTGGATAATAATATCATTAGTTAGCGTAAACTCTTCATCTGCCTTTGGCTTCTTAATACCACTATCATCACTATTAACTAATTCTATCAATGTTCTTCTTAATTCATTAGGAAACAATGAAATATTCTCCCACAAAAAATCATGAATAGTCGAGATGGTTAAATTATCAACATTGGCTCTATTTATAATCTCCACTGCAGCGGCATTGGTATATGTAATGCATGCGATTTGAGCATTTGGGTATAATACGGACACATGTTTTAACACTTCAACAAGTGAATATGTCTTCCCACTGCCAGCGCCTCCACTTAAAAGAAAATTATGTTTTTGTTTTATATGCATTAATATTTCTTCTATTTCTGTATCTAGTCTTCTCGCAACCACAGTAACCCCTCCCTTATGTATGGCGGTATCTGCCAATTTGAAAAATCTGTATTTTCATCAGGCTCGCTACATAATAAAATATCCATTGGAAATGCTGGTTTACTTTTTATGCAATTTTCAGCCAATTCATATGCTGTGTATTTATATTCAGACGTTCCTCCGACTTTCTCATCTATTTGCTTCACATTTTTCAAACTATTAAAACCATCGATATTTTTAATAATAAACTCTCTGTTATAAAACAAGAATGCATCTTCAAAACTTCTTGGATAGTATTTATTTTCATCTTTTTGTTCTTCTGTTTGGTAAACAACCATTAATTTTCCGTGCTTGCTTTGTTTCCAACTTCCATTTTCACTTATTAGTATTTTTTGTTCGCTATTTCTTGTAACAAAAAAATTTAATATTGTCTTTCTCCATGTTTTTAAAGGTAAACTATAATAATATTTTAACGCATTATTTGATGTAGTATTTCCTTTACGTACTTCGGTTCCTTTTATTACTATTTTTTCATGGCCATTTTTGTCCATAGTCCTCTGCTCTTTTCCTGCGTCTATATCAGTTATAATCAAAGTTTTTATTCCAGTAAATTGTAAAAATTTATCAAATAGCTGTGAATTTGCCCCTGCCTCTAAAAGTGATATATTCTGTGCCAATAACGGTAACTTTGTTTTATCAGTTTCTTCTTGATCAATTTTTTTCATTATTGCAGGCAATAGAATTCTTTCAGTATCCCCCTCATATAGAATAACTTTATCAGCAAAAAATATTTCTGCATAATTAAGTGTTAAATATTGTTTTAAAAACTTGAACCTCTTGTTTTCAGGATCATTTTCATCCTTATATTCCGCTTCTAGACTTCTCATATTCTTTGAGATAACATTTGTTGGTGTAATTTTTTGAAAATATTTAATATCATCAAAATCACATTCTGCAACAATATGTGAAGAATGTGTAGTAATTACTGTTTGCAAATTGATTTTGTTTCTTATATCATCTCCTTTACTTCCATCCTTAAGCAAATCCTTTATATTCTTTATAAAGATATATTGCATCTGTGGATGTGTATGAGCTTCTGGTTCTTCTATGAATAACAAGTTTATATCTGCTGGTTTAGCGTTAACTTTATTATCACATCTAAACTCAGCTAACATCGTTTCAATTTGAATAATTATACTAATTAAGTTTAAGTAACCTAAACCATTATAACTTTCTGGCAGTTGATGACTTCCAGCTTCATAAACCATTGTTGTATTATCTTTTAATAGCTGTTGTTGTCCTAATGTAGATATTATCTTAACTATCGTCTCATTCTCTTTTATTCCACCAAACTTTTTTACTTTACTGATTACGTTTTCAAACAACCCGTCATACACTTTGGTAAGGGAAACATCTGTATTTACTAATGCATCTTCAAAACTCTGAATAACAGGGTTTTCATCATCCTCTTTTATTCGTTCATAATATTTGCTTGAAAGGCCTGATAAAGAACCGTCATTGTCTTTATTCATTGTTTCTCTTTTAGCTGCAATATACTTTATAGAAATTATTTTAGTTAATTCAACCTTCCTTTTATCGATAACTCTAAATTTATCCGGGCATATTTTACCTGCTATTTTATCAAATAATATTGCTTTATATACAATTTTGAAAAATTGTCTCGACTTTGAATGCATAAACTTATCATAACATTCTTTCTTAGTTAATTTACTGTTCTTATTATTTTTAAAACGTTCATAATATTTTTCAAACGCATCTTTTAAAGTTACAACAGATATATCATTCAATGCATATTCTACTTTTAAAACAACTGTTTTATTATTAGGATCCAAATCCAACATTAAAGAAGAAATGTTTGCCAAATTATCTGTCTCATTATATTGAATAAAAACATATAATTCGATTCCTTGGCATCTCTTCTTTCCCCAATCAGTTACATCTCTCTCAAGACATTCAAATAATTCCTTTTGAAAGTCTATATTAAAATCATCATAATTAAAATTATTAGCGTTCCCCTGATCACCAAAAAACTTTGTAAGAGCAGTGAGAACCGATGTTTTTCCACAATTATTTTTTCCGATAATTAATGAAAGCTCTTTTTCTAAATCAATCTCTGTATGTTTTAATAAACGAAAATTATTTATTATTATCTTTATAACTTGCATATTTTTCTCCCTTTAGTTCTTAATCAATATTATCGATTTTCTGTATCTCTATCATGATTTAACCAATCAAGGTAAATGATATTACTCCTGTCTCACATATAATATTTTAATAATAAATCTTGTAACATTCATAGAACTGTCTATCTAAAAATCTCTTTTTTTGCTATAATAGATATATTTTAGCATAATAGCCTTTACTTTGCTATTAAAAGAAATACAAAATGGCGAAACAGTTGCCCGCCTCGCACTCACATTACTGATACACAATTTCCTCCACTACGATTTCCTCTGCTAAATTTCTAATGTTATTCGTCATTCCAACCCATTTCATCTGATTTTCTGCTTTTAACTGCTCGGTCACTCCCAGCCTTCCCATCATTTGCTCAATCAGGACCTCCATCCGCTGCTCACACGCCTCATCCACACGACGTAAGTGCTCATTCAACTCACCATTCAAAAACAATCTAAAATCTTCCTCCTTTCGTTCTTCCTGCAGATATTTTCTCCTCAGACGTCCATACTTCCCAATCGAATACCCTGTCCCCTCAGACAACCCCAAATCTGGATAATACAATCATCTTTTCACAACGTATAACTAATCCCATTTTCTCCAACAATGTGCTTCTTCATTTTTCATATCCTCCTATCTTGCCCCTCTGCCCCTTCTCTGGACAGCGTTTCGATTGCGTTCTTTTTGTTTTATCTGTTCTTCATGCAGTTTTAGCCTCGCACGGATACTTTTCGGCTGTTCTTCTCTACCTTCATATGTCCGTTTCCAATCACTAACAGCCTGCCTATACCACGCATATTCTGTCCTTGATTTCTCATGTTCCATTAGAAACGTCCTTACATTCTGATAGCCACATGATGTGACAATATCCGTTAATCTCTGTTTCATCAGCTCTACTTGCTTCTTCTATTCAATTTCTCCCTGCAACTCCTTACGTCTTTTCCCTTTGAAAATACTTTTACACTCGTGAAATTCCGTTTCCAGATTTCCAATCCTCTGTTCTTTCTGTAAGATTGCCCTATTCTGTTGTTGTAACTTCACATAAATCTCTTTCAATCTTGGATATTCTGCCGCACGAGCAGACTTTTTCGGTTTAGTCGGGATTTTCTCTAGCACTTCCTTAGCCTCCCTTTGCCGGTCTGATTGCCTTACAGACGGTAATGTTTCCAATTTTACTTGTGACTCATCCGCTTTCACATCAAACTTTTTAACCAAGTTAATTACCTGCATAATCAGAAGTTCCAGTACCCTAATTGCCATCTCAATGATGTTAATAAACAATTCTGGCTGACCACCAGACTGCTGAATGGATAGGCTGGCTTTCCTACCAATTTGCACCTTTCTAACCTCAATAATCTGCTGTTCCGTTACCTCACTGATCAATGCCCTGTCAACAGTCTGGTTCCACCTTTTTCTCTGTAAATTATCAGCCTCTATTTTTCCGCTTTCGGATTGTTCTTCCCAATTTTTTTCATCGGAAGATAAGCGCTCTTGCGTTCAAACACCTTTAATTTTTCCTTATCATCTCTAACATAGATATTAATAAACCCTGTATAAGATTTTTACTTCATCCAGAAAACCTTCACTTTTAAATCGACTATCCTTAATGGTAAATAACTTCCGCTCATATACCTCGCCTTTGGGAATAATTCTGCACCCAAGCCTTATCTGAACGTTGCCATCAAATATTTCTTTTTTAGTTCTAACGTGCTTTCCTGCCTCATCGTAAAACATATTTCTGACAGCAACCTTTTCTATCGGCTCATCCAACAAATTACGTTCAGAAAAGATAAGATGGATATGATAATTGGTCTTGCGCTTATTATAGTGCAATGCAGAGATACACCCCACACTATAATTCCGTTTGAAATGATTCGTGAATACTTCCAATAGCACACTTGGGTTATAATCTACAAAACTCTCCGGCAACGCAATAATTAGTTCTCTGGCCTCAATGCATTTTCCATCTGTTCCACTCTTGAAAAATTTCTCTTGGTTGCACTTTTCCAATTCCCTCCAGAATTTTCGTTCAGAAGTTTCATACACTGCATACAGATTATCTTGTCTGTCATGACTGGAAATATAATTGATCCTTCCCATCAAATTCGTCAATTTTGACATTTGTATAAATGAGTTTCTTGATATTAGCAACACCTCTTTCCAACACTGCATTGTAACGCAAACGTCGCTGTGAGTTGGTGCATAGGCACCTGTTTACGAACTTAACCGCCTATCGGCGGCATGGCTACTGGCAGGGCGAAATACCCGGAGCATAAACGAAGTTTGAGCGATTAGTATATTTCGCTTCTCAAACGCCGAAGCGGCTTAAAAACTAACAACACATAAGAAACTGCTATCACTCGTAAACTTATCATGGGCGTATCCGCCTATTTTACATGCTCGTTTTCAAGCCTTTTTAAGAACACGGCACTTTGCAGATTCCTTGTTCAATACCAATACCCTTCTGGCTTCATGTCCAGCACTTCCTCTTGTATATATTTAACAGGGGGCGTGCCACGCTCTTGCTAATATTGCCAAGGAAGAATTTACCAACGGAAACTGTCTGGTACTCCACGCTTATCCAGATATTCCTGTCTAGCTTTTGTTTTTCTTCCTCTGTTGGAGCTGTCTTATATTTGGAATATAATGATCGCATCTTTATCGAATCCATCAATCCTTTTTTATCTCTGACTGCACCTCATCCATATCCAGTAGGTGGTATTTTATCAACAAAATAAATAATTTCTCTGGTATCTGCTTCGCTTTTCATTCTCCTTGTAAAGCGGACATTCGGTATCCGCTTCGCTACTTCCTCATGAACGCAGGGGGCTTCGCTGCTTATCTGCGTCCAAGTCCGCAACAATGCAACGTGTATAGTCTTTGCAACCTTGTAATTCCCATCTCCGCAATATCTATATAGTCTACATTGTTGCGTTCTTCCTTATTTCTCCTTAATATTATCCAGTTCCCAATACCATAAGTTGTTGATTTTCTTGGCTTTAATTTTCAGTTGTTTCTTGGCATTTTGCAATGTCCTTTTAGAAATACATTGTTCATCAGCCAGATTAAAAATCTCTTTGCTTTGCATGGCATTATTAGTTTCAGCAAGTTCCCGAAGCAACTGCTTTGCCTGCTGCAATTTGTTCACTTTAGGCGCTAATCCTCCATCGATTCATCGGCTGAAATTTCATAATCACCCAGCCAGCAAAACAGCCTTATTTCAGTTCAAAGGCTTTTGCATATCCGAATGGTGCCAGATTATTTTTTATCTGCACAACTACTCGGATATTTGCCTGTCCTTCCACTCTGCCTACCAGCAGAGCACTTCTTGCTA
The DNA here is from genome assembly GCF_019597925.1 of [Clostridium] scindens. Lineage (NCBI taxonomy): Bacteria > Bacillati > Bacillota > Clostridia > Lachnospirales > Lachnospiraceae > Lachnoclostridium > [Clostridium] scindens. The sequence goes on along the minus strand of NZ_CP080442.1, from coordinate 463,840 downwards.
CTGCAAAAAATCAATAGAACTATATGCACCCTTGTTCCCTGCTGCCCTATTCATATGACCAATATGCACAATAGCACATTTATATTTCTCTGCCAGAAGTCCCAACTTCTTTGTCATATCTCTTGTTTCATTGTCCCGATTCATATCCATCCCACCGCCTAAATAGGCTTGTATAGGGTCTAAAATAAGCAGCCGGGTAATTGGCTTCATAATATTCTTCATCTTTTTTCGTATCATCTTTTAAAGCATTCTGTAGAGATATCTTGCTAGAAACTCTTTTACATTCTTATACCCATTATCCTGCACAATTCCCTATAAATGCTGTCCCATAGTATCAATCAGATGAGCTAATTCATTGCTGTTATCTTGCAATTCCTTACGCCGCTTTCCCTTGAATAAACCTTTTATATTTTTAACTCCTTTTTGACCTCGGCAAGTTCCTGTCCTTTTAGATAGATTACACTATTTTGATTATTCAATTTGTGGTAAATAACATTTAAGTTTGGATATTGTTCAGCTAATGCTGGCTTTACTGGCGGGGCTGGCAACGGCTGTTCCGTTTCACTGACTTTTTTATCATCTATCATCTGAATATCTCTGGTTTCCTCACTCGAAATAATAGCTGTCAATTCTCTCTGTATCAATACACTCCTGATAAATCTGTTTTAATATTTGAATAATCAAAGTCTGTAGCGCAAAAATCGCTAACTGGACAATTGCCATAGAAAACTGTGGATGTCTGCCCTGTTTTGAATAGAACTCTTTGCCTTATCCACAATTTCTGTTTATTTAATACCCATAATTTTTTCTTCTGCTATCCCGCCTACTAATGCCCTGTCCACTGTTTGATTCCACCTTTGCTGCCCCCATTATCTGATTCTATCTGCTCATCTTTCGGGTTATTTTTACCGACCTTTTTCATCGCCAAATATGGACTGTTCTTGTCAAACACTTGTAATTTCTCTTTTTTATCTTTCACATAGATATTCATCAGTTCTGTAAAAGAGTTTTTAATCTCATTCAGAAATGCTTCATTTTTAAACTTTGAATCCTTTGTAGTGAAGATTTTCCGATCATATACAACGCCTTTAGGAACAATCTTACAACCTCTTTTTACTTGTCCTGCTTCATCCATAATCTCTTTCTTAGTGCGTCAATCGGTTCTTTCAGCAATCTACGCTCCGAAAAAATAAGATAGATATGATAATTCGTCTTCGCTTATTATGGGGCAATGCCCCAACACATTCAACCTCATAATTCTGCTTAAAATGCTCCACAAATAATTTCAGCATCATATTCGGCTCATAGTCCATAAAACTCTCTGGCAAAGCAATAATCCGTTCTCTTGCTTCAATACATTTACCTCCGTTCCACTTTTCTCGAACTCTTCTTGTTTACATTTTGCCAGCTCACTCCAAAACTTTCGTTCTGTAGTATCATATACTGCATATAAATTTTCCTGTCTGGCATGGCTGAATATATAATTGATTCTGCCTTTCAGATTTGTCAGTTTCGACATCTGGATAAATGAGTGTCTTACAATAGGCGTTCCCTCCTCCCTTGATTGTGGACTTGGTGTCATGCATACCTTGTTTGAGTTGGAAGAAAACCACAACCTGAAAGCAGTAGAAGAACATTGGATATATTACTTTAGGCTGCTATAAAAAAGAAAGGTCAAGCCAACATATCGAACATTGTTATTGAATGGGGAGAAGCAAATAAGAAGTATCAAGTTGGAGAAATGGCCAAAGAAGAATATGCCCACGGGAAAAATACTTTCCCGAAAAGCATAGCCATAAACCAAAAGAAAAAAGAAATATAAATCGCATTATATACATGAATATTACAGAAAGTCTTACTAAAATCTTATTTTTCGGACAGAAAAAAACCCCCGTAAGCCTTGCAATTTGTACCGCCCCCCAAAAGTTAGACCTAAAAATCTAACGATTGGAGGTCGGTATTTTTATGGTTAAATATAGCTATGAATTCAAGAAAAAAGTAGTCCTTGCATATTTGAATGGTGAAGGCGGCTATCAATACCTTGCTAAAACTAATGGGATTTCAGATTCGAAATGTCTTAGAGAATGGGTTAATAACTATAACGCTTTTGGTGATGAAGGTCTAATGCGCTCTCGTAAACAAGAAAAATATACTTTTGAAAAGAAGCTTTCTGTTGTAGAATGGTATTTATCAAGTGAAATCTCATATCAAGAGTTAGCTATCGAAGAAGGTAATACAAATCCCAGTATGATTGTTAACTGGGTTAGTCGCTTTCGTGCGGCAGGCCCTGATGCCTTGAGACCTCACAAGAAAGGTCGGAAAAAACTTTGGATAAGCCTAAGATAGATACTAAAATCAAGAACCAGAAGAAAGAATTGTCGATACCAGTGCAGAGCATGTAAAAGAATTAGAGGAGGAACTCCTTAAATTAAGAATCGAGAATGCATTTTTAAAAGAACTGAGGAGACTGCGTTTAGAGGACGAGGCAAAAATGAGAGAACGGCGCTCATCATCAACAGACTCCGAGGAGCGTTCAAACTAAAAGACCTTCTCTCTTATACAGGTATGCCTAAAGCCACATATATGGATTGGCAGAAAAGATTTGATAGGGAAAATCCGGATAAAGAACTCGAAGAAAAGATACTTAAGATCGCAAAAACAACAAAGATTACGGTTATCGTCGAATACTGGGGGAATTAAGAAACCTGGGTTATTGCATTAACAAGAAGAAAGTTCAGCGCATAATGAAAAAACTAGGTTTACAGGTCACTTCCTTTACTCGTAAAAGTCGCAAATATAACTCTTACAAGGGTAGAGTTGGCACTGTTGCACCAAACCGAATACGACGACGCTTTAATACACATATACCTCATCAGAAGATTACAACAGATACTACTGAATTCAAGTATTATGAAGTCGATGCAAAAGGACATATGACAATGCATAAACTATATCTGGATCCATTCATGGATATGTGCAATGGTGAGATACTTAGCTATGGAATTGATGAAACTCCATCTGCGAAAAATGTCTTGGATGTATTAAACAAGGCAATTGAAATAACTTCGGACTGTCCTTATCGTAGAACTTTTCATAGCGATCAAGGCTGGGCTTATCAGATGAAATCCTATTCGCATCGCCTTAGAGAAGCGCGAATATTTCAAAGCATGTCCAGAAAAGGAAACTGCCATGACAACTCTGTGATGGAGAACTTCTTTGGTTTACTCAAACAAGAAATTTATTACGGTGTTGTCTATTATAGTTACGAGGAATTGAAATCAGAAATTGAACGATACATAAAGTATTACAATGAGCAAAGAATTAAGGAGAAACTTGGGTGGATGAGTCCAGTGCAATACAGGCTTAACCTCTTGGCTGCATAAAAATAACGTAGCAGCCATAAAAACTGCTACGCTTAAAAAGTCTAACTTTTTGGGGTCGCATCCATTACTGGCTTGCGGGGGTTTTAATCCTCTACTCGAACTCTATCGTCCCAGGCGGCTTAGAGGTAATATCATACATCACTCGATTCACATGATCTACTTCATTCACAATCCGGCTGGTCACCTTATGCAGCACTTCCCACGGTATCTCCGCGGCCTCCGCCGTCATGAAGTCGATGGTGTTCACCGCTCTGAGGGCCACGGCGTAATCATAGGTTCTCTCATCCCCCATGACGCCGACGCTTCGCATATTCGTAAGTGCGGCGAAGTACTGGCCGACGCTTTTATCCAATCTGGCGTTCGCGATTTCTTCCCGGTAGATCGCGTCTGCGTCCTGCACCATCTTAACTTTTTCTTCCGTTACTTCTCCGACTATGCGGATGCCAAGTCCCGGACCGGGGAACGGCTGGCGGAATACCAGGTGCTTAGGAATGCCAAGTTCCAGTCCGGCTTTCCTTACTTCGTCTTTGAACAGGTCGCGCAGCGGCTCGATGATTTCTTTAAAGTCTACGCAGTCCGGCAGGCCTCCCACGTTGTGGTGGGACTTGATGACTGCGGATTCTCCGCCAAGCCCGCTTTCTACCACATCCGGGTAGATGGTTCCCTGCACCAGGAAGTCTACCGCGCCGATCTTCTTGGCTTCTTCTTCGAATACGCGTATGAACTCTTCCCCGATGATCTTACGTTTTGCCTCCGGCTCGGAGACTCCTGCCAGTTTCTCGTAGAAACGCTGCTGGGCGTTGACACGGATGAAGTTCAGGTCATAATCGCCTTCTGGTCCGAAGACGGCCTCTACCTCGTCTCCTTCATTTTTACGGAGAAGCCCGTGATCTACGAATACGCAGGTCAGCTGGTCTCCTACAGCCTTGGACAGCAGGACTGCTGCCACGGAGGAGTCGACGCCGCCGGACAGGGCGCACAGTACTTTGCCTTTGCCGACTTTCTCCCGGATCTGCCTGATGGATTCTTCCACGAAGGAATCCATCCTCCAGTCCCCAGCGCAGCCGCATACGCCAAGCACGAAGTTGGACAGCATCTTCGTGCCTTCTGCAGTATGGAGCACTTCCGGATGGTACTGGATCGCGTATAATTTCTGCCCCGGGTTCTCGGCCGCGGCCACCGGGCAGTCTGCCGTGTGGGCGGTGATTTCGAATCCCGGCGCCACCTTGGAGATGTAGTCAAAATGGCTCATCCAGCAGATGGTCGGGGATGACACGCCTTCAAAGATTGGCGACTGGGGTTTATCTATGATGACTTCAGTCTTGCCATATTCCCTGACGTCAGCGCTTTCTACCTTGCCGCCCAGTACGTGCATCATCAACTGGGCGCCGTAGCACAGTCCGAGGACTGGTATGCCAAGTTCAAATAATTCTTTCTTATATGTGGGCGAATCTGCCTCGTAGCAGCTGTTGGGCCCTCCGGTCAGGATGATCCCCTTGGGATTCATCTCTTTGATCTTCTCCAGGTCTGTCTTGTAGGAATAGATCTCGCAGTATACGTTGCATTCTCTAACACGTCTTGCTACCAGCTGGTTATACTGCCCACCAAAATCAATGACGATTACTAATTCTCTCTTCACAAGAATTCCTCCTAATTTGTCAATCTCGTACCTATTATATCCAAGTTTCACATATGTCTCTCAAAATCAGGTTCTATTATATGATAGAAGCCCCCTGTTGACAAGGGACTTCTTTTCATTTTACACGATCGCGCTTTTGCGCCAGGTTCCTTTGAAATACCGGATTACAAAGCACAGTGCCCTAAATACCCAGTCGATGACCATTGCCACCCATACACCGAACACGCCCAATCCCATGTATTTGCCCAGCACGTAGCTGAATGCGATACGGAAGATCCACATGGACAGTATGGAGATGTACATGCATGCCTTGGCATCTCCGGACGCACGGAAGGTAGCCGGCAGCGTAAAGGATATGGGCCAGATCAGGATCGCGCTGATTCCATGGAAATGGATGATCTGCTCGGTTGCCCTGGCTGTCACGTCTGACAGATTATAAGCCTTGATGATCAGCGGAAGGATGGAGAAAATGAAGAACACGGTCGCAGCCATGCATACATAGGTGATCACCATCAACTTCCGGTTGTAATATTTCACCTGCTCGTAGTCTCCTGCCCCTACGCATCTTGCGATTACCGTAGTAACTGCCAGGGAAATTGCCATTCCGGGAAGTATCTGGAATAAGGCGATAGCGTTGCCCACGGCATTTGCCGCGATAGCGTAAGTTCCGAATGTGGATACCAGGCTTAATACCAGGATCTTGCCCAATTGGAACATGCTGTTCTCCAGGCCGTTCGGCACGCCGATGCTCAGAATCTTCTTTACCATCTGCCAGTTGAACTTATAGCGGAAGGTGCGCTCGATATGTAGAAGCTGCTTCGGATTGCACAGCAGGGCAATGATGATAACCGCAGCCACCATCCTGGACACCAGGGTGGGGATGGCTACGCCTTCCGTCCCCCTGTGGAAACCGTAGATCAAGATCGCGTTTCCGCCAACATTGATGATATTCATGATGATGGATACTTGCATGGACACCTTGGAATTGCCCATGGCACGGAAGATTGCCGCGCCTCCATTATACAGGGCCATGAACGGGATGGATGCCGTTACGATCATCAGGTAGGTATTGGCATGTCCCATTACGTCAGCCTCGATCTTTCCGAAGATTCCGTGCAGGATGAAGTATTTGCCCGCATAGACCAATAAGGTGATCACAACCGAGCACAGGGTAATGAACCATATCAGCTGGGTAGCCGACTTGCAGGCTTCCTTTTGATTCTTCTGTCCCAGATACTGTCCGGCCACCACCGCTCCGCCGGTTGCAAGGGCGGCAAATACATTGATCAGCAGGACCATGATCTGATCCACCAGCGATACGCCGGAGACGGCTGCCTCGCCAACGCTCGCAATCATAATAGAATCCGCCATGCCAACAAGTACTGCTAGAAGCTGCTCGATGACCAGCGGAATAATTAATGCAAGCAGCGCCTTATTGTCGAATAAGTAGCTGCTTCTGTCAACTCTTTTTTTCATTTTCTTTAACATAATAAAAACTCCTCATCGTACATTATACGACAGGGAGTTTCATTACACAAGCATCAATTTGCTTATGCCGCGACATATTTTTCTATATCCTTCCAGAGGTCATCACATTCTTCTTCATAGACTTTCAACTCAATCTCATTCTGAAAACCGAGATTCATGAGTCCCAGCAGAGATTTCGCGTCGACGATATAACGGCCGCGCTTCATGTCCATGTCATAAGGATATTTCTCGACCTTTCTTACAAATTCTAATATATCGCTTGGATTTTGAAATACAACGATTCTTTTGCTCATAACAATCTCTCCTTTTCGTTATGAACATCTTAGCATAATTTCCCATCCTCTCAAGGTGGAAATTTTTTAAAAAAGTAGAAATTTTTAACGGTTTTTTCCGGTTTTTGCCTGTTTTTGTCCTTAACTGTTCTTCTTCCGGTACTCTGCCGGAAGCATCCCCACTTCATCCTTGAACACTTTGCTCATATACTTGGGATCCGAATATCCAACCATATCCGCGATCTGATTGAGCTTAAGCGTAGACTTCAGCAGCAGTTCCTTCACATTTTCAATGCGGTATTTACGGATCGTCTCGGTAAATGTCCTGCCAGTCTGCTTCTTAAACTGGGTGCTTAGGTATTCTTCGGACACATGCAACTTGGCGGCCACTTCCTCCAGGGTGATGCCCTGGTTATAGTACTCCTGTATATGCTGTATGGCCTTCTGGACCAGCAGGCTTACGCCATCTTCCCCGACGTTTTTCAAGGACAGATTTTCAAAAAATGTAAGAAATGCCTCTTCGATATCCTGCCAGAATATCGCGTCGGATATGGACGTAATCATATTCTGCATAGACACGGATGATTCTAGTTTCCCTGATTCCTTTGCCATATGCAGCAGGCTCATCATATAGCGGCTGCATGCTTCTTTCATATCCTGGGGCGTGCACGCTCCCTCCCTGCAATATTCCCGGAACCGGCGCAGGCAGCTTAAGAACTCTTTTCGGTCGCTATCCGCCACCGCCTCCTTCGTCTGCACCTCGATGTCAATAGGGTACTTGATCGGATAGGTCTGGGTCGCGTCAATCAGCCTTTTGCTGATCAGCGTCCCTCTGTCAAAGAAAAGGTTCCACTCCAGCACGCTATCCATTTCCAGAACTGCTTCCCTTACGTTCAAGAGTCCCTGGCAGTTCCCCCAGACGCAGCTGAGCCGTCCCGATATCTGGCTTCCCAGCATCGGGACCACCGTCTTTTTAAAGTATTCTTTTACTTTATCCTGGTCTTCCAGCTGGTACAGGATGACGACGATCGCGCCCTTTTCCTGAAATTCGATAACGTAGACATGGAATTCATTACTGTGAATGCCTACTTCTTCCATCGTCCGGCGGACGCTCTCATGGTATCGTTCATAATTATCGCTTAATCCAATGCCAAATATGGCGATCTGCTCGTCCCCACGGATTCCATACCGTTCGGTAATCATGTCCGCCAGTTTCCCGTCTTCATCCAGCTGGCCTGTTATGGCGTTCAGAAAGATATATTCCAGGCTGAACAGCTGCTCCTTGCTCTGTTCTTTGGAAATATTCGCCTCTGCCTGTTCCAGGGCCTTCTTCAGTTCCGCGATCTTGATCGGCTTCAGCAGATAGTTCTCGATTCCCAGTTCAATGGCCCTCTGCGCATATGCAAAATCCGAATAGGCGCTCAGGACGATGGCCTTGCACTCTATGCCTTCCTCCCGCACGATGGAGAGCATGGTAAGCCCATCCATATCCGGCATGCGGATGTCCAGGATTACCAGGTCCGGCTTCTCCTGGCGGATCAGTTCCAGTCCTTTTTTGCCGTTCTCTGCCTTTCCTACCAGTTCATAATTCTCGTTAATCTTCTTCAGGATCTTGCTCATGCCTTCCCGGATCGGCGCTTCATCTTCTATTACCGCAATTCTCATTGGCCCTCCTCCTTTCTGCCTTCTGCGTCTGCCTGCCTATGAGGGCTGACTACAGGGATAAACAGATGCACCTTCGTGTACTTTCCCAGCGCGCTCTCAAAATATAGGTCCGCCTGATCTCCATAATATAGGTTCAGCCGCTTTCTCACGTTGATGATTCCCATATGCTCTCCGGAATCTATAGCATCTGCTTCATTTTTGCTGTCATTAAGCCTCTGTAAGACATCTTCCGAAATTCCGCGGCCATTGTCCTTTACGATGATGTGCATCTGGCCTCCTGCTGATCTCATGGTAATCCCCAGTTTCAGCTCGCCTTCTTTCTGCTTCAGGCCGTGCCGGATCGCATTCTCTACGAATGGCTGCAGAAGCAGCTTGTGGATTCTGTATCCATATAGTTCTTCCGGCACCTTTACTTCTACCTGGAGTTCTCTTCCAAGCTTCGCCTTCTGAAGCAGGATGTACATTGCAAGCCAGTGCAGTTCCTGTTCAATCGAAGTCTCTGCCCCTGCATTCTTAACCGTATATCTTAAGATATCCGCTAATGCTCCTAGCATCTCGCTGATTTCGAACTCTCCCAGTTCAATGGCCTTCCAGTTGATGGTATCCAGCGTATTATAAAGGAAATGCGGGTCTATCTGGGCTTCCAGTGCGGATAGTTCCGCGTTTTTCTGCTCCACTACCGCCGCCTTTACCTGCTCGATCAGGCTGTCGATATGGCCCACCATTTCATTGAATCCCGAACTGATCTTGCGCACCTCCACCGTCATATTCTCGGTAACAGGTACCCGCGCCTGGAAATTTCCCCGCTCCGCCTCGCTCATGGCCTCCGCTATCTGGTCGATCTCCTTAAGGTACGGCCTGGTCAAAGAATATGTCAGCGCCATCAGTAGTAGGATCGCGCCCACTGCTATGAATATCCAAAACAGGATCTGCTCTTTTAAAGTCTGATGGTATAGCCTTAGGGACTGGGCATTGCAGATGGTAAATCCACTCATTTCGTTCATCTTCCTGGTGTAGAGGAATTTCTCATCCTTTGCCGCATCCAGTTTCTTTCCAAATTCTCCATCCTTGTATGCTGCTATGATCTTCCCCTTCTGAAGGAGGTAGATGCCGGCGTTCTCCCCAGCATCCAGAACCGGCTCCAGCACATCCGTATTGATGCTTAGAATCACGGTCCCTATGGACTTATGTATATCCCGGTAGTCTACGAATTCCCGGATGATCTGGAACATATAGACCTTATCATTCCCCGACTCTATGGGCTGTCCCATCCCCCGGTACAAGGCTCCCTTTGCCACCTCGGGCGCTCTTATCTTGTCCGCCCAGCTGCTGTTTACGGAGGAGGCTGATAGCCGGTCATAAAAGATGACCTGATTTTCCTCTGTAATAATAGTAATTCCCTCTATTCCATCATTTCGGTTACAGATATGGCTTAATTCATGGCGTATCCTGCTGCTGTTTACTTCCAGGGTATCCTTCTTCTGATTGATATCTTCCACGATTCCAATGATCTCATCATCCGTGCACAAGTCGTACAAAAGCGTATCGTACTTATCCAGTATCATATCCAGGCTCTGGTCCGCCCGGTTCAGATTGTTGTCGATCTGCATCTGCATATTCTCGTTCAGGCTGCTGCGCAGCCTGTATTGGGATATCAGGGCAAACAGGACGATGGGGATTCCGGTTGCCAGTATGAAGATTGGCAGCAGGCGTCTTCTAAGCGTCATCTCTCTTCTCATTGGCCGCCCTCCCTGATCTTCTGTATGCTATCCGCCGCTTCCTCTAATATGATGCGCTCATCTTCCTCGCCGATAATAGACTGCTCAAGGGCAGACACTACCGTTCTCGTAATATCTGGCCATTGATAGGTAAATTCTCTGGTTCTTGCGTAGGAAAGCATTCCGATGAATTTATGCAGAACCGCGTCTTCCTGAAACTGATCATCTAAAATATCCTTTCTGGCCGCCATATAGCCCAAATCATCCATATATCCTGCCATCCTGTCCTTGTCGCTTATGTAGTTCAGGAATTCAATTGCAGCGTCCTTTCCTTTGCCGTCCGTCACTCCGAAGATCTCTCCCCCGAGAACCGTCACCTTATCGGAAATGGACGGGATATCCGTAACATCAAACGCAAGATCGGGATTGATCTTGCGGATATACTCTACCTGCATAGGATTGCCGATCATCATGGCGATATTGCCTTTAGCAAACTGCTGGGCAAGGTCCTTATGGGTCAGGCTGATGCTCTGCCGGCTTACGACGCCATCTTCGGTAAGATCCCGGAACAGTTGGAACGCATAGGCACTCTTACGGGAATTCAGGCAGTCCACATCCCCGCCCATAGACCACAGCACCGGAAGGAACGAATACATGCTCTCTTCACTCTCCAGAGCCGGCTGGGCATACCCATAGACTCCATCTGCTGTCAGCGCCTTTGCCGTATCGTAGAATTCCTGCCACGTAGCCGGCGGATTTAATCCGCGCTTTGCCAGCATTTCTTCATTATAGAATAAAGCGACACAGTTCACTCCAAATGGAAGCCCTTTGATCCGCCCTTCTTCCTCGCATGGCGCCAATGCCTCCGGCAGATAGTCCGCAAGCCCTTCGATCTCATCCGTCAGATCCGCAAAGGGCTGCGTATGCTGGAAGAATTGGAAGTCTGCCGAATCTACCAGCGCAATATCCGGCATGGTTCCCTCATACATGCTAAGCGCAAGTTCCTTTTTAAAATCCGCGTCTGGTATATATCTGGTGGTCACCTCTATCTCATCCTGGGAATGATTGAATTCATCAATCAGATCCCCCAGCACCTTCTGCTGGTATGCCATATCCCAGTAATACCATAGTTCTATCTGCTGCTTCTTACTCCGCTTTATCTCTTCTTCCTTCCCACAGCCGCCAATGCCGGCCGCCGCCAGGGATACTGCCAGCATCGCCGCCAATGCCGCAGACAGGAATCTTATCTTGTCCCTCAAGGCTTTTCCTCCTGTAGTGTTGCTATCACTAATAGTAGTCCCTACATTTTAACATATTGGCCGCCTGCGGACAAATTTTTTCCTGGCATTGCTTCCTCCGCGCTTATAGCAGGGCAGAAAAAAAGAAGGAGATTTGCGCAATCTCCCACTCCTTCTCAGATACTCGGTCCGACTGCATCCTGCCCATGCTGATGCAGATACTTCTCTCTGGTAGCCATGCCCCCGCGGATATGCCGTTCTGACTTATTCATGTCCAACACCTTGCGCGCCTGTGCGGCCAGAGACGGATTGATCTTCAATAAGCGTTCCGTTACATCCTTATGTATGGTAGACTTGCTAACGCCGAACGCCTTGGCTGTCTGCCTTACAGTGGCTTTGTGCTCAATGATATAATATGCTATTTCTACTGCCCTCTCCTCAATATAATCCTTCATATTAATAACCCCTGCATAGTTTGTTTTTTACAATCTATGCAGGGGCTCGGGTGCTTATTCAAGGATTTTGCATTCCGTCACTACTCTTCCGCCGCCGGTTCCCTAGACTCTCTCGCTTCCGCCGCTCCCCGCTTCTTCGCGTAGATCACCTTGCATCCGGTATCCGCGCACTGGTCCATGATCATCTTGGTTTCCTTGGATCTCTGCGCGCCGGCATCCGTAATGATAGAATCAATGTCTCCCATGTTGCATACCACGAACGGGCCACATTTCCCGATCTTGGTATGATCGATCAGCACGAAACACTCGCTGGACCGGCTGATGAGCTGCTGCTTGGCGTCGCTTTCTTCCATCGTCACATCCGTCAGGCCCTGTTCATAGGTAAATCCATGGGATGAGATAAAGCACTTGTTGATGGAAAGATGATCGAGCACATCCGGCAGAAAGGTTCCTACGATAGCCAGCGAACGCTTTCTCAGCATCCCGCCGCACAGAATCACATCCACCGACTTGGAAGACGCGAACTGCAGCGCTACGCTGATGCTGGTCGTCACCACGATGATCTTCCGGTTCTGCAGATAACTGCACATGTGAAGGGTCGTGGTGCTGGGGTCGATGGCAATCACATCCCCGTCCTTTACATAACTGGCAGCCACCCGTGCAATTGCCCGCTTCTCATCGATCTGCTTGTTAAATCGCTCTTCGATCGTCACATCGCAGTATGGGCGAAGAATCGAGGATGTCTTTAATGCTTCTTCCTCCCCGCCTTGTTCTTTTTTATCCACGGCCTTTACGCCGCCATATACCCGCAGTGCATCGCCTGATTTTTCAAGTTGAAGAATATCCCGGTAGATTGTCATCTGCGAGACATTGAAATCCTTGGCCAGCTCATTGATTGTCATGCAATCATTTTTGTTCAGTCTTTCCAGGATTCTCTTCTGCCTCGTATAAGGCAATTCTTTCATTTCTTTCATAGATTATACTCCTTTTCCCTGCACATTAGGTATGATCGGGCTCTCTACTTCCCCTGTCCGTAGTGATTCGCAACAAAGTCCTTCATAAATGCGACTTTATCGTCAGCAATCGGTTCCGGTTTTCCAATGGTACGGGCCGCGGTATAGATCTTAGCCGTCATTTCCAGCACGGTACACACCCGGAAAGCCGTATCCATGTCAGTTCCTACGCAGACAGCCCCGTGATTTGCCATCAGGCATGCCGCGCCATCTCCCAGCGCTTCGATCACGTTCGCCGCCAGTTCATCTGATCCCGGAAGCGCGTATTTTGCACACTTCACCGTGCCCCCCAGAAGCTGTGCTGCCTCATCTATGACGGGAGGAATATCCTCGTGCAGACAGGCAAACACCTGAGAATCCACAGGATGCGTATGAATCACCGCGTTCACATCTTCTCTTGCGTTCATAATACCTATATGCATTCCATATTCAATCGTCGGCTTGCAGGTTCCCTCTACAATTTCCATATCCCTGTTCATCACGACGATGTCTTCCGTCCTTATTATATCATAAGGCATGCCCGATGGGGTCAAATAATATAGTCCGTTCTCCGGATTTCTCACGCTGATATTGCCCCAGGTCTCCACTGTCAGCCCTGAATGCAGCATCTTTTTTCCACACTCAACCAAATACTCTTTATAGTCCATGTTAAATCCTCCATTTTCTTATTTACTTATTTTGCCGGCTCATAACGCTTAACTTTAAGGGATGAGACGACGATTTCCCGAAGCCGGTCATAGGAATACTCGGGATGGAAATACGCAATCTGTACCACTGCGTTTCCAATGGACGCGCATTCCATATCGCAGGCTACCACCGGCATCTGGATCCGGTCGGCGCAGCGCTGGTTGATCATCGCATTCTTAGAGCCTCCGCCTACTATATATACCTCGCCATATGAATCCCCGGTGCATTCTCTCACCGTATCCAGCACCTGGGCATAACTCTCTCCCAGAGATATGTAGGTAGATGCCAGAATCTCCGGCCACTCATGGGTACCGTTTGCTGCTTCCGGATGGATCATGCTTTGAATCTCCCTCACCATCTTCCTAGGGTTGAACAGGCGGTCGTCATTCACATCGAATATCTTCACCTTGCCTGTCCACTGATCCGCGAGGGCTGTGAATGCTCCCCAGTCCATCTGCACTTTTGTCTCTGCCTCATATTCTTCCTTCAGCCGCTGCACAAGGAACATGCCTGCGGAATTGCGAAGGAGAGTGGTTCGCCCAAAAGCGCCTATCTCGTTGGTCAGTTTTGCATTCAATACCTTCTCGTTCACGATCGGTCCGGCGCACTGCGCTCCGATCAGCGCCCATGTTCCCGAACTTACGAAGAGATAGTCCTCTTCCCGGCTCGGAATCGCCATCACCGCGCTGGCCGTATCATGGGACGGCACGCACACGAATGGAATGTCGTAGGAAATTCCCAGTTCTTTAAGAATCTCTTTCTTGATATTCCCTACAAATTTGCCATGCCCGCCGATCTCGCAGAACAGTTCTGGCGACACGCCCGCATAATTGCACTGTTCTTGACTGATCTTTAAGGTGCGCACATCCAGCATCTGGGAGGTGGACAGCTCGCTGGGTTCATTCATCATCCGCCCAGTGAACAGATACACGAAGATATCCGGCACCAGAAGAATCTTCCTTGCCCGCTCCATCGCCCCCGGCATATAGTTCTGCATGCCTTTTAGCATGTACACGCTGTTGATCTTATCACAGAGGATTCCCGTGCGGTAGAACATTTCCCGCTGCTCCTCCTCCGTCTGGGCGCTCATCTGGCCGGCACCGATAGTATTCCGGTAGCAAAGCGCCTCCTGGACAAACTGCTCCTTGTCATCCAGCAAAAGGAAATCAATTCCCCAGGTACAGACGCCCACCGAGTCAATCTTTCCTCTTTCCGCTGCCAAGGCCACGCCCCGCTTCATGGTATTGAAAATCTCCATCATATCCCAATAGAACAGCCCGTCTTTTTCAATAATCCGGTTCGGCTCTTTGAGGATGACCTCGCTTTCCACCTTCCCTCCGTCAAAATGGCAGAGGATCGTCCGGATACTGCTGTTCCCACAGTCAAATGCCAGAAGATTCAATTTTTCTGCCATATCTACGCACACTCCTTTCGTGTGCGGACCGCTACCGAGAAGAGGAGGATCACGCCGTAAAGCGCAATTACGATATAGGAGTTCACACGTAAAATGTTAAGTCCTGTGGCCATGCATTGGAACAATAGGACTGCCCAGAGTATGCCGGACACTTTTCCTTTCCCTCCGTTGGGATCCACGCCGCCAAGCACCGCGATCAGGATCGCTCGCATCAGGTAATTTCCCGCTGCTCCCGCGGACGCGGAATTAAGCCGCGCTGCCATGACGATCGCCGCAATTCCGACGTATATGCCGGACACGACATGCGTCTTGATCAGAAGTGTCATCTCGTTGATTCCGGAATACTGGGCAGACACCTTGTTGGAGCCATACATCTGCAGCCGGATTCCAAAGGATGTCTTCTGCATCACTACAATCAGCACTGCGGATACAATTACAAAAATGATAAACTGAACCGGAATGATCTCAAGCACATATCCGTTTCCGATAAATTTGAAAGAATCCGGGTAGCCGGACAAGGTTCCTCCCTTGGTAATGCCGAGCGCGATTCCAGTCAGCACCATCTGCATGCCCAGGGTCACCAGCATGGCAGGAATCTGGAATTTTGCCACGATCACGCCATTGATCAGCCCTACCAGCATGCAGACCAGCATGCAGATCAGCATTGCCACCAGAACATGGGCTATGCCTGTCTCCCCTTTTTCAGCATGGGCATTCATGTACATGGACATGAGGATGGATGCCAGATTCGCGGATGCGATGATCGACAGGTCGATGCCTCCCACCAGCATAGGCAGCATCATCGCCATCGTGAACAGTCCTATCTCCGGAATCTGCTTCATGATGGATGAGAAGGAATTCGCAGATAGGAAGGATGGATTCAGGACACTGAAGAAGATGACCAGAATCACCATCAGGACGATCAGCATCGTGCTGTCCCCGCCGCGTTTCGCAAGAGACTTTACATCATACTTTTTCATAGTCCTATCCCTCCCTTCTCTTTGCCGATATCATTCTCCAGCCAGTCACGCAGAAACTGATCAGGATGACCGATCCGATGACCAGATCCTTCCAGTAGCTGGATACGCCTACAAGAATCATGCCGTTACTCAGAAGCGCCACCAATATGATGCCAAGCAGCGTGCCTGATACGCTTCCTTTTCCTCCTGAGAGCGATACCCCGCCCAGGACTACCATGGCCAGGACATCCATCTCATTGCCATAAAGCGCCTCAATGGATGCCTGCTGGGAGAGATAACAATTAATCAGCGCTCCGATGGCTGCCATCGCGCCCGCGAATCCATACACAAACATGTGCACCTGCAGCACGCTGATTCCGCACCGTTTTGCCGCCTCCATATTGCCGCCCACGGCGTACACTCTCCGTCCCATTTTTGTCTTTTTAAGAATAAACCAGGCAATTACCATGACTGCCGCAAGCGTTCCCACGGAAACCGCGAATAAAGAGGATTCCACCTTCTTGGAGAACCACTCCGGGAAGCCATGCAGCCGGACGCCGCTGGTCACCTTCATCATCACGCCATAGATCACGTTCATCGTTCCGATCGTAATGATCAACGTAGGGGCCTTCAGCCTGTTTACCAGTACCGCGTTGATAAACCCTAACAAGGTGCCGGTCACGATGGCGATCAGATAGATCATCACAAAGTTGCCGCCTCTGTGGATCATATACAGCGCGGATAGGTACTGGGCCACCGCGCCTACCGCCATGAAGGAAATGTCGATTCCTCCAGAGATGATCACGAACAGGCATCCCACCGCAATCACCCCGTAGGCGGAGTAGTTTGTCATTAAGTCTAAAATATTTCCTAATTGAATAGATTTCCCCTTGGTAGCCGCCGCCAGGCCGATAATCAGCACGACTATGACGCACAGCACCATAAATTCATAACTCTTTGAAATCTTTTTTACTGCTTTATTATTCATCAAGCACCTCCTGGCTAAATTCACTCTCTGTGATGGCGCTGCAATCCAATTCCTTTATGATCTTACCCTTATGCATCACAAGCGCGCGGGGGCAGTTGTAATAGACTTCCGCCGCCTCGTCAGAGATAAGGATGATACTCATTCCTTTCGCCGACAAATCCCGGATCAACTCGTATATCGTGTTTTTGGCAGCAATGTCAATCCCGTTCGTGGGCTGATCAAGAATCAGAACCTCCGGCTCTGTAGACAGCCACTTGGAGATTACGATCTTCTGCTGGTTTCCGCCGGACATGGCTGACGCGTTAATCTCCGGCTTCGCGCTCTTGATATGTAGCTCATCAATCCAGTTTTGAGTGATAGAGGTGCATTTTTTCTTGTCCAGAATCCCTATCTTATTTTTCAGTTTCTGTATAATTGAAATAATCGTATTATTCTCAACGCTCTGGTTCAGCACAAGCCCCTGGAGAAGACGATCCTCCGGGACGTATGCGATCCTGCTTGCGATCGCGTCGCGGTTGCTCTTAAACTTCACTTCCTTGCCATGCAGGAGAATCCTTCCGGAATCCGGCGGATTCATCCCGAAGATGGAACTGGCAAGTTCCGTTCTTCCGGCTCCCAGAAGTCCGATGATCCCAACAATCTCGCCCTTCTTGACTGAGAACGAGACATCCTCATACTGTCTTGCGCGGCTTAAGCGCTCTACCTCCAGTACCGTCTCTTCCTCATGCTTTGTAAATTTCTGCTGATACGTAATCTGCTGCCCGCTGATCAGCTGCGCAAGTTTTTCTTCCTTCACGTCTGTGTTCTCGAATGTAGATATGATGCATCCGTCGCGCATGACCGTGATCCGCTCGGCAATCTCGATAATCTCGTCCAGCTTGTGGCTGACAAACAGAATCGTCAGCCCCTTAGCCTGAAGGCTTTTGATAATCGTAAAGAGCACATTCACTTCTTTACGCGTCAAGGATGAAGTCGGCTCATCCATGATCAGCAGTTTCGCATTGGTCGCCAGCGCCCTGGCAATCGCCACCAGCTGCCGGTCCGCTATGGACAGTTCTTCCACCAGCACATCCAGATCCAGCTGAATCTTCATCCGGTCCAGAACTTCCTGCGCCTTCTTATACATCCTGGACCAGTTCACGCCTTTTACAGCGCTGTCCACGTGCTGGTCAAACGCGATATTTTCCGCCACCGTCAGGTTTGGAAAGATGCTCAAGTCCTGGTATATCACGCGCACGCCTGCCGCCATCGCCTGCCGCGCCAGGCCGCCTGTCGATTTCTTTCCGTCCAGGATAACCTCGCTGCCGGGATCTACGCCAATGACACCGGAGATTACTTTGATCATCGTGGACTTCCCGCATCCATTCTGGCCGATCAGGCAGTGGATCTCCCCTTGATTCAGAGAGAAATCCACGTCCTTAAGTGCATGAACGCCTCCATAATGCTTGTTCACTTTTTTCAGTTCAATTATTTTTTCCATGTCATCCCTCTTTTTGCAAAAAGGAGTGGAAGCGGTGTTCCGCAACCACTCCCTTAGTTCTAGAAAGTGCAGTCTCTGTCTTAGAATCCAAAACTCTCCCAATTGTCTGCCGTGATCGTAATCGGATTGTCAATCCACAGATTCGTTCCATCCAGATCGATGTCTCCCATGTCCGGAATAGAGAAGGAATCGTCGATCTTCTTCCTGTCAAGAATCGTCTTTGCTATGTAGCAGGAAGCATATCCGGAATCAGCCGGATTCCAGAGGAAGCCTGCTTTGATCGCGCCACTCTCAAGATACTGTGATCCTTCGCTTGGAATGATATTTCCAACTACTGTTACATCATCAATCTTATCTTCCTCCGTCAGAGCCTCTGCCGCTCCGATCGGTCCCTGGGAGCCAAAGCCAATAATGCAGTTGAGATCGCTGTAGGTCTTCAGAAGGTCCAGTGTCGTCTCGCGGGCGAGGGCCGCATCTTCTCCACATGCGATTCTGTCCGTGCAAAGACTCATATCCGGATACTTATCGGCAAGGTACTCTTCCACATGGTCTGCCCACGCATTGTGAAGCGGCACAGTAAGGCTTCCAACATAGAGCGCATACTGGCCGGATCCGCCACAGTTCTTAGCTGCTTCCTCGGCAACCAGTTCCGCGAACATATCGTTGATGATCATCTCTACGTCCCAATCTGCACCAGCCTGATCCGGAGATTCGGTTGTGACAACGGTAATACCTTTATCTTGTGCTGACTGAAGTACGCTCTCCAGCACGGTTGCGTCATTCGGCACTACGCAGATGGCATCAACACCTGAATTGATCAAATCCTCAATAATGTTAACCTGCTCCGCCGCATCTGCCGAAGACGGGCCTGTCACATACGCATTTACGCCAAACTCGTCTGCAAATTTCTTCACGCCCTCCTCAAATACACTAAAGTAGTCGATCCCGACAACCTTTACGACAACCGCAATCTCATAGTCGCTGTCGGAACTTTTCTTTGCTTCCTTATCCGTTGACTTCTCTTCTCCGGAGCTGCTGCAGGCCGCAAGGCTTAACAGCATCGTCAAGGCAATCAGCACAGATATAAATTTTTTCATTCTTTTTCCTCCTTTTGTAATTGGCATGTACAACAATCGAATCTTTAGCGCTAACATATCCGTTGCTATCTGTTCTCAGAATACAACATATTTTAACATATGTCAACAAATTTTAACGTAATACATTAACATTTTTTCACATTTTTAATAAAAAGCATTCGTTTTAACATGCCCATTTGTTAAATAATGTTAATCTCTTGATTTTTCTTAACAAAACAGGCATGCTGCCTTTCGCAACATGCCTGTTTCCATAATTTTTTGTTTTAATAATTGGGACGTATCATTTATATATCCAGCGCCGCCATATAGCCTTCCTCGATGGCATTCAGCGCGTTGCCCGGCTTCAGGGCGTCTCCTACATACACGACTTCTTTTACGATGTCTTCCAGCGTGCCTTTTAATTCCAGATTAGCGCGCATGCCCACAGCAGTTACGATCTTATCGAATGGCCCGAGAACCTTCTCTTCTTCTCCTGCCTTCACCGTAATTGTCCGGTCTTCGTTGATGGTCTGTACCGCCGTCCCCGCGTGGATATCCACATGGTTGTCTTCAAAGGACTGCAGCAGGAAGCGTTTCATATTGTCCGGCTCTTCCCCCACGATCTGCGCAAGCATCTCGATGATCGTAACCTGATTGCCGTGGGTCGCAAGGTAATTGGCCGTCTCGCCTCCCACAAGCCCTCCACCGATAACCGCGATATTGCCGTCTGCCTGAATCTTGCCTCTTAGCAGGTCAACCGCGCTGACTACGAATTCCTGATCTTTTCCCGGGAACGGCGGCACGAAAGGATGGCTTCCCGTCGCAACGACTACCGTGTCCGGCTTTTCTTCTTCCACGATCGCTTTTGTCAGTTCCGTCTGATAGCGGACTTCGACTCCCAGCTTCTCCAGCTGGGTCTTCTGCCACACGACAAAGGAAGAGATCTCCCCTTTCCACGGCGGAACAGCAGCCGTCCCGTACATGCCGCCTAAGCGGTCTTCTTTTTCAAATACGGTTACCTTGTGGCCTCTCTTGGCCAGAACGATGGCCGCTTCCGCTCCTGATGGGCCGCCTCCTGCCACGAAGATGTTCTTCTTTACCTGCGCCGGGGTAATCTTTACTTCATCTTCTCTTACCGTCCTTGGATTCAGCGTGCACTGTCCATGGCAGCCACTGTCTATCTTGGACGTACAGCCCTGAAGGCATGCCATGCACTGGATGATGTCTTCAAAGCGACCGCTGAGCGCTTTTTCCGGCATATGAGGATCTGCCAGGGAAGCGCGCCCCATATAGCATGCATCTGCCTTGCCGCTTCGGATGATTCCCTCCGCTACCAGCGGATCATTGACACGCCCCACCGTGGTCACCGGAATCTCTACCACCTTTTTGATCTCCGCCGCATAATCCGCAATCCAGCCATGCCCCATCACTGACGGAGGCACCTGCATATACCAGGTCTCATAGACGCCGACGGACACGTTAAGCGAATGGATCCCCGCTTCTTCCAGCATGATCGCCATGGCCTTGGTATCCTCAATATTGGTTCCGCCCGGCGCGCATTCTTCACCTGAGATCTTATAGTCAATGCCAAAGTCCTCTCCGCACTTCTTACGGATATTTTGGATGATCTCCACAGGAAAGCGCATGCGGTTTACCAGATTGCCGCCATATTTATCGATTCTCTTATTTGAATAGGCAGAAGCAAATTCACAGACAAGATAGCCATGGCCTCCATGAATCTGTACGCCGTCGAATCCGGCCTTCTTCGCTCGAAGCGCGGCATCGCCAAACTTTTCCACCATCTCTTCTACTTCCTGCGTCGTCATCTCGTGAGGCAATGCCTTCTTCACCGGACATGGGATTGCGGACGGCGCCCACACCTGCTGTCCTATGATCCATTCTTCTGTCTGGCGTCCGCCGTGGAATATCTGCGCATAGATCTTGGCTCCTGCCGCATGCACGCGCTCCGTCAGTTCCTTGTGGGACGCAATCTGGTAATCAGCCCACAGGCCCGGCAGATACTGATAGGTCCTTCCGGAAGGATCCACCGCATAATCCTCCGTTACGATCAATCCCCAGCCCCCTTTTGCCTTTTCCTCATGGTACGCAATATATTTTTCAGTTGCCGTACCATCTTCGTTGCAACAGTTCATAACCATCGGGGACACGATGAATCGGTTCTTAATTTCTACCGGTCCGAACTTGATTGGTGTTGCCATCATTTTTAATGCTGCCATATGTATCTTCCTCCTATATCCTATCATAATTGAAAAGTATTTGATTCTATTTGCACTATTTTCTTATTACGCCCTGGCTTCCCGCTCCGCCCGATCCTGGCTTAGCATCTCATCGACGGTCTTCCCCTCTACCTTCGCCAATACCGCATTCGTCAACTTCCTGCATGGCGCAAGGAATACCTGGACAATCGGTCCTGTAAGGAATGCCGTTACCAGCGTTCCGATGCCCAGCACTCCGCCCAGAAGGAATCCCACGACTGTAAACATAATATCCGTCACGATCCGGATCCAGCGGAACTCTATCTTCTTGCGCTTATTGATCGCGTCCGATACGATCAATGAGAACAGGTCATTGGGGCCGCTTCCCGCATCGGTCATGATCACCACTGCTTTTCCCAGCGCGATGATGACGCAGCCGACTACCATGGCCCCAATCCGTATTGCCATCGGCGACTGGGCGCTTAGCTTGCCATCCAGAAGCCACATGTACAGATCGATCTGCCATCCACCGCAAAATGCGCAGATCAGCGTTCCCGGCTTTACATAGCCCTTGGTAAATAACGCCATCAGCACCATCATTACCGTCAGGATGATCACCTGGCAGGTCCCAATGGACAACCCCGCAACATTCGATACGCCCTGGACGAAGATGGTAAAGGTGTCTGTTCCCATCTCGGCAAGCACAAAGAGGACTACGCCAAAATGTGCGATAAACAGCCCAATGATCAGAAGGACCAGCCTGGCTGCCCAGTTTTTCACACTCCTTTTGCTGGCATCTGACGCAAATGTAATTGTGTCGCTCATACTCTCTTCCTCCCTGTCTATTTCTTCTCATCCCAGTCCGGATATAAGATTACCTCCAAAGCGCTGCCGTCTCTCATGGCCTTTAGTCCAATGTCAAAGTCTTTAAGCGCCAGACGGTGGGTAATCAGCTGCTGCAAGTCGATCAATCCGCTTTCCATGAGTTCCACGGTTGCTGGAAGGGTATTCAGCCCGATAAAGCTTCCATAGATCTCTATCTCGTTTCTTACGATCTTGAACTGGTCTACCTCGGGCTTCTTAGAACTATCCATGCCAAAGAGCACGATCCTTCCTTTTGGACGCACGCAGTCCACGGCTTCCTGGATCAGCGTTCCTACAGCCTCGGCTACTACATCGATTCCATGTCCATCCGTCTCTTTCAGGATCTCTTCCACCAGATCTACTTCCTGCGGATTGATGACTCTGTCTGCGCCTGCCTTAAGCGCGTATTCCCCTCTCTTTGGATTTGGCTCGGATACGATGATCTTTCCGGCGCCATTGGCTTTCAGAAGCATCGTAAAATATAATCCGATCGGGCCTGCCCCTAACACCAGCACGCTTTCTCCCGGCAGCAGCCTGATCTTATTGACCGCGCTGACAACGCAGGTGAGCGGTTCCGCGAATATCGCCGTCTCTGCCGGAAGTTCCTGGGATATCTTCACGCACATCTTGCAGGGAGCCACCGCATATTCCCCGAATCCCCCATTGTCTGTAATCCCAAGGACATACACATTCTCGCACATGTTAAAGTTCCCCTTCTTGCACTGGTAGCACTCCCCGCAGAACACATTCGGATCCAGCACCACCCTGTCTCCGGGCTTTATAGTCGTCACCGCGCTGCCTACTTCCTCCACGCGCCCGACAAATTCATGGCCTTGCACGATCCCCTGGTTCGCCGGATAGGATGGCGGCGTTGACAGTATATGTACATCCGTCCCGCAGATGCTGGCAGCCTCGATCTTCATCAGCACGTCATTTGGTCCCTGTATTTTCGGTTTTGGAACCTTCGTATAGGTAGTCTCCCCAACTCCTGAAAACACAATCGCATTCATCATTTCTTCCATTTCTTAATTGTCTCCTTTCAATGCTCGTTAATTGTTTATCATTTGATGTTGTCGTCATTCTATCATACAAATTTTGTATTTTCAATATATTTGTCGTATTTTATGTATGATAAAATCAATATTTGTCTAGTTTAAACATTTAATTTGTATGTTTTTTATTGACTATATACATACAAATTATAGAATTGGCAATTGTTTTTATCGGGAAATTGTTGTATGATAACAGATAGATTAAACAGAAAATGTTTGGAGGTATACTTATGATGCGTTTCAAATATACGCACTTGGCGGCATGGCTGAAAGAACAGATTAAATCAGGGACATATAAGGACGGAGACCGGATTCCCACAGAGATCGAACTGGCGGCGCAATTCGGCGTAAGCAGGGATACGGTCCGCAAGGCCATCTCTGTCCTGGAAAAAGAGTCGCTCCTGCGCAAGATAAAAGGAAGCGGCACTTACGTGCGCACTTCCCTTAAGCCAGCTCCTTCTCCCGTTGGCAGGGATTCCAGGCGCATTGGCATTCTTATGAATGATATTGACAGTTACATCTTTCCCTCCATCGTAAAGGGAATTAACAGCGTATTGAATAAAGAGGGGTATACTTCTGTCATACAGTTTACCAACAACTGCATCTCTCAGGAGTATAATGCCCTGAAGAATTTCCTTGAGGGCGACTTTGCCGGCCTGATCATCGAGCCTACCAAGTCCGCCCTTCCGCAATTAAACTATGACCTCTACCAGAAAATCGCCCACACCAAGCCTGCCGTCTTGATCCATGCGAAGCTTCCTACGCTTCCTCTCTCTTCCATAACCATGGGAGATGAGGCCGGATCCATGAAACTCGCCGAATTCCTGCTGGAAAACGGCCACCGCGATACAGCCATTTTCTGCAAGTCGGATGAACAGACGGGGACCAGCAGGTATCTGGGCTACGTAAAGGCTTATCAGAAGGCCTGCCTGCCCATTATAGACCAGAATATCTTCTGGTTTGCCAGCGAGAATCTTCCGGACGTATTTTCCGATCCATTAGATCCCAAGATTGGAAAAGCACTTACTTCCTGCTCTGCCATCATCTGCCACGATGACCGCCTTGCCCATTCTTTGAGAAAGTACCTGCAATCCCACAGCGAGTATCCTGGGGACATTGTCATCTGCGGCTTTGATAATTCCGAAATCTCGGAAGAGCAGAAGTTTACATCCATCGCACATCCCAAGGAGCAGTTTGGCGAATATGCCGCCATGAGGCTTCTGGAGAAAATAAAAGATCCCTCGCTGGATGTCTCCTTTGACTTTAACCCCAAGCTGATCGTTCGGAATATTTAAAAACAAATAATCTGTCTTTCTAATATTTGACGCCTTTCCAGTACAGCGGCGTATACACTTCTGCCTTTTCCGGAAGTTTTACGCCGTCAAGCGCCCATTTCAGGAATTCTTCCACGCCAGTCCGGTCCACGATATATCCGATATGTTCCTTTCCGCCCGGAGCATTGGGATCAATATATTTTTCTACATACTTGTATGTATTCAGGATGATCTTAATGATGCTGTCCTCATCCGCCCATTTGATAAAGTCCTCGCCCATCCTCGGATTCTTCTTGCCCGTGCGGCCCAGGAGCGTCAGGCGGTAATACTTTTCCCTGCTTCTGGTCCATGCCATATCCGGGCAATTCAATACGCACTCGCCGCAGCCGATACACTTCTCCTCGTTTCTCTGGGGACGGAAGTTCACAGTCTTTAAGGCTCCTACCGACTTTCTCGTACAATATCTGACACAGGCGCCGCAGTTTACGCAACGTTCCGGCTCAAACTGGGGCTCCGTCATACCCATGATGCCAAAGTCATGCATGCGCACCTTGGCGCAGTCATTGGGGCATCCGGTAAGCGCGATCTTAAAATGCAGGTCATTGGGGAATATCGCCTTCTCAATGCGCTGCGCAAATGCGGTCGTATCGTAGCACGCATAAGGGCATACCCGGTTGCCCACGCAGGCTGTCACGTTACGTGTCCCAGATGCCGGATATCCGCATCCCGGCTCATCCTGGTTGATATCCAGCCCGTCAATTAATGTCTGAAGTTTTTCGTTTACTTCCGGCATCTTCTCAAAAGGAATCCCCAGAATCTCGAACCCCTGGCGGCTGGTAATATGTACGGTTCCATTTCCATATTCTTCGGCAATCTCCTGAATCTTCCCCAGATATTCCGCCTTCAGATGCCCTCCCGGCACGCGGACGCGGGAAGCGGTGATTCCCCGGACCTTTGTGACACGGAACGCATTTTTCTTTAATTTCTTTGTATTGATATCCATATTCTTTTTCACCTCCCTAATCCAGCAGCGTGCGGCCTTTGGTATAGTTAAATACCGGGCCGTCCAGGCATACATATACGTCGCCGATCTTGCAGTGGCCGCATTTTCCCAGGCCGCAGCACATCTTACGCTCTTGTGAAATCCAGATATTTTCATCCGCAAACCCGATCTTCTTAAGTCCCATCACAGAAAACCGCATCATTGCCGGAGGTCCTACTACGATTGCCGCCGCATCCGCTATATTCTCAAAATGGAGGCCCGGGATGTATTCCGTAACCAGTCCCTCGCGGATCGCAAGGCCATCTTCTTCCGTCACGCCATTTGCCGCATCCACCGTCAAAATCAGGTTGATCTTTTCCTTCCAACGCTTCAGATCCTCATGGAACAGCATGTCTTTGGGAGACTTGAATCCCACGATCAGCGTGAGGCTTCTGCACATATCCGGATTGGACGCAAAGTAGTCTGCCACGCCGCGCACTGGGGACAAGCCGGTTCCTCCGGCTATGATGACGAGTTCCTTGCCTTTATAAAGTTCTATGTCAAATCCATTACCATAAGGGCCGCGCAGGAAAAGCTTATCCCCCACATAGCGTTCGAACACTTCATCGGTCACTTTTCCTACCCTGCGGATCGTCAGATCCACAGTCCCGTCCCCGATCCCGCTTACGGAGATCGGAGCCTCGCCATACTTCGGAATGGACACTTCAAAAAACTGCCCCGGCTTTACGTCGCCATCGTAAGTCATGCGGAATGTATATTCAATGTCTGTATGGCGGATAACTTCCGTAATCTCGGACAGGAACGGTACATATTCATTCTTTATCATGATTCTGACACCTCCTTCATCGCCTGCTCCAATTTATTGATACAGTTGGAGAAAGATATATACTCCGGACATACGTCGTCGCAGCGGCCGCATCCGACGCACATATGATAGCCATTTCTCTGCTTATAATCCAGCACTTTGTGCAGTACTTTGAACCGCATCCGCTCTCCATTCTTCTTACGGTAGCTTCCGCCGCCTGCTACATCCGTATAGCCGTCTACCATGCAGGAGGCCCATACACGTCGGCGCTCGCCTACCCGTCCGTTCTCGGTATAGAACAGGTCCTGCATCGTGAAGCAGGTACATGTCGGACAGACGAAGTTGCAGCGGCCGCAGTTGATACAGCGGCCATTATACTCTTCCCACATGCTGCTCTTAGCCACGTCAATGCTCAAATTCTCCGGAATATGTACATGCGTCTGATTCTCAGATACGAATGGCACTTCCACATCTTTTTCCTTATCAGCAGCCTCCTTAAATAGAACTTCCCATTCTTCCTTCTTGCAGTCTATAAAAAGCATGTCTTCCCTGACATCAATTCCCAGGTCATAGTTGTCAGATTTGTTTGTCCCCATATCCACGCAGAAGCAATTTTCAAAGGATGCCTTACATCCTATAAGGACAAAGCGGATCTTATCCCGGACTCTCTTGTAGTAAAAGTCTTCCGGGCCATTTTCAAGATACATGTCATCCAGACGCTTCACCGCATGCAGATCGCAGCTTCTAAGGAAGATGATCGCTCCTTTCTTTGGCGCGTCCGCCTCCTTGACCGCCTCTTCCGTAAAATAAAACAGCGTCTGGCAGGCCGGAAGCAATGCTTCCTTAAAAGAATACTGAGACTTTTTGTCAAAGACAATCTCGTCTACAGATTCGACTTCCCCATACCGTATACAGTCCGTATCGGAAAAGCAGCCTCCTCCTTCATACAGTCTGGGAGCAAAGATCATATAATCTTTTTTCCAGACTTCCATGACAGAATCAAAGTTCTGCCGGTTCATAAGAAAACCCATGTTCTTCCCTTCTTTCTTCTTGTCTATTTTATTTATCTTTCCTGGAAATGAGATAGTATGGCAAAGCCACGCAGAGGATTCCCCCAGCCATATTTCCCAAAGTAACCACGATAATGTTATAGAAATATCCCGTTATGCTGATTGCTGCCGTTCCCGGGGCAAACAAGGCGATTGTAAGCAGCGTCATATTCGCAACGCTATGCTCGAACCCCGTAGTAATAAATGCGAACAGGCACCAGAACACCATGATCAGCTTGCCGCTGTCAGACTTGCTCCGAAAACCGCACCAGGTCGCAAGACAGACCAGAATGTTGCACAGCATCCCTCTGATGAACAGCGCAGCCAAAGGCACGCTCATCTTCGCGGCCGCCGCATTCGCGATAAACGCTCCGACATCTCCCGTTGCGAACCCGCCGAAGTAAAACAGCGCCGCCAGGATAATCGAGCCAATCCAGTTGCCGATGTAGCAGACGATCCATAGTTTTGCCGCCTGTCCGGCCGTCACCGTGCCTTTGAAAATGCCGGCCGCCATAACCAGGTTATTTCCGGTAAATAGTTCCGCCCCCGCAATTACCACCAGGCTTAAGGCAATGCCAAATGACAGTCCCATCACGATCTTTGCATAGGGCTGGCCATTCAGCAGGCCTCCGATGGTAAAGATCAGCAGGATGCCAAATCCGATGTACGCGCCTGCCAGCATGGCCGAAGCCATGTAGCCTGCTCCATTTTCCTTAAGCAATGTGGACTTTGCCTTTGCAGCATTGGCCGCTGCCATAAATTCTTCCATGTACATTTCTTCTTCCTCCTCACACTTAGATATCCACAATGTAATAGTCTTCTATTTTCTTTATCTTCACACGAAATACCTCTTCCAGAGATCCACGCACGTCTTCCGGCGGTCCCTCCCGGCAGATGCATCCATCCTTCATCACTACAAGATGATCTGCCATTCTCATTGCTTCCGTGATATCATGGGTTACGATCACCACCGCCTTGCCCAAATCGCAGAGCTGCCTTGCCAGATTCCACAGCATCACCTGGCAGTCTATATCCAGATAAGTCGTGGGCTCATCCAAGAATACAGCATCCGTCTGCTGGCACAGCGCCATGGCAATATAGACCTTCTGCTTCTCTCCTCCTGACAATTCCTGCATATTGAAGGATGCCAGGGATGAGATTCTGATCTGCTCCATTGATTCCTCTGCGATCTTCTCATCTGCAGCAGTGTAGCGCCTGGGAAACCGAAGATAGGGAAAACGTCCATGCAGCACCAGCTTGCCTGCGGAAATATTCGGTGCTGCGTGACTTTGCGGCAGGAACGCCACTTTTTTCGCAATCTCCTCAGGCTTCATTCCTTCCAAAGCCCTGTCATCAACCGTCACGCAGCCCTGCGAAGGTCGCACTTGGCCTGCCGCGACTTTTAAAAGCGTGCTTTTTCCACACCCGTTTGGCCCCAATAGTACCGTAATTCTTCCTCTTTCGAAGGTCAGATTTATATTCCTTAACGCCGTTTTCCTTTCATAGCACACCTTAACGTCTCTCAGTTTAAACATGCCGGCACCTCCTTGCGATCAGCCACAGGAAGAATGGACCTCCAAGCATGGAGAGCAGAATCCCCACAGGAATCTCATAGGGCGCAAACAGGCTTCTTGCCAGCACGTCACAGAAGGTAAGGAAAGCCGCGCCTAAGATCGCTGCCGCCGGGATGCTTCTTCCTGCCTCGTTTCCGGCAAACAGGCGAACCACATGGGGGACAATCAGGCCTACGAATCCCAGCAATCCCGAGATGCTGATTGCAGTTCCCGCAAGCGCCGCTGCCAGAACCAGGAAGATCAGCCTTACCCGTTCTGTCGAAAGACCCAGACTTCTGGCCGTCTCCTCGCCCAGTCCCAGGATATCCAGTTCCTTAGCCATCATCCAGGCAAGAATGATGCAGGCAAGAATCGCAAGCCAGGCTGGAGACAGACGCTTCAGCGTTATCCCCGCAAGCCCTCCATTGCGGAACGTGTTGCTGCTTAGCATGGCATCGGGAACCAGCATAATGATCAGGTCGATCCCGGCGCTCAGAAATGCATTTACCGCGACGCCAGCCAGAATCAGCGTCATATGGGACGCCCGAATCTTTCTTGACAATCCATATACCAGCAGCACCGCCAGGAGCGCGCCTATGAAAGCAGTAAGCGGAACAAGCTTAGGCAGCGTCGGAAATAAGGCGAATGCCAGGACGGCTCCAAGTCCGGCTCCGGAATTAACGCCGATAATGTTGGGCCCGGCCAGAGGATTGTTTAGAACCGTCTGGATAAGGATGCCCACCACCGCCAGCGCGCTTCCTGCAAGCACTGCCGCCAAGGTCCTTGGAAGGCGCACATGCCAGAATATCCTTGCGCCCCCAGAGCCTGGGTCTGACAGCATACCGAATAATTCGGATGGCCTTAAGAGCACTGCCCCAACGCACAGGCTCAAAAGGACCGCTGCCACAAGAAGCACGATACAAACGGCAAGGAAACAGGCCGCCTGCTTATTGCTTCTGCTCCCCGCCATAGAGGATGTCCGCAAGCATCTCATAACTCTCCCCCCATCTGTCATTTGGCTTATAGTGGAACAGGTCTTTCGGGAGCACGATATAGCGATCTTCCCTGACCGCGCTAAGCGTTCCCCACGCCGGATTCTCCGTCAGGCTCTTCGCCAGAACGTCCATTGCCGCCTCGTCATCTCCCATAGTCGTTACGAAGATAAAATCCGGATCTTCCTCGATAATCTTCTCTATGCTCAGATCCTCCAGGATGGAATTATCACGGTCCGCGATATTCCTGCATCCCAGATCCTTTAACATGGCTCCGGTCATGTTATTGTCACTATTCTTCGCCTTGGCTCCCGTTCCATATGCACGGATCAGAAGCACATCCGGCCCTTCTTTTCCCTCGCAGGCTTCTATCCGGGCATCCACTTGTGCTTTTACATCCGTTCCATATCTTTCATACAGGTCCGCCCTTCCCGTAATCCGGGTAAAAATATCCAGTACTGACAGATAATCATCAAAGGTCTCTACTTCCAAACACGCGGTAGGTATCCCAGTTTCTTCCAACGTCTCTGCCAGTTTGATATGCCCCTCCAGCGTAGAGGTCAGTATGGCAAAATCCACTCCGGCTCCAAGGATCGTCTCCGCGCTGGGCTCGGACAATCTTCCAGCATTCACGACATCCTCCGGCAGTTTTATGCGCGCCTCTTCCAGCGCGTCCGAGGTCACGCAAGAGGGCTCACCACCGGCCAGCGTCCAGATATGAGCCAGGCTCCCGGACAAGGCCGCTACATTTTCCGGGTTTTGCACGGTCACTTCCTTGCCCCTGTCATCCTGAAAGGATACCTTCCCTGAAGATTCCTCTTTCTTGTCCTTTGCTCCATTGCCACCGTCGGTCTTTGCCTTCACGCTGCCTGCGCATCCCGCCAGCAATAAGGCGGTCAGCATAACCACTGCCGTATAGACATACTTTTTCTTCTTCATGTATCTCACTCCTTGCCCTCCAAGTCTTTGTTATGTAATTAACATACTATAAAAGCATAGAGAAAGGATGTTGCAGACGCAACATCCTCCTAGAATTTTCCATATTTATATATTACCTTAGCAGCCGGAAGGTATTCTTTTCATAGTCGATAAGGCCTGCCTCTTTCATATTGGCGAGTTCCCGGGTCATGGCGCTTCTGTCGGCGCATAGATACTCCGCCAGTTCGATTCTTCCAAGCGGGATTTCAAAATATTTGCTTCCGTTTTTCTGCGCCTGCAAAGACAGGTAAGTAAGGATCTTATCACGCAGCGTTTTTTTGGAGGTCACCTCTACTTTCTCCATCAGCTGCCAATTCTTATCCGCGATCAGCGTCACCATATTCTCGATCAGACGATGGTGGAAAATACAGGACAAGTTGCAGGAATGGAGCACCTTTCGAAATGGCAGGTATAGAACATTCGTATCCTCCGCCGCCAAAAATGTCACGGCGGAATCCGGCCGGCTTCCACAGGCGAAAGTTTCCCCAAACACCTCATTTTGGCGCATGATTGCTAGAATCGTCTTACTTCCCCACAGGTCCTCCTTAATCATGTGTACCTTGCCGGACAGAAGAATCCCCACATACTTTACGGGCTCGTTCGCAAGCGCTATGATGGCCCCCTTCTTGTACTGCTTAACCTTGCCTCCAATGCAGGTCAGCATGGGTTCCATCTCTTCTTCCTTAATTCCTTTAAAAAGCGGCATTTTCTTAAATTCTTCTATGTATTCCTTCATATTTCCACCTCGAAACCGATGTCCTTTTTTAACCACTAATATACATCTTAACAAATCCGTCTCTCCAAATCAATTCATCCTGCAGGAATCTTGCGATTTGCCTGCCAGTTTGAATTGATTCTTAAATAGGGTATGGACCGCACAAGACTGTGCAGTCCATACCCTATTTTTGATACATTTCCACTATGATTTATGTCTCGGTTTTACGTTTTTACTCTTCGTTATAGGCATATTCCAGGAGGTTCTTGATTACATCTTCCGTTACCTGCCCGTCAAATGCGTAGGCCAGGGGATCATGCTCTACCACCGGCAAGGCTTCCATAATCTGTTCCTTGGCAAATCCCTGTTCCTTAAGAGACGGAATCCCCACTTCTTTTACAAAGTTCCTGACCGCCTCTGCTGCCTTCCTTCCAATCTCTTCTGGATCGTCGGAAACAATCTCTGCCCCCATGAGATTTCCCAGCTGCTTCATCTTCTCCGGATAGTACAATGCCTGAAGACGGATTACTGCCGGAGTCAGGATGGCGCAGCATACGCCGTGCGGAATATGGTGGAGGTGTCCCAGCGCGTGAGCACAAGCATGTCCGATATGCACTCCCGACTCATTGAACGCGATTCCTGCCAGATTGCTGGCAAAAGACAGATTCTCTCTCGCCTCTTTGTTGCTGCCGTCGGCCACCGCTACAGGCAGCCACTCCTTGACGATGCGGATTACCTCGTAAGCCAGCAGATCAGAATGCGGCGTATTCTTCTTCTCGGCAAGTGCCTCGTTTGCATGGGACAGTGCGTCAAGTCCGGTAAATGCCGTCACATATGGCGGTACGGTCATGGTCAGTTCCGGGTCTACAATGGCGCAGTCGGCAGAGCATGGAAGCCCGATCTTGGCATCCAGCCTGCTGGATGTCACGACAGCCACAAAGGTGCTCTCCGATCCTGTCCCTGCTGTCGTTGGGACCAGCATCAGAGGCAGCGGATGATTCTCATACTGTTTCTCCCCCGCAAGATAAGAGATGATATCATCCAGGATTCCGATTCCATTTGCAGCCGTAGCAGCGATCGCCTTTGCCGTGTCCAGCACGCTTCCGCCTCCGATGCCGATGATTCCGTCTACCTGATTGTCCGTGACTATTTTGACTGCTTCCTCCACCGTCTCATCCGGGCAGTCGGTCTGCACGCCGCTCCACTGTGTCACCTTTACGTTGTCTCCATCAAGGATTTTTGCTGCCCTGGCGTCAAGGCCTGTCTTTTTCACGCCGTCATCGCAGACCAGAAGGATGTGGGGCACGCCCAGTTCTTTTGCCTTCTTGCCGGCCTCTTCGATCGTGCCGCTCCCGAATAATACGGGAGCGATCTGTTTATATTCGCCTTCTTTTAACATGGCATCCACCTCTTTTCCTAGCCTTCATATGCATCCGTCAGGATATCCGTCACATCTTGTTCCGTAACCTCCCCTCCGAATGCCATGCACAGAGGATCTCCATAGAACATCGGCTTGGCAGCCAGTACCTGATCTTTGGAAAGCCCCAGTTCTTTGAAGGTCTTTACGCCGATGGAAGCCGCGAACTTACGGACTGCGTCTGCTGCCTGGGTTCCGATTACTTCCGGGTCATCCGACGTAATCTTGGCTCCCATGATATTTCCTAACTTCTTCATCTTCTCCGGATAGGTCTTTGCCGCAAACTTGATGATGGCTGGCGTCATATTCGCGCAGCATACGCCGTGCGGTATGTGATATAGATGTCCCAGCGCATGAGCCGCGGAATGACCGATATGGACTCCTGATTCATTGAAAGAGATTCCTGCGATGTTGCTGGCGAACGCAAGCCTGTCTCTCGCTTCCATATCCGTTCCATCTTCCACAGCCAGAGGCAGGTTCTCCTTGATCAGCCGGATCGCCTCATAAGCCAGCAAGTCTGAATGCGGCGTATTCGTCTGTTCCGTCAGTGACTCGTTAGCGTGGGAAAGCGCGTCCATTCCAGTAAATGCCGTAATATATGAAGGAACCGTCTTTGTCAGTTCTGAATCCACGATGCCATAGGCAGGAGGAACCGGTAGCCCGATCTTGCAGTCCAGCTTCTCGGAAGTGACAACAGCGACAAATGTGCTTTCAGAGCCTGTACCTGCCGTTGTAGGTATCTCGATCACAGGCAGCGGCTGATTCGCGTAATTCTTCTGTCCGCTCAGATATAAGACGATGTCATCCAGCACCTGAACGTCATTGGGGATTACCGCGGATACTGCTTTGGCTGTATCCAGCACGCTTCCTCCTCCTACGCCGACGACTCCGTCCACGGATCCATTCCTTCCAATAGCCGCAGCGGCCTTTACCGTATCTTCCGGACAGTCCGTCTGAGCCTCTGCCCACACGATAACCTGGATTCCCGCTCCTAAAAGGGCCTTTTTTACCGTTTCCACAGCCCCTGCCGCAAGGACTCCCTCATCGCTGACCAGCAGGACCTTCTTGCATCCAAGATTTCCCACTGCCTCTCCTGCCTGGCCTGCACATCCATTTCCAAATAATATTGGTGCTAATTGCGTATATGTTCCTGATTTTAACATCTTGCTTCCTCCTCTTAATCTAATTCTGCCGCTGCCAGATACCCGGTACGGATCGCATTCTCGATTCTTCCTGCTTTCAGGGCGTCTCCTAAGAATTCCACTTTCTCGAATTCCTTCTCAATCTCTTCTTTTAACTCCGTATTGGATGCTGTTCCAAGAGAAACTACCACTGCGTCGAATTCGTAACTCTCCTGCTCTTTGGTGTCTGTCGTCTCAAATACCGCTTTTGTGCCGTCTAGTTCCACCAGTCGGTGCTTCGGATATAACATTGTACCATAAGAATTGACGCGTCCCAATACATCAATCAGGTTCTGGAAGAAGATACCAGGCCCTATGTCGTCGGCCATCTCGAATACGGATACTTTATTTCCCTGCTCGCACAGCAGTTCTGCAGTCTCTATGCCCGTCATGCCGGAGCCAACCACGCACACGTTCTTATCTTTCAGCGTTACGCTGCCATTTAGGATCTCAACAGGCGTATAAACCTGCTCGCCGTCAATGCCTTTGATCGAGCGGGGCATGATCGGCTTAGATCCTTGGGATACGAACACGGCATAAGGCTCTAATGCCTTCAGTTCTTCCATGGTGGGCGCCGTATTCAGGCGTACCTCCACGCCCAGTTTCTCTAGCTGGTGCTTCTGGTACTCTACCAGCCATCCTGTCTTTTCCTTCTTAGGAGGCTTGGAAGCCAGCACGATCTGACCGCCTGCCTGTTCCTGCTTTTCAAACACTACCGGATTAAATCCACGCATTGCAAGGACTCTGGCTGCTTCCATTCCTGCCGGGCCTGCTCCGATGACCGCCACCGTTCTTCCATTGCCGTCCTTCTTAAGCGTGTCGTCATTATACTGTGATTCCCGGCATCCCTGGAAGTTGATTGCACAGCCCATAGGAACCGGACTTAAGTCCGCCGCCATCAAAGTCTCCATACAGTACAGGCAGGAGATGCATTTGCGGATCTCCTTTTCTCTTCCTTCCCTGGCCTTGACCGCCCAGTCAGGGTCCGCAAAGAAGGTGCGGGCAGAACCGATAAAATCACACTTCTCTTCTTCGAGAACCTGCTCGGCATACTGAGGCTCCCGGATGACGGACGCACCGATCACAGGGATCTGTACCGCCTTCTTGACTGCTTCCGGCCCTTCCATCTTCCAGCCCTGGTCGAAACCTACCGGCTCCCAGGCCACATTCATGGTCTCGTAGATTCCAGCGCTTACATCCAACGCGTCTACGCCCTTTGCTTCCAGATGTTTTGCGATCTCCACGCCGTCCTGAAGATGAAGCCCGCACTCTGGATGTCCCGCATAATCCATATGCTCATCCACGGAATAACGCACAATAATCGGGTAGTCTTCGCCGCATTCCTTCCGGATGCCATCGATAATCTCATCCAGGAACCGCATCCGGTTCTCAAAATTCCCGCCGTACTCATCTGTCCTTAAGTTGGTATAAGGACTTAAGAACTGGCCGATCAGATAGCCATGGGCGCCGTGCAGCTCTACGGCATCTACTCCTGCTTCTTTCAGACGCTTCGCGCCGGATATGAAGAAGCCAGCCAGCTCTTTAATCTCGTCTGTCGTCATCTCATGGGTTGGCTGGTGCACGCACTGGCACTCCGTCTGGCTGGCAGACTTCATGCTCTCTACTCCATTCATTTCCGCAATGCCCTGGCGTCCCGGATGATAGATCTGCACCGCGATGCAAGAGCCATACTTATGTACTTCATCTGCAAGCTGCTTAAGTCCTGGAATATATTTGTCATCATCAACGGACATTTGTCTTAAATTACCTTTTCCTGTTGCAAAATCAACACATGCGCATTCCGTGATCACCAGGCCTACGCCGCCTTTTGCCCTGGCGCCGTAAAAAGCGATGTCTGCCTCTGATACGGTACCGTCTTCATTTGCGATATGATTGCCCATGGCAGTCATGACAATTCTGTTTGGCACCTCCATGGAGCCAATCTTCTTGGCTGAAAATAGTTTCTTATACATGTTGTCATCTCCTAACTTTCTTAATATTATCTGGCATCCGCCTTATTTGCCTTGATTCCCCATCCCAGCATGATCACCGTCAGGACTGCAGCCAGCACCCCTGCTAAGATGAATGCTACAAAGTTGACATTCGATCCATCGCTGAACATTCCTGTCAGCGGATTCACGATGTAAGCGCATACGCACTGTCCAAAGTTCTGCGCACAGGTAACCAGTGAGATTGCCATGCCTACAGAGAACGCGTCTACCGTCTGCCCCGTATAGATCATAACGCCCGGTACGATTACGGATACTGCCATTCCAAGGATCAGGCTGCCAATGTGGCACAGGATCATGCTTCCTGCAAATGCCATGATGAAATAGGATACTGCCAGCATCAGGCATCCGATCGCAACGGAACATTTTCCAGAAGCCTTAACCAGCTTACTGTACAGCAGTCCCATGATCACGCCGCCGATAGCGAAGAATGCCAGCCCCAGGCCAGAGTCCGCTGCTGTCCCAAGTCCCCGCTCTTCTACCAGAAATGACAGGAAGATGGAGTACACCTGAATTGATACAAAGATGCCAAACATAAAGAGCACCCACAGCCAGGTAGCCTTCGTCAGATGTACGGAATGCTTTTCTTTCGCGTCATTCTCCTTCACCGTGACTTTCTGCATTGGCAGAATGAATAAGGTAGCGATCAGCGTCAGGATCGCCAGGATATGTACATAGAATACATAGTTCCACTGGATATCTGCCAGCCATCCCCCTGCGAATACCATGACAGCCACGCCGCCCATCTGGGATGCCTGCAAGGTTCCCTGAACCTTCTGCTGCTCTTCGCCCTGGAAATTATCTGCTACCAGAGCCGTGCTCACAACCTGGGATATGCCCACGCCTACACCCAGAATCGCCCGCATTACTAAGATCAGGGCAAATGACGATGTGATGAATGCTGGCACGATGCCGCCCACTAAGAAGCATGCCGCCCCCACAACCGCGATGATCTTCTTTGGAACAGTCTCCATCAGTTTGCCGACAATGATTGTCGTCGGTATGATTGCAAAACATGGGATCGAAATAAGATTCTGGATCATCGTCTGGGACGCATCCGGGAAATTCGCTCCTATGGTCGCCAATGCGCTGGTGATTCCGATAACCCCCATCATCAGAAGCGCTATGGCATAAATACTAATCTTGATTCTGCCTTTCATTTTGTTGTCCATTTTTTTCTCCTTCCTTAATTCCTCTTTGGGATTCACTATGCTTATATCCTAATGCATTTTTATTGTTAAATCATTATCAAGGATTTTGAAAATAAAATAGTTTTTTTGTGAATGATGAAAAATGCTTTTGCAAAATTGAACAAAAAAACTGGCTATATTTTCAATAAAATGAAATTCTCAAATTCTTCCATTGTCTTTTTATTGTCAAATCAGTATAATGAAGGTTAGTCTAAGGAAGGAGGCTTTACCAATGTCATTATCGCTGAAGGAACTGGTACGACAGCTGGAGCATTATTCGCCGGAAGTGATTCTGGACTGTAATTATCCGATTTCAACCGTCCGGTTCTTTAATAAAGAAGAGATATCTACCGAGCCGGGCATACTTTTAATCGGAAATGCCAAAGATCTGCCTGAGATTCCGCCGGTAGGACAGATCTCATTCCTGGTTGCAGGAACTTCCATTCCGGATTCCTATATGCGGCCGGAAGCAGGCTGCACCCTGGTGTCCGTCTCCGGGACTGCAGACACATTTTCCCTGTGCAACACAGTATGGAAACTGCTGGAGGAGGAGATCCGTACCTCCAAAAGCATATTGAAACTGCTGAAAGTGAAGAAAAGCAAGACGACCCTGCAGGAACTGCTGGACCTGGGATATGAGATCCTTGGCAATCCGCTTCTTCTTGTGGATGTCTCGCTCTGCTTTATCGCCCATGCAGGAGGCAATACCCCTACCCAGGAGCCTTTGTGGGAATGGACGCTGAGCAAGGGATATGTAACCGACCAGTATATCGAGCAGATCCACATGGATATGATGGAAGACCTAAGCGGCGGCTCCAAGGCAGATTTCGTGTGGGAAAAAGGAATCCTGAACCATGATCAACTGGTATACAAGATTAAAGATAACGGAAAGCCAGTCGCCTATTTAAAGGTGCTGGCCCTTAATAAGCCTATATCGGATTCGGATCTGGAGATTGTGGAGGCGTTAGGAAACAGCATCCTTTACTTTCTGCTGGAATCCACCAACACCTACACCCCAAGTTCTCCACTGGCGGAGTCGTTCCTGATCGCCCTGCTGAATGAAAAATTATATGACAAGGACGCCATCGAAGAACGCATCCACCAATTCAACATCAAGCTTTATGACTACATCTCCGTCATTGTCGTAGAACTTACAAAAGAATACATGCAGGACATTAATAAGATCTATGTATTAAAGCGGGTGCTCCAGAACTTTCTGGCAAGGAATACCATCGTATACTATAAAGGATTCCTGGTAGCCATCTTCGATACAAAGACGGATTCCGTCTTCACAGAATCCGACTTCCAGCAGTTCAATGTCCTTCTGGAAAAACAGAACTGCCGGGCCGGCATCAGCTATTCCAGCAAGAACCTGTATTCTCTTCCCGAACAGTTCTCGCAGGCCGTAGCCGCGCTCAATACAGCCTGGAAGCTGCATCGCAAAGAGCGCGTCATTCGCTACTGCGACTATCTTCTGCCGCATATCTTCTTAAACTACGCGGACCGTGGCTCTTTGGATTATCTGATCCATCCGGCCCTCAAGGATATCCTGAAGCTGGATACGGACAAGCAGAAGCTTTTCCTGGAGACCATCCGGGGCTATATTGAAAACGGAACAGAAATGTCCGTGGCTGCCAAGAAAATGTATCTGAACTACAATACGCTAAAGTACCGCGTCAACCGGATCGTGGAGATGACCGGCCTGGATTTTGGCGATTCCCAGACCATCTTCCAGCTTCATCTTTCCTTTATGATCCTGGACATGAAGAATCAGATGATAACCAGCGAAGAGGCGGATTCCTGACATAAAAATATCCTGCGGCATGCCCTAAGGGCAATCTGCCGCAGGATATTATATTTCTTGCTCTATCCGATTCCTCCAAAGAAGATTCCAAGCACGTACACCACCAGGGTAATCCCTACGAATACATACTTCGTCACCGGCTCGAACCATGTTCCGAGAGGCTTTTTCGCCCCGGTCTCCACCTGCTCTCTCGCGAATCCCTTCGGACATACCCAGTAGAAGATGATTCCCGCCAAAAGCGCGCCAAGCGGAATGATGTAGATCGATACCGCATCCATCCACGCGCCTACAGAGTCCCCGCTCTCAATGAAGACTCCCACTCCCGCGGATACCGCCGCGACAATGCCCACCGCCGCCTTCCGGGACAGTTTGAATTGCTGCTGCAATGCTTCGATAGGCGTCTCGAACAGGTTCATCAGCGAAGTCAGCGCCGCAAAAAGCACCGCTACGAAGAAGATTACGGCAAACACCTCGCCAAATGGCATCTGCTGGAACACTGCCGGAAGAGAAATAAACATCAGCGGAGGACCGCTGGCAACGTCCAGTCCGAATGCAAAGACTGCCGGTATCACCACCACGCCCGCCAGAAGCGCGGCACAAGTGTCAAAGAAGGCCACGTTCTTCGCGCAGCTGACGACGTCCACATCTTTCTTTAAGTAACTTCCATATACAATCGTGCCGGATCCTGCCAGCGACAGGGAGAAGAAGGCCTGTCCCAGGGCATATACCCAGGTCTTGATATCCCCCAGCTGCTCCCATTTGGGTACGAACATATAGCGGTAGCCTTCCGCCGCTCCCGGCAAAGTTGCCACGCGAATCAGAAGGATGATGAAGAACAAGAAGAATACGGGCATCATAACCTTGTTCATCTTCTCGATCCCTTTCGTTACTCCTAAGGCCATGACCAGGAAGGTAAGCGCCAGGCCCAGCATCTGCCATCCTACGCTTCCAAAGTCCACCGCCAGCCCTCCAAAATAGGCCCCCATATCTTCGATCTTCGTCAGGCTTCCGGTAACCGCGCTGCTTAGATACTTTAAAAACCATCCCACCACGACAGAATACCCGATGGCAATGCCAAGGGATCCAATCACCGGTATCATCCCGATGGCCTTCCCCCACTTCTTTCCCTTTTCTCCAAACCGCATCCCCATCGCATTGGAAAAGGCCCCCAAAGGCCCTGTCTTCATGCTCCTGCCAAACGCCATCTCCCCGATCACGCCGGAAAATCCCAGCAGGATTACAAATATAAAATACGGGATTAAGAATGCCGCACCGCCGAATTTGCCGGTACGATAAGGAAACATCCAGATGTTTCCCATGCCTACCGCAGATCCGATGCAGGCCACGATAAATCCCAGCCTGGTGCGAAACTCATCTCTCCCTTTTTCATTCCCTCTCGACATCGTCTCTTTCTCCAATCGTTTTGTTCTATTCTACCAAATTTGCGTTCATATGGCTATATTAATTAAAAAAAATCCCTGTACAGATGCCAGTGCTCCTGTACAAGGATTATTATCTATTTCATTCCATGCTCTGCAAGATATCGGGCAGTTGCCCTGGCATCCTGCCCCGGCTCGCTGCTATTGGCGTCACATTCTACGGCCAGCTCGATCTTTCTTTTACATCCTTTTAGCAGCTTCAGGATAGGGCCAAAATCAATCTCGCCCTGATCCAGCGCGCAGAATACTCCATTTTCATTAACTCCTTTCAAATGGAAATACTTAATCCTCTCCAGATATTTTTCCGTAATCTGATAAGGATTCCCTCCTCCCAGAAATACATGGCCACAATCCGGACAGAGCCAGACGCCGGTGTGTTCCATGACCCTATCAAGCTGCCCGGGACTTTCTACCAGCGAGCCCATATGCGGATGGAAGCTTGTGGTCAGTCCGATGTCTTCTGCCCTCCTGGAGATCTCATCCAGCGCCTTCCCTAGCTTCCTATAATCCGACTCTTGTATTCCATCCTGCCGGATTGCCCCGCCTCCAAGAACAAGGTGCCTGACTCCTAGTTTCTGCGCAATCCGGGCCGTGCGCATGATCTTTCCGTATTCTTCCTCCAGAATCTCGTCGTAGATAAAATTGGCGGCACTATACACTGCCCGGAACCCCAGCCGGTATTGCTCCAGCAATTCTTTCAGACTATCAATCTTCTCCTCATAGGCCAGCAGATTGCCGTCAAACATCTCAATGCTTTCAAACCCGGCTTCTGCAATCTCTTTTATGGCCGTCTTATCTTCGCCTGTCGCTATATAATAGGCATAGTTTACATTATTTGCCCCACAGCAGTGCGCCGCGACCATTCCCCATGCATTCGTACTATAGGTAACATCCATCCTTTTATCCCTCCTTGCCATCAAGCAGGCGTTCCATATGTTCCGCTATATCCACGCAGTCGCCCAGGATCGCCTGGTCGCACATGGCAAATATAGGGGCCGCCGGGTCGCTGTTTACCGCCACCACGTATTTCGCATTTCGAAGCCCGATGGTATGCTGCAACGCGCCGGATACGCCAAATCCAATATACAATTCTGGCGCAATGGTTTTTCCGGTCTGCCCCACCTGAATATCGAACGGGGCCCAGCCTTCATCCACAACCTTGCGGGTCGCGCCGATAGCTGCCCCCATCTTGACTGCCAGACGCTCTATCTTCTTAAAATTCTCGGCACTGCCCACGCCATAGCCTGCCACGATCACCATATCGGATTCTGCTACGTTCTTATAGGACTTCGGATTTTCCTCCAACGAAGTCCGGCAGGTTCTTTTACTGCCCGGATCTATCGCAATATGCTCTTCTTTGATCACAGCCATTTTCTGATTCACTTCTGTCTCTGCCGCAAACACATTCGGCCTTACGGAAGCCATCTGAGGACGGCATCCCGGACTGATGATCGATGCCATGATATTGCCGCCGTAGGTTGGCCTGATCTGTATCAGATTTCCTTCCTGATCCACATCAAATCCCGTACAGTCAGCGGTAAGCCCAGTTTGAAGCCTGGCAGAAACCCGCGGTGCCAGGTCCCTTCCCGTCTCCGTGGCAGGTATCAGCAGAACTGACGGGCGGTACCTTTGGCAGATTCTAGTAACAATATCCGCATACAGGTCCGTATTATACTCTTTAAGCATCTGGTCTTTTACCAGAATGATCTCATCGCATCCCGCACGCCCCGCTCTCTCCTCTATATCCTCGGGCATCTGGCTGCACAAAAGCAGAGTTTTTTGCTTTTCCCCCAACTTGTCAGCAATACGCCGTCCCTCAGCAATTAATTCCAGTGTGACTTTCTGCACCTTTCCGCTTAGCGGCTCCAGCTCCGCCAGCACGAATATATCATGATAGGTACCGATATCCTCCGCCTTAAGGCTCTCCTCATCTTTTCTTATCGCGCCTGCCGGACATTCATTCGAGCAGGCATTGCACCCCAGGCAGCTGTCCGATACCACAGGCACGCCTTCTTCCATCTTTAACGCTCCAAAAGGACATTTTCTGATACAGATGCCGCATCCGGTACATCTCTCTTTTTCTATCCTGATCATTGTCATTACTCCTTTCCCCGCATACTTAGACTACGTTTCTCTCCACTTCCGGAAGGCTCAGTATCTTATACGCCAAGGACTCTGAAGACCCTCTTATCAATTCTACCTTTTCTTTTGACTCTATGCCTCCGTTAATAATACTCTGAATTCTTTCTCTCGCCGGCAGCCTGTCATCTATTGCCACATAGCATTTCTGCCTGGCATCTGCCATCTGAATCTTTACCACGCGGGTAGGGGAGCCTGTACTTCCTGCACGTCCTGGATCCAGTCCCTTGATTTCCCTTGCGCTTATAACTTTCGGATTTCGGCTGCATGGGTGCGCGGCTCTCGGAGCCGCAATCTGCTTCATGACGCATGCGAGAATCTTCCCCTTTGCTTCATGGTACTCCAGATATCTGCCCACGCTTCTTGCGATATTCCACTGCTCATCTTCCCATTCTACTCCACTTACATATGTAAATTGAGGAATGCCAAGATTCTCCGCAATCACCGGGCCCACCTGTCCGGTACAGCCGTCAATCGCCTCCGCTCCGCATAGGATCAGGTCGTAATCGAGGCCGCTTATGTACTGTGCCAGGATATACCCGGTTGCCAGAGTGTCCGAACCCGCAAATACTCTGTCGCTCAGAAGGATGGCTTCATCCGCCCCCATATCCAGCGCCTGCTGCAATGCCTCCCGCGCCTGTCCCGGCCCCATGGAAACTACCGTGATCCTTCCTCCATAACGTTCTTTCAGGCGAAGAGCCAGCTCCACTCCTGATTCGTCGAAAGGGTTCATAATAGAAGGAACCCCTTCTCTGACCAGATTGTTCGTCTTGCTGTCGATCCTCACTTCATTCGTATCAGGAACCTGTTTGATACATGCTACAATGTTCATCCCACATCCTCCTTATATCTCTCTGCCTGCCAGCTCGGCATCAAATATCACCTGTTCGATGGCTCTTGGCGCGACACAGTCGCCCACTGCCCGCACATCTCTACCTGCTGCTTTCAGTTCTTTGTACAGATCGTTATCCGATCTGCTCTGGGCCGCTATGATAGCCGTGTCAAATCCGCCGATTTCCTTTTCCTCCTGGCTATATACGTTCCTTAGAACAACTGCGTCACCTTTAATCTTCGAGATCGTGTGGGAGGCAATAATCCGGGTGCCCCGCTCATACAGCCTTTGCAGCAGCAATGCGTTATTGGTTCCTTCGATGTCGCATCCAAGGAAGTTGCTGGTGGTAACAACCGTCGTATCAGCCCCCAGGGACGTCACGTAATCAGCCACGCCGCTGGCTTGATAATAGCCAATGTCATCAAATACCAGCACCTTGTCCCCTATCAATTCCAGGTTCTCCATCGCCTGCCTGCAATCGATCACTTTTATACGGGCCTCATCCATCTGAATATAATCAGGAATCAGCGCCTTAGAGCCAGTGGCCGCAATAATCACATCGGGATTTTCCCGTTCCACAAGATCCCGCTCTACTCTCACATTCATATGGATTGCTACATTATATTTTTTTAACTGGTATTTTAAATATCGATAAACCTCCCCTACTTCTGCCCGGTAGGGCATCTTCTCAATCAAAAGGACTTGTCCGCCTAATTTGTCGCTCGCCTCATAGAGAGACACCTCATGTCCCCGCTTGGCAGCAATCTCCGCCGCCTTCATACCACTGATTCCTCCGCCGATGACCATGACTTTTTTACGTATCTCTGCATTCTGAAGCGTCCCAATGCCAAAATATTTTTCCCGGCCTGCCCCCGGATTTTGTACGCATTCCACATC
Source organism: [Clostridium] scindens (assembly GCF_019597925.1). NCBI lineage: Bacteria > Bacillati > Bacillota > Clostridia > Lachnospirales > Lachnospiraceae > Lachnoclostridium > [Clostridium] scindens. The sequence continues at coordinate 418,956 of NZ_CP080442.1, read as the reverse complement.
AATGCCGTCATTTCCAATGCATCCTTCATTGCATGCGATACAGTGACGGATATCGTCTACTTCTCCCCGCATCGTCTTATTCGGCGTCTCTGGATCGCAGATCAGCTGGCGGCACATGCCAACCAGATCTGCACAGTCCTCTTCAAGCAGCATCTCTGCCTGAACAGGGTCATTAATTCGCCCAAAGGCAATGACGGGGATGTCCACCGTCTTCTTTAATTCCGCGCTCATATAGAGTGCGAACCCTAAGGGAATGACAGCCGGAGGAATCTCCATGTAGAAGGAACTGAATGATCCTGCATCCGTACTGAGATAATCCACGCCTGCTTCTTCCAGCCGTTTGGCGACTTTCAGCCCGTATTCCATGGAATACCCGCCTTCTATGAATTCATCCACGCACAGGCGGATGCCGATGGGATAATCCGGGCCCACCGCTTCGCGGATGGCCTCAATGATCTCCAGCGGATAGCGCATCCTGTTCTCGAAACTGCCTCCATACTCATCTTCCCTCTTATTGAACAACGGTGAGATAAAGGTCCTAAGAAGCCCGTCGTGGGCAATCTTAAGTTCAACTGCGTCCCAGCCCACGCCCTGCTGCAGGGTTGCTGCCTTGACATAATAATCTTTGATCTGCTCCAGTTCTTCTTTTTCAAGTTCCTTTGTATTAAAGTGGCAGGACGGCTCTGGCATCTGGGAAGGTGCCACAAGAATCTGCGGAGGATTCTTCAGCGTATTATGTCCTCCGTGATTCAGCTGCGTGATGCATTTGCAGCCATACTTATGCACCTCTGCGGCCAGCCTCCTGAAGTTCTCTTTATTCCTGGGATCGCTTCCAACCGGGTACTCGTCGGACATCATGCTGTATGGGTCAACATTCTGACTCACTGTAACTGCTGCCGCTCCTCCTTTCGCCCGCTCCACATAATGCTGGATGTTGCGCTCGGAGAACAGGCCGCAATCCATCCACCCCTCATCAATTGCATAACCGGTAAGATGCGGAAGAAAGATAAACCGATTCTTCAGCTCCATCTTCCCGATCTTGAATGGTGATAATAATTTGGTAAATTTCTGGCTTGCATTTTCCATATCTACTAACCGCACTGTGCCTTTGTCTTGCACAATGCTCTCCTTTCCTTTAATCTTTCGAGAACATTCTCCATACCATGACGGCAATCAGGGTAAGTCCCCATATCAGTGTCTTGGTATATGTATTCAGTACCGGGAACATATTGATCGCTGACGATATAATCTGTACGATGAATATGGCAACTACCACGCTTCGGACCTTCCCGGCGCCTCCTTGTGCATCCACGCCTCCCAGGATTGCGATCATGACGCACTGCAGCGTGTAGGCCTCCCCATAATCCGCTTTCGCGCTGTTGGTTCTGGACATCATAACCATCCCTCCCAACGCTGCCAGGATTCCCCCTATAACAAAAAGCTTAAGCGTATATGATCTCACCTTGATTCCGCTGTATCCAGCAGCCTTTACGTTGGTTCCAAGCATATAGATATTGGCTCCAAACGTGGTGCGTGCCAGGATAAATCCAAGGATCACCGCACAGATTATAAACACCAGGAATGGAACGGGAAGGATTCCCGCTACATTAAGGCCGCCGATCGACGAGTACGCCTCTGGCAGACCGCTGATCGCCTTCCCTTTCGTAAGCGCGATCGATACTCCCTGGAATACCTGGGCGGTTCCGATTGTTGCAAGCATCGCCGGCACATGAAAGTTCGATATCACAACTCCATTAATTAGACCGGCAGCCGCCCCCACGATAACCGCTGCAATGATACCTGCCAGTATCGCCATCTCCCTGCCTTCCTGCGCCCCCGTGCCGCCGGTCATAATAAAAGCGGCGACAATAGATGAGAGGTTTGCAATAGCCACGATTGACAGATCGATTCCTCCCAGAAGCATAGCCAGCATTACTCCAAATGTCATAATCCCGAATTGAGGAAACTGGGTTAGCATAGAAAGGATATTTTCAGAAGTCAGGAACTTGTCCGGCTTCATAAACGCTACAGCCCCAAAGACAAGAACAGCAATGATCAGCAATTGAAAAAATATTTTATCTTTCTGATATAGCAATAACCAATTATTTAAATTTCGTTTACTTTTTTGCATGTTCCACTCCCTCTTCTGTCTACTGATCTTTTCCTTATATTCGCCGCCCGGTAAGAGGTAATTGAAGTCCCGATGACAATAATGATTCCTGTAAATAAAGTCTGCCAATAGCCCGGAACTCCTAGAAGCAGCAGGCTGTTCTCCATTAGCGTCATCAGTCCCATCCCGAGCAGCGTTCCGAGTATGGTTCCTTTTCCACCGCTTAGGCTCGCCCCTCCCAGAACAACAGCGGCGATGACATTCATCTCCATCCCCATCATATTGCCGGGCGGATTATATCTTGCCATGCAGATGCGAATGACTGCCGCGATTCCTGCCAGTACTCCAATATAGCAATAGACAAAGAATTTGATCTTCTTTACCTTTAATCCCATCCTGACTGCCGCATTTTTATTACCGCCCACAGCGTATATCCCTCTTCCCAGCATCGTGTGTCTCAGGATCAGCCAGGTTGCCACAACGATTCCTACCAGAAGAAAAATGGAATAGGGCATGGCCGAAGTGATATTCAACTTCTTGTTCGTTACCTGGAACAGGCTTGCCAGCCCGAACTTGCTCATTCCCTCAGGCAGGACGTTCTGGGATGATGCGTTCAGGATTCCGAGGAGGATTCCCTGGAATACTGACATGGTCCCCAGCGTCACGATCAGCGGCGGCAATTCCAAAATGGCAATAAACAGCCCATTAAGCGCCGCAAGGGCGGCAGACAGTACAGCCACTAGAAGAAAGGCCACAAGGACGCTGCCTTCATACTCCATCCGAAGAAGGATATCAATGCCCACATAGACAGACAGGCTCGCCAACGCCGTAAAAGATACGTCTATTCCCCCTGTAATGACTACCAGAAGCATTCCCATGCAGAAGATGGATGGCACGATCATGGATACGCACAGATCCACCAGATTATTGGCTGTCAGGAATTGCCCGCTCCGGGCCTGTACAAAGAATGCAAAGACCAAAATAATGAATGCCAGATAGAATTCGCTTCTATGCAGTAGTTTTTTTATTAACGTCACTTTTCACCCTCCTTAGACACCAATCATCTCGTCAAGCATTTCTGTCGTCGTGCCATCCGTTTCAAAACTGCCGGCAATTCTGCCGTTTTTTATCACTATGCCTCGATTGGATACCGCCAGGACTTCCGGAAGGTCGTCGGAAATCATCAGGATTCCCATTCCTTCATCCGCCAGTTCCTTCATCACCTGATGAATGTCGTATTTGGATCCGATATCCACGCCTACCGTCGGCCCGTTTAGAATCAGCACGTCCATATTCCGCGCAATCCATTTGCCCAGCACGACTCTCTGCTGATTGCCGCCTGAGAGGGTAGATACCGCATAATCCGGCGACGGGCTTTTTATCTTCATGCGCTTCATGATATCCGTCTTTTCGGCTTCCATCTTCTTTCGGTTTAGAATTCCAAGCCTGCCTGCAAGTTTTTCAATCTTGGAAATGACCAGGTTATCCCCGATGGACTGTTTCATAAACAGCCCCTCCGTTAGCCGGTCCTCGGGTACGTATCCAATTCCCAGCCCTACCGCATCCGTAACTTTGCTGATGCACGCTTTCCTGCCCTTAACCATAATCTCTCCGGAGGATGCCGGCTGAATTCCAAAGAGCGCCAGGGCAAGTTCTGTCCTGCCAGATCCCAGCAGGCCCACCACGCTTAAGATCTCGCCAGGATATAACGTAAACGACACATCCGAAAAGGCACCCTCCGCCGTCAGATGCTTCACTTCAAGCAAAGGCTCTTTCCCTTTTTTTGGGGCTGTAAACTTCACATCCAGAAAACGCCTCCCGGTCATATAATAGGCAAAACTTCGATTATCCAGTTTTTCCGTGCTGCCAGTCAGAACATTCTCTCCGTTCCTGAGAATGGTATATCTGTCGCATATCTCAAATACCTCATCCAGCTTATGGCTTACAAAGAGAATGGACAGTCCCTGCCGCTTCAGCCTAAGGACCGTCTGAAACAGCGTCTTTACTTCCCGTTTTGTAAGCGCCGTGGTCGGCTCGTCCATAATTAGAAGTTTCGCATCGTTGATAAGCGCCCTGCAAATAGCCACCAGCTGCTTGTCTGCCACGGATATTTCTCCTACCTCTTGATCCATATCCAGTTCTACGCCAATCATCTCCATAGCCTTCTGCGCAATTTTCTCAGACTCTTTCCAGTTCATAATCTTCTTATGGGATGAAACCATCGTGCTTATGGAAAGATTCTCTTTCACCGTCAGATTGGGAAACACCGCAAAGTCCTGATAGATCACCTGGACTCCTTCTTCAATTGCCTCCGCTGGCGTGATCTTCTTATATACCTTCCCGTTCAGCTCTATTTCTCCCGAGTCTCTGGTATATACGCCAGAGATAATATTAATCAGCGTCGACTTGCCACATCCATTTTCCCCGGCCAGACAATGCACTTCTCCCTGGCGGATGTCAATGTTCACTTTATTCAGCGCATACACGCCGGAAAAAGTCTTGCAGACTTCCTTTGCCCTCAATACATAATTAGACATAGCCATATCCTTTCTTTCTCCCGCTCCCTCAGGCAGGGGCGCCTGTCCCCATATATCCCCTGCCTTTGGGATAGTTCTCTAGAAGTCATAGTCTTTCAAATTGTCCTTTGTGATCTCAAGGAAGCCGGAACCAACCAGCACTTTATCATTCATGATATTCATGTCCTCATATCCTGCTGCCCCCAGATTGATGCCCTCTTTGATCTCTTCGCCGGAGAGAATCATGTAGGCCAGGTTGGACATGGCATATCCCACTTCGTAAGGATCCCACGCAACAATAGTCTCCATTGTTCCCCGCTCAATATATTCTCCGGCAGCGCTTGGCAATGCCATTCCGCATAAGGATACCTTTCCTACCAGGCCAAGTTCCTCAATTGCCCTTGCCACTCCTGGCACGCACTGGGCTGCCGTCCCGAAGAATCCCTTCAGTTCAGGGTAGGTCTTCAGCATTTCCTTGGCCTTCTCATAAGCAGTCTCCGAGTTGTCCTTGATCTCAATCCTGTCCCCTACCAGTTCCATATCCGGATATTCTTCCTCCTGCCTTGCGATGCCGCCATCTGCCCATTCGTTGTGGGAGCCATTGGTAAGGCTTCCTACCATTACGCAATACTGACCCTTCTCTTCCATCTGGGATGCCAGAGAATCCATGATCGTTGCTCCAAACTGCGCATTGTCAAAGGCCTCCAGGTCATATTCCGTATTCTTCTGCGTGGATGCTTCATGGGTAACCACCACGATTCCGGCATCCTGCGCTTTCTTCAGCACGCTTTCAAGCGCATCAATATCATTCGGGATTACGCAGAGCGCGTCAACGCCGGACGCGATCAGGTCTTCGATAACCTCGATCTGTAATGATGCATCTGCCGACGTCCCGCCCTTCATATAGACGGTACATCCTTTTTCCTTCCCAAACTTTTCACCGCCCTGTGCAATGCACTGGAACCAGTCATTGGTAGTATCTTTAGGGACGATGGCAATCTCATAACTGCCATCCGAAGATTTGGATTTCTTTTCGTCGTCTTTTCCCGCCTCCTTGCTCTTTCCCGTACACGCCGCAAGCGACAGCACCATTGCCAGAATCAAGCCTACACTCAACATTTTTTTCATCATACTTTCTTCCTCCTTTGTATTTTGATAGATTTGCATCTAAATGATGAACTGCTCCATATACCGCTTTGACAGAATAATTGATCTTCTAATGTCTTCGGCGCTTCCTTCAAATGCCCGGTCCTCGATCTCGATACAGGCTGCGCCGTCATAGCCTGTATCCATAAGGGCGCTAATAAATCTTCCCCAGTCAATATCTCCAAGCCCCGGTATCTTGGGCTGCATGTAACTCAAGGGGTAAGCCATGGTTCCCACGTCATCCAGCCTGTCCCTATGAATCTTAATATCCTTGATATGTACATGAAAAATCTTATCCTTAAATTCATAGATCGGCTGGATATAATCCATCATCTGCCAGATAAAATGGGAAGGATCATAATTAATCCCCAGGCAGCTGCTTGGCAGTATCTCAAATACCTCCCGCCATATAGCTGGGGCGCCGAACAAATTCTGTCCGCCAGGCCACTGTTCCTTGCCAAAAAGCATAGGACAATTTTCTATAGCGATCCTTATCTCCCTCTCTTCCGCATATCTAAGCAGCGGCGTCCATATTTTTTTCATGATCTCCAGGTTTTCTTCGATGGTCTTATTGTGATTCCTCCCTATAAACGTCGTCACCATTCCGATTTCCAGTTTCCTGGAGGCATCTATCACCTTCTTAAGATGACTTTCCGCTGCCCTTCTGCTATTCTCGTCTTCATCCAGCACATTGGGATAATAGGCCAGGGAGGATATCTCTACATTTCTAGTTCTGCACAGATCTTTAATCCGTGCGGCCTGCCCGTCATCCAGGTGTTCCACATCAATGTGGGTGACTCCTGCATATCTTCTCTTTGCCCTTCCCTTTGGCCAGCATGCGGCCTCTATGCAGGAAAATCCCTGCTGTGCCGCGAATTCTATCACTTCCTCCAAACTGCTCGTTGGCATTATCGATGTCAAAAGCCCCAATTTCATCCGTTCTTCCCTCCTATGCATGATCCGGCGGTTCTACTTCTACCCACTGCTTTGTCTGCGCGCTTTTCAAGATTGCATCGCAAAGCCTAATCTCCTCCAGGCCGTCCTGGAACGTGGCGTACTGGAAATCTCCTTCTTTACTCAGGCTGTCGTAGAACTGCCTAAACCCCTGCTTGATCGCGTCCGGGAATCCTTCCACATGTCCGCCTGGGAAGCCAATCGCCGCCGCTGCCTTTTCGCACATCAAAGAAGGATCTTTCGTAAGCACTTCATTCGGGCCGTCCCGGTGTCCAATTCCAAGTTCCCCCAATTCTTCCGAGTTCCAGCCAAGGGAGGCACATGTACCGGCCACCAGCAATTCCGTGGTATTCTTCTTCCCTGCAAATACCTGGCTTATGAACACGCTGCCGATTGCGCCATTTTCCAGCTCGACCAGGATTGCAGCCTCATCTTCCGTCGTAACCTCTACTTCTTCAAGTTCTCCCTGGCCTGTCTTTGCAAACGATTCCCCAATGGCAGTTCCTTTTTTTCTGACGGGATAAATGGTATTGAATACAGCGCAGACCTTCTTTATATCCTGTCCGGTTACGAACTGCGCCAGATCCAGCCAATGAGAGCCGATATCCGCAACCGCTCTTATCTTTCCGCCCAGCCTCTCTTCTACCCTCCAGGAGTAGTCCGTCTCATACAGAAGCCAATCCTGGATATACGTGCCATGAACGCTTATAACTCTCCCTATCTCCCCTTCGGACACCATATGCCTCATCTGGATTGCCGCCGGATAAAACCGGTTGTGAAAATTAACGGTTCCATGCACGCCTTTTTCTTTCGCCAGCCTTACCAGCTCCTCAGCCTCTTCGGCTGTGCTTGTAAATGGCTTTTCACATACGACATGAATCCCTTTTTTGATTGCGTGTCTGGCGATCTCGTAGTGGGTATGGTTGGGTGTGCAGATATGCACTACATCCAATTCCAGTTCCTCCATCATCTTGCGAAAATCTGAATAGGCAAACCTGATGTTCAGTCTGTCAGCCTTCTCCCTGGAATTATACGCGTCACATAATGCGACTACCTCCACATCTCCCAGCCTTCTCAATGCCTCGACATGCGCGTTCCCAATAAAACCTCCTCCAATTACCGCAGCCTTCATATTTTTCTCCTTTTTTGTAAATTTTATTATTATTTACGTAAACTTTACATTATTTATATCACAATAATGCTATTTTTGTCAATATTTTCCTTATAATTTTATTTTTCTTGTGTATATTGCACATAAATATTGACTCAGCTTATTTGTTATGCTGTTTTATTTTGTAAATTTTACATTTCTATTTACATTTTCATGAAAAACATATAATATTATAAGTAGGTTAAAATAATTGGAAATATTTGGAGGTTTTATGGGGAAGCAAAAACCAACGATACAGGATGTTGCAGATATGGCTGACGTATCCATCGCAACAGTATCAAGAATCATTAACAATAAAGGAAATATCAAGCCAAGCACTTTAGAAAAAGTAGAACTGGCTATGAAAGAATTAAACTTTATCCCGAAAACATTATCGATGCTCTCAGAAGCGCAGAGCAAGATCATCATGGTATGCGTGCCCAATCTGGATAATCCTTTTAACTCTCCCGTATTGGAAGGGATACACCGCTGCGCCCACGCGAACGGATATCATGTGCTGATCCTGGAGACCCGGGACCGCTATTCAAGAAGCGAAGATTTTGAAGAACTGATAAGGAATAATTCCATCGCAGGAATGGTCATCATGTCCAATATGCCTCAGCAAAAGATTCTGGAGGATCTAAGTTTCCGCTGTCCAACCGTCATGTGTTCGGAATATGCCGAGAATTATGACCGGGTATCTTATGTCAGCATAGATGATTCCGCCGCTTCCAAGAAAGCGGTAGATTACCTGATCTCGACGGGACGCGAAAAAATCAGTCTTATCAACACGAATTTATCCTTTAAATATGCCCGCCACCGGGAAAAGGGATACCGTCAGGCATTAGAGCAAGCCGGGCTTCCTGTCAGGCCCGAATGGATCATTCATCTGTCAACCACAGATTATAAACTGGCTTTTTCCAACATTTATCATATGCTAAGCCAGGCCGACAGGCCAGACGCCATTTTTGCCACTTCAGACGTATATGGGGTTGCGGCCATTAACGCTGCCCACGAACTGGGGCTTCTGGTGCCGGAAGATCTATCTGTCGTTGGATTCGATAATATTGATCTGTCTGTCATGTGCATCCCGCCGCTGACCACGATCGAACAGCCCTGCTTTCAGATCGGGTATCAGTCCTGCGAACTGCTGATTGATAAAATCATCAATCCAGCCTCATCATCCAAGCAGATTCTTTTGAACACAGAATTAATCGTGCGCGGCTCAACGCTGCTTCCTAAAGCAGCGGAATCCTAAGTTGGAACAAAAAAAGAACTGATAAGAGAGCGCTCTTTCGCCTGCCTTCTTATCAGTTCTTTTATTTTCTTTGGCTTACTTGGAAGCAACCTGCACGCAGTGCTCTGTCAGCCATTCTTTCACCATGTTATTCAGTGCAATCTCCTTTAAGTCTTCCTCGGATGCTGCTTCCTTAACTGCTTTGACATCTTCATATCCGTACGCGTCCGCAATCTTCTTCAACTGCTTCTCGTACTCTTTATCATCCATTTTGATCTTTTCTTTGTCCGCGATGGCATCCGTCACCAGCTGCTGCTTAACGCTTGATTTGGCTGCTTCGTCCACCTGGGCCTCGAAATCTTCCACAGAACTTCCCATCTGCTCCTTAAGGAATGTCTCATAGTCTGTCTGATAATACTCCGCTGCCGTTTTATACTGCTCGACCAGGGAATCAGAGATCTCTTTTACCTTCTTCTTCGGATACTTTTTCACCTTTGTATTATCCAGGACTTTCTGCCATACTTCCTGGGTCAGCGTATCCTTGTAAGTAGTCTGGGCATCGTCTTCCAGCTGCTTTTTTACTTCCTTCTTATACTCTTTTACATTCTTTGATTTCTCGGAAACCGTTTTTACGAATTCATCGTTCAGTTCCGGAACCACCTGCTCGCTGATGGACTTCACCGTAATGGTAAATACTACCGGCTTTCCTGCATATTCCGTTTTATTGTAATTATCCGGGAACTTGCCCTCCCAGTCATAGGTATCGCCGATATTATGGTCCACAACGCTGTCCTCAAATCCCTCAATAAACTGGCCGGAACCTATGGTCAGCGGGTAGTCTGTTCCTGATCCGCCTTCAAATTCTACTCCGTCAATCTTTCCTACGAAGTCAATATTCACCGTGTCCCCCGACTTCACCGCCCGGTCAGTGATATCATTAGTGGTCGCATTGGTCTGAAGCGTTGCCTGGATCGCATCTTCCACGTCTTTATCCGTAATCTCATCCGGCTTGCTGACTTTATCAACTTCTACTCCTTTATATTGGGATATTTTCAGGCTGTCTGTTTCCAGACCCTTGCTCCCTTCGCAGCCTGCCAGCATCATGGATGCGGCAAGTATTCCTGTTAATAGCACTACAATTTTCTTCTTCATTTTACACCTCTTATTATACTTTCCGTTAAATCGCACTATTATGTTATAGCACATTTAACAGAACTTTCAAAGCATTTTCACACATATTTCACTCTTTATTAAGAATCTGCCCTGCCGATTACAGCACAGGCGAGAGCAGCCTGCAGAACTGTTCCTTGATTCGGATTAGGAGACTGCGCTGCTCGTACTTCTTCCTTGTTACCAGAGTGCTCTTGGTAATATCGTTCTCAAATGCCTCCATCAGCCTCTCCGTCGTCCTGGCGCTGTAGATCACCGCATTGACTTCAAAATTCAGGCTGAAGCTGCGGATGTCCATATTGGCAGTTCCCATGCAGCTGACCAGTCCATCCACGCACATGCACTTGGCATGGAGGAATCCATTGTCATAAGTGTAGCACCTTGCTCCTGCCTCGATCATCTCGCCCAGATAAGAGTAGGTTGCCCAATATACGAACGGGTGATCCGGCTTGCAGGGAATCATGATACGCACGTCGATTCCAGACTTGGCGGCAATCACCAGGGCATCCGCAATATCATCATCCGGTATGAAATACGGGGTCTGAATATAGATGCTTTTCCTCGCCATATGAATCAGCCTCAGATAATTGTCACGAATCTCCTGGCTTCTGGAATCCGGGCCGCTTGATATGATCTGAATCGGATCGCGTCCGTTCCGGATATACGTCGGAATCTCAAAAAGCCGATCCTCCAGAAACAGATTTTCCTTAGCCGCGTAATTCCAGTCCAGCACGAATCTTACTGCCAGGGAAGTGACTGCCGAGCCTTCGATGCAGATGTGCGTATCCCGCCAATACCCGAACTTCTTATCCTTCCCCACATACTCTCTTCCAATGTTGAATCCGCCCACGAATCCGATTCTTCCGTCTATAACCACGATCTTCCTGTGGTTCCGGTAATTCACGCGTAACTGGAGCTGGCCGAAGATCGCCGGAAAGAATTCCGCCACCTCAATACCTGCCTTCTCAAGGCGCACCCAGTCTGAGTTGCGCATCCCTCTGCAACCCATACTGTCAAACAGCACCCGGACTTCAACTCCCTGTCTCGCCTTCCTGACCAGGACTTCTTCTATCTCCTGCCACAGTTCATCATTCCGGATAATATAATATTGCACATGGATGTAGTTTCTCGCATGCTCCATCTCTGTGAGCAGCGCATTAAACTTCTCCCGTCCATCCGTATAGATTCTGATATCGTTATTATCCGTCAGTACTGCTTCTCCTTCGTTCAGGTTATATAAGATCAGGCTTTTGAACCGCTCAAGTTCTGGATCCCGAAGCCTTAATTTCCTACGATAGATCGATTCCTCCTGCCGCCGGACAGCATATTTGATCTCTCCTTCAATCTCCTTCATCTTGAACATCCGGTCCTTGCGGAAATTCTGCCCCAGCACCAGATACAGCACAAATCCCAGCACCGGTATAAAGTAAAGCAGCAAAAGCCACGCCCACACCGTCGTCGGATTCCTCCGCTGAAAAAATATGATCAGCAGCGCAAATATGATGTTGATAAGAAACAGATGGTCAAGTATCCACCAATATACGGTTCCAATTCCCTCCGTCACAGTATGAAGCATGCTACTCTCCTTAAAAATCTCGTTATTTTATCTATTATACCGTTTCTTGCCGGAAAAGTAACCCCAAAATCTCAAATCTCTTGCACTTGCGTTCAAAGAATGGTACAATGTAGTTCGTGTAAAATAGATTTTTAGGAGGTTCGCCGTGAAGACGTTAACGATTGTATTGCTTGTTATTTTAGTCGTTTTAATCATTGCTTGCATCGTATTGTATTTCTTAGGAAAAAGAGCAGAAAAAAAGCAGGCCGAACAGCAGGAGCAGCTGGCTGCCGTCGCACAGACCGTGTCCATGCTTATCATTGATAAAGGCAAGATGAGGCTTAAAGAAGCCGGGTTCCCAAGCATTGTCGTAGAAGGGACGCCGAAGTATCTGCGCCGCTCTAAGGTTCCTGTAGTAAAAGCCAAGGTAGGGCCAAAGGTAATGACATTGATGTGCGATGCCCAGGTATTCCCGTTAATTCCTGTCAAGAAGGAAGTAAAGGCTACCGTAAGCGGTATTTATATTACTGCGGTCAAAGGATTAAGAGGGCCATTAGAGACTCCTCAGAAGAAGAAAGGCTTCTTCGCAAGATTAAGGAACAAATAAGGACAAGCCACATAAAAAGCATTGGATCTTACCGGTCCAATGCTTTTATATTCATCTCGATGTTGCAGTCTGCCACCATCTCTCCATTGACGTCCAATTCATAATTCACATGGACATCTATGATTTTTTCCTCCGACTTTACCGTCATTTCTTTTGTATGGATCCCCACCAGAAGTTCTCCATACGGCGTCTCATACTCCGTCATATTGATCTTGCCTTTTTCAAAGATCATATGGGTGTTGGCAAGCCCGCTTTTCATAATTTCCAGCTTGCCGTCCTCGGCAATGCGGATCTTATTCTTGATCGTGCCGGGCATCCCTTCCACCACTTCGTCATAGATCACATAATGCTTGCCGTTCTTGAAGTAATATGCCGCAGGCGTAATAACTTCGATCGGTTCATTCTCGTCTTCTTCCGTTACTCCGGCCACGTCGTAATGCAGGCCGGATATGCTAAGTAATACATCCTTTGTCATAGGCTCTCCTAGTATTCTTCAATGTTAATCTGCTTCGTTGCCGCTACATCATATGGCAGGATGGAATTGGCGAACTTCGTAAACTTCTGGGCGGCGTCGCTTACATAGAACTCATAGGTCGCAGGTATGCCTGACTGATTGGCAATGCCGCAGTCATTCAGCGCAGCCTTCAGGTCCATAGCCGTCTCATAGGCGGGATTCACGATATGGATCTCTTCTCCGAAGTAAGCCATGATCTTGGAGCGAAGCAGTGGATAGTGGGTACATCCCAGAATCATCGTGTCAATCTGCGTTGACTTCATATCCGACAGATAGAAATCAATGGCCTCTTCCGTAATCTTGTGCTTTGCAAACCCCTCTTCCACGAGCGGCACGAAGAGCGGGCATGGCTTTCCGATAACGGATGCCTCCGGATTCAGGCTATGTATCACTTTGGTATAAGTCTCGCTCTGTATGGTCGCCTCCGTCCCCACCACGCCGATCTGGCCGTTCCTTGTCTCCTTGACAGCTGCTCTGGCTCCCGGCCCTATCACTCCGATCACCGGTACATCCGTCTCCTTCTGCACCGTGTCGAGTGCAAGGGCGCTTGCCGTATTGCAGGCAATCACGATCGCCTTTACATTCTTCGTCTCCAAAAAGCGAATAATCTGCCTGGAGAACCGGATAATATTATCTCTGGACTTGCTTCCATAGGGAACTCTTGCCGTATCTCCAAAATACACCACATTCTCCATAGGAAGCTGGCGCATGATTTCCCTCGCTACCGTCAGCCCTCCCACACCGGAGTCAAACACTCCTACCGGCGCTGTATTTTCTCTATTATTCTCCACAATTATTATCTCCTTTAAAACCATTCGTAATACTCATTGTAACGTCAATCCCTGCTGTTTTCAAGAGTAATTTCCCCAAAGCGGATCAAAGCGGGATTTATGGGCGTTCTTGTATCGTGACGTTCACGGTATCTCCCGCCTGCTTGCGTATGGCCTTTCTGATATCCTTTCGTATCCTCTCTTTCCAAATAAAATCATAACTATTGTGTATTATAAAAAGGCATTGGATTCTGATTCATCCAATGCCTTTTTTCCTCATAGAGTTCCTATAATGCAAGTTCCTTTGCGATCTCATACTGGTATGCCGGAATTCCCTTCTGCATGCCCAGCGCCTCGTCGATGTCAAAATCAACGTATTCTCCGTGCTTGTATCCAACCACGCGGTTCGTCTTGCCCTGTTCAAGCAGATCCACAGCCAGCGCTCCCATGATGGATGCATAGACTCTGTCCTTGCAGGTCGGACTTCCGCCGCGCTGCATGTGTCCAAGCACTGTTGCCCTTGTCTCCATGCCTGTCGCCTCTTCGATTCTCTTCGCCATGTTCATGGAATCGCCAATGCCTTCTGCATTGATGATGATATAGTTCTTCTTTCCACGCTTCCGGCATTCCTGGATATCGGCAACGATCGCCTCTTCGTTATAATCATGCTCTTCCGGCATCAGGATACGCTCCGCGCCGTTCGCAATTCCGCACCACAGTGCCAGATATCCGGCATCTCTACCCATTACCTCGATGATAGAGCATCTTTCATGGGAAGTAGAAGTGTCGCGTACCTTGTCGATCGCTTCCATTGCCGTATTCACTGCCGTGTCAAATCCAATCGTATATTCTGTACAGGCGATATCAAGATCGATGGTCCCCGGCAAGCCGATTGTGTTGATTCCTAAGTTCGCCAGTTTCTGGGCGCCCTTAAAGGAACCGTCTCCTCCGATCACTACAAGCCCGTCAATTCCATATTTCTTACAGATAGCCGCCGCCTTCTGCTGTCCTTCTTCTGTGCGCATCTCGTCGCAGCGCGCTGTCTGAAGAATCGTGCCGCCGCGCTGGATGGTGTCGGATACATCTCTGGCTGACAGGTCAATAATCTCTTCATTTAAAAGGCCCTGGTATCCTCTCCTGATGCCCCTTACTTTCAGTCCTTTTCCTAATGCCGTCCTGACTACCGCACGAATTGCCGCATTCATTCCCGGCGCGTCCCCGCCGCTTGTCAATACGCCTATCGTACGAATTATTTTCTCTGCCATCTTAATTCCTCCATTGTATTAGCGTTCTTCTTAATTCCTTACTATCCTCGTGCTACATTGTACATGAATTAACGAATGTTTTCAATGGGTTTTTCTATAACTTTTACACAAGATTCCCCCAGATAATTCGTCAATCTGCTTAACAGACGGGCATCCGCGCTTACGCTCCGGCCGGCCCCGAGCCGTTTTACCGCCTTCTCTTTCCGGCAGTAGATGACCACCGCATCCTGTCCGTCAGAGTCCTTGATCAGTTCCAGAAGCTGTGCCTCTTCCGCCAGATATTCTTCTTTACTGCCATACTGAAGCCATAATTCCCGCTTCGTCTGCTCAAAGGGAATCACCGACTCGCAGATCAGCTTGCTGGGGGCATCGTCTTCCTCGGATACCCTCCCCTTTATGAATACTTTGCTGTCCTCATTCAGGTACTGCTGATTTTTCTCATAATCCTTTGGAAACACCACCACTTCGACCGATCCCAGCATGTCTTCCAAGGTCACGAATGCCATTACTTTATTATTCTTCGTATATTTGATGGTCTTGTCGGTGATCATTCCTCCAATAATTTCCCTGGCGCCGTCTAAAACCTTGGTGTGCCCGGTATCTTCTACCAGCTGGAAATCCAGGGTGGTCTTGGATATGCTCTTTCGCCACTTCTCTTCATATTCTTCCATGGGATGGCCGCTAAGATACACGCCCAGCACTTCTTTTTCAAATGCCAGCTTCGTTTCCTTCTCGTACTCTCCCACATCCGGAAGTGGAATGTCAAACTCTGCCTTCTGATTCTCATCCACCATATCGAACAGAGACATCTGTCCGGTCATGGAATATTTTCTTTCCTGGTTGACCTGATCCAGAATCTGCACGTAGATGACCATAAACTGCTTCCTGGTCCCGCCCAGGCTGTCAAATGCGCCTGACTTGATAAAACTTTCGATCGTACGCTTGTTGACTTCTTTACCAGAGAGACGTTCGATGAAATCCTTCATATTCTTGAATTCCCCTCTGGCCTCCCGTTCTGTCAATATCGCCTGGATGACCGGCTTGCCGATGCTCTTGATGGCCGCCAGTCCATAGCGGATATTGCCGTTATCTACGGAGAAGCTCCCCTCTCCCTTGTTAATGTCCGGGGGCAGGATCTCAATTCCCATCTGGCGGCAGGTATAGATATATTCTGATACTTTCCCCGGATTTTCAATGACGGATGTCATAAGGGCCGCCATGAACTCCACCGGATAGTAATACTTCAGCCATGCCGTCTGATAGGATACCACCGCATAGGCGGCCGCATGGGATTTATTAAAAGCATATTTGGCGAAATCAATCATCTCATCATAGATCTTATTGGCCGTCTTTTCATCAATTCCATTGGCGATGCAGCCGGGAACCCCCTCGGCCTCATTGCCGTACACGAAGCTCTGGCGCTCCTTCTTCATGACATCGCCTTTTTTCTTGGACATGGCACGCCGCAGCAGGTCGCTTCGTCCCAGCGTGTATCCTGCCAGATCCCGCACAATCTGCATGACCTGCTCCTGGTAGACGATGCAGCCATAGGTAGGGGCAAGGATCGGCTCAAGCTGAGGGCAGTCATAAGTGATGTTATCCGTATGGTTCTTTCCCTTGATATACTGCGGTATGAAATCCATCGGGCCCGGACGGTATAAGGAGATGCCGGCAATGATATCCTCCAGGTTCTGTGGCTTTAGCTCCTTCATGAAACTCTTCATCCCGCCGCTTTCCAGCTGGAATATGCCATCCGTACGCCCCGTTCCTATGGAGTCCAGCACTGCCTTATCATTATAGTCGATCTGTTCCATATTAATGTCTTTGCCAGAGGAGTGGCTTGCCAGCTTGACCGCGTCCTGGATCACGGTCAGTGTCCGTAGCCCCAGGAAGTCCATCTTAAGCAGCCCCAGTTCTTCCAGCGTAGTCATGGTAAACTGGGTGGTGACAGAGCCGTCAGATCCCAAAGACAGGGGCACATACTCATCGATCGCCTTCTGGCTGATGACTACTCCGGCCGCATGCATGGATGTATGCCTGGGAAGTCCTTCCAGCCTCTTGGACATATCAATCAATTCCCTGACCTGCTCGTCCTCCTGGTACATTCTTTTGAATTCCGGGTTAACCGTCAATGCCCGCTCAAGCGTAATATTCAACTCTGTAGGCACCATTTTCGCAATACCGTCCACGAATGCATAAGGCAGGTCCATAACCCTTCCTACGTCCCTTATAACGCCTCTGGCAGCCATCGTACCAAAGGTGACGATCTGCACCACCCGGTCGGATCCATATTTCTCCACTACATAGTCGATGACCTCCTGCCTGCGCTCGAAGCAGAAGTCCACGTCAATATCGGGCATGGATACGCGTTCCGGGTTCAGGAAACGCTCAAACAGCAGCTGGTACTTGATAGGGTCGATACTGGTAATTCCAAGGGTATACGACACGATGCTGCCCGCCGCCGACCCTCTTCCCGGACCCACCATGATATCATGGTCCCTGGCATATTTGATAAAGTCCCACACGATCAGGAAATAATCCACATATCCCATGGACTTGATTACGGATAATTCGTACTCCAGCCGCTCCTTTAAGGATTCTTCCCCGTCCGGATAACGCTCCTTTAATCCGTCGTAGCATAATTTATTCAGATATTCCCAGGAAGTATAGCCTTCCGGGACATCGTATTTCGGCAGCTTGGTCACGCCGAATTCGATCTCTACATTGCAGCGGTCCGCAATCTTCTGCGTATTCTCAAGAGCCTCCAGGGCATAAGGGAAGAGTGTTTTCATCTCTTCTTCCGACTTGATGTAGTACTGGCCGCCCTCATAACGCATGCGGTCTTCATCCGCCACCTTCTTGCCGGTCTGGATGCACAGGAGGATATCATGGGCCTTCTCATCCTCCGCGTAAGTATAGTGGACGTCATTGGTGGCCACCAGTCCAATCTGCGTCTCCTTTGCCATCCTAAGCAGCGACTGGTTCACCAGTTTTTGTTCCTGGATCCCGTGGTCCTGCAATTCCAGGAAGAAATTTCCTTCCCCGAATATCTCCTGGTATCTTAATGCTGCTGCCTTTCCCTCTTCATACATCCCGCGGACAATATTCTTCTGCACCTCTCCCGCGAGGCAGGCGCTGAGGGCAATGATGCCTTCGTGGAACTCCTTCAGGATCTCCATATCCACACGAGGCTTATAATAATATCCCTCGGTAAATCCCCGGGATACGATCTTCATCAGATTGTGATAGCCCAGATCATTCTCCGCAAGAAGAACCAGATGGTAATACCTGTCGTCCCCGCTTCCCACTGCTTCTTTATCAAACCTGGAGCCTGGCGCCACATAGACCTCGCAGCCCAGGATCGGCTTGATGCCGACGGCCTTGGCAGCCCTGTAAAAATCAATAACGCCGAACATGACGCCATGATCCGTGATCGCTACGCTGTCCATTCCCAGTTCCTTAACTCTGGAAACACATTCTTTTATTTTGTTGGAACCGTCCAGCAGACTATACTCTGTATGGACGTGAAGATGTGCAAAACTCATATCCCTTCCCACTTTCTATCTGTAAACATCGTTGACTGTCCTGTATCTTTATACTATACCAAAAAACCTTGTTTTGGGGAAGTTCCTTTTTCTTACACGCGAATCCCTCCCGGCAGACTGTGCCGGAAGGGATTCGCCTTTAGTTTAAATTCATCATGGCATTGTGAATAAAACTACGCTATTTATTTACTACATGCTCTGGCGCTCCTGCAAGGAATGCCCGCAGGTTTCCGACTGCTATATCCATCAGCCTCTGCCTTGATTCTTTCGGAGCCCATGAGATATGCGGCGTTATCAGGCAGTTTGGCGCCTGAAGCAATGGATTATCCTCTTTGATCGGCTCAGAGGACACCACATCCAGTCCGGCTGCCGCTACTTTTCCGCTCTTCAACGCGTCCGCCAGATCCTGCTCTTCAATCAGCGGTCCTCTGGAGTTGTTCAGGATGATCACGCCGTCCTTCATCTTGGCAATCGTATCTTTATTGATAATCTTCTCAGTCTCTGGGAACAGCGGGCAATGCAGCGCGATAACGTCGGAACATTCCAGCAGTTCATCCAAAGCGGCATATCGGCAGGTATCGGATACCAGTTCCGGGTTCTGGCAGGAATCATATGCCAGCACGCGCATTCCCAGCGCCTGCGCGATCCTTCCCGTAGACTGCCCGATTCTGCCATAACCGATAATTCCCATTGTTTTTTGATCCAGTTCGATCAGAGGATAGTCCCAGAAGCACCAGTCCGGATTCCGGGCCCATTTTCCTTCCCGCACTGCCTTGCTGTGATAGCCGATATGATGGCATATCTCCAGCAGAAGCGCGATCGCGAATTGTCCCACTGCAGCAGTTCCATAGGTAGGAATATTGGAAACCGGGATATTTCTTTCCTTTGCCGCCTCGATGTCCACCACATTATATCCCGTTGCCAGAACGCCGACAAATTCTATATTCCCGCAAGTTTCAAACACTTCTCTGGGCAGAGGCGTCTTATTTGTAAACACTGCCTGCGCGTCCCCGATTCTTCTGATTATTTCCTGGGTGTCCTGGATCGGAGTCCTGTCATATATCTTGCATTCCCCGAATTCCTCAAGCCCTTTCCAGTCCAAGTCTCCCGGATTCAGCGTATAGCCATCTAACACTACGATCTTCATATTGTTTTCCCCCTTATATCTGTGGATTCTCAGGATGAAGCATGGTTGCGATCACCTTGTCAAGCACATCATCCTTCCAAATCTGCTTCCAGTCCTCACGCATTACCAGCCTGTTTCCCAGACCGATGGCAACCTTGCACGCATCAGACACCGGAGGATTTCCCGGTATGTAGCCAAGGAAATTGGCGGACAGGTTATAGATATGTCCTGTCAGGAAAGAGACTGCCGCTTCTTTTGGGATTCCCCTTTTCACAGCCTCCTCTACCGTCTCTGCCATGGCATACAGGCACGTCGCCCCCAGAAGTTCAACCAGCGTTGGTTCCAGGAACGCGATCTGCTCGGATGACATTACATATGCATGCTCTACCGGGGCATACATCTGCTTCGCCACTTCCACGCACTGCGCAAAGCGCTCGTCATCTCCCTGGATCTTGGACATTACGATGTCCTGCCTGCCGCCGCAGCCGCCGAACCTGTCCTGGCGCGCCTCATAGGTATCCTGGTCGATAAAATAAGATGGATGACAAGGATGCGCCACGGCGAACGTACAGTCATCCCGTAATGTCAGTTCCCTGGCAACTGCTGCCGCAGGATCCAGAATAATGAAGCCGGTTCCTGCCTTCAGCTGAGGAACATACTCCGCCGACAGTTTCCCGATCAACGTATCCGGAACCGCAAATACCACTACATCCGACTTCGCCAGCGCCACCTCTACCGGTACCGGCTCAAATCCCCGCTCTTTGATACTTTTTATTCCGGCTTCAGACGCCTCTGCCATAAGCAGTTCAAACTCATCTGGCTTCTTGGCAAGGTTATTACTAGTTCTTGCCCCCATCTTTCCGCCTGCTCCAATTACACTTACTACGATTTTGCTCATCTTTTCTACCTCTTTTCCCTAGTTCCAAGTTATTACAACTGCGCCACCGTCTTTGCGATATCTTCGGGCGCAAACCCATAAGCGTCTGCCAATTCCTTGGCTGGCCCTGACTCTCCAAAAGTAGAAAGGCCGATCCTCTTAACGATCTTGGGATCGTTTTCCGCTGTCAGCCGGCTGATATAGGCCCCCAGCCCGCCATTTACATTGTGGTCTTCCACTGTTACGATCTTCCTGGCTCCTGCTATGGCTTCTAATATCTTGGAAGGGTTCTTTCCATATAATATATTTACATCTCCTACCGTCACGTTGATTCCCTGGCTTTTCAGCAGTTCCGCCGCCAGGAGCACGCGGTCAAGCACGAATCCGCTGGATAGAAGAAGCGCGTCATTCCCATATTCTTTCAATATCCGGATTCCTTCCTCGCCAAAAGGCGTCTCTTTATCATAGACATCCGGCTCCCGTCCGCTTCCTGCCCGTACATAGACCGGCCCGTCAATCTTAGCCGCCATTTTTACCGCATGGTAGGTCTGTGCCGCGTCCGCCGGCGTCAGGATCGTATAATTGGGGATATTGGACAGAATGCCAAGATCCTCGTAGAACTGATGGGTCACGCCCTCTCTTTCTCCTCCCAGCAGGCCGGAGTTGATTCCAACAAACTTTACATTCAGATTTGGATATGCGACAAAGGTCCTCATCTGCTCGCAAGCCCTCATGGTCAGAAATCCCGCATAGGTTCCGACGAATGGGACCAGTCCTGCTGATGCAAGCCCTGCGGCCGCGTCTACCGCTCCCTGCTCAGAGATTCCCGTCTCCACATACTGTTCCGGATGCAGTTTTGCAAACTCCGTGGCACGCATTGCTTTCAATGAGTCCGGTGACACGAACATGATCTTGTCATTCTCGGCAGCCAGATCTATCAATGCCTGCGCGAATGCTTCTCTCGTCCCTTTAAACTCTGCCATTACTGAACACCTCCTAAGATTCTTACTGCCTCTTTATACTGCTCATCTGAAGGAACACCTTTGTGCCATGCATTGTTGTTCTCCATAAATGGGAGTCCCTTTCCTTTTATGCAGTTGCATACGATAACGCTTGGCCGTCCTTTTTCTGCCCTTGCATTGTCAATGGCTTTTCTGATCGCATCAATATCATGGCCGTCAATCTCCTGGGTGTGCCACTGGAATGCAGCGAACCTTTCTGCTATATTGTTGGATCCTATCGTCTCTTCCACAGAACCCCCGCTCTGCCATCCATTTTTGTCCACGAATACAATCATATGATCCAGCTTCTTTGCTGCTGCAAGGTTAATTCCTTCCCAGCAGATTCCCTCCTGGAGTTCTCCATCTCCGGCAATCACAAATACATCGTAATCCTTTTTTCTGTATTTACCGGCAATTGCCATCCCTGCTCCGATAGCGATTCCATTTCCCAGTGATCCGGATGTCATATCGACTCCCGGCGTCTTGTTCATTACCGGATGACCCTGGAACTTGCTGCCCAGCTCCCTGAGCCTGAAGTCATCTACCTTCTCTCCGAAATATCCTCTCTCTGACAGGGCTGCATAATAGATCGGACATGCATGTCCTTTTGACAGGATGAAGCGGTCTCTGTCTTCCCATCCGGGATTCTTTGGATCTATGCGCATCTTATCAAAGAATAATGTCGCCACAATATCCGCGATAGACAGCGCTGGTCCCGGATGTCCGTCCTTTCCTCTGTAGACCATATCAACCGCCACCAGACGGAGACGGTCTGCAGTCGCCTTCAGTTCTTCCCTATTCATAAAGAATTCCTCCTCGTATTCAAGATTATCAAATGTAATTATATACTCCATTTGTTTAACATTGATTGAATCAACATCAAACATCTGATGTTTAATATATATCATATGAGTGTTGTTTTGTCAACATTTTTAGACAAATTAGCAATTAATCGTTTGACGTTATATTAATGCACCGTTATAATGAAATACAGAAACTGTTATTTTTTTACAATACATCCTTATTTTTCTATCTCTAGCCTAAAATTACGGAAAGGAAGTTACATATATGGATAATCTATTTAAAGCCACGAAGAGAGAGTCTGCTGTAGATATTGTCGTAAACAGCATCAAGCAGCTTTTGGCAGATAAGAAGCTGCTCCCGGGTGACAAACTTCCTAATGAATTGGAGATATCCGAAGGGCTTGGCGTAAGCCGCGGCTCTGTGCGCGAGGCAATGAAGATCCTCTCGGCTTTTGGGCTGATTGATATACGCGTCGGAAACGGAACCTATGTCAGCGATTCGCCCAGCAGCGAGCTGCTGGATTCCCTGCTGTTTACATACTTCATCACCAACCCCGATCTCACAAGCCTCTATGAATTCCGGCGTATATTTGAAACCGATATCGTACGCCTTGCGATCGACCACTATGACGAAAACCAGGAACAGCGTAATTCCCTGCGGGAAAATCTCAAGGAACTGGACGCACTGATCCAGGAGGGCGCTGCCCCTGAAAAGATTTTGAAAAATGATATGGACTTCCACCATATTCTCGGCGAAGCCAGCTGCAACGCACTGGCGTCCAGAATATACTATTTTGTCATGGATTCTTTCCGTGCATCCATCTCTCATACCCATAAGCACCAGAATGGGGAGTATGTATACAAGGCACACTCTCAGATCTATCACATCATCGAATCAAAAGCCTATGATGATATCGAGGAATGCATCAAACAAACGATTGATATCTGGTATGACTTGCTCCAAGATTAAAAGAATCCGGCTATCACGCCCCCGAGCGGATGATAGCCGGATTTTTGGTTCCTGCCTTTAGTCCACGTCTAGCCCATAGACCCTGGCAGCGTTTTTATACAGTACCTTTTCAAGTTCTTCTTCCTCTTTTATGACAGAGCGGTATTTTGCCAGTTCCACTGGAATCTGGTATATATTATCAGACGAGAACATAATCTTGTCACAGCCTACCTGCCTGATCATATTCATAACGCCAATCACTCCCACCCAGCTTGGCTCCAGATACACATTCTCATACTTCGCGGCAAGATACGCTGCCTGCTGATGGTGCATCTCCGAACCTGCATGGGCAAGGATGCATGGAACATCAGGAAAACTTCTCAACGCCTTTTCCACGCTCATAGGATCAGAAAATGGAATTCCTGCGCCTGTATGGATCATAAGCGGAACTTTCAGTTCCCTGCACACCTCCCAGACGTGCATGGCGTCTTTCGAGGAAGGATGGCAGGCATGACCGATCGGCGTAATCTTGATGCCTACGAATTTTAGTTCCCGAATGCATCGGACAGCCTCTTTATCATACTCTTCTGGCCTGAAGTGGGGGTTGATAGACGCCATCCCCCAGAACCTTTTCTCTTTGCATTTTGTCATCTCATAGATTCTGTCATGGATCCGTACATGGTCTTCCATATAGATTCTGGGCAGATATGGCTGTATGATTGCTCCATCTACGCCGTTCTTCTTATACGCGTCCAGCAGCTGTTCTTCTGTCTGCTGCTCGTCAAATACGACATCTTCTCCGAGATGCCCGTGAACATCAATAATCATTACTTGCCTCCTGTTTCTTTGCTGCCGGCTCCCAGCAGAAGCACCACGATAATCAGCGCGCCTTTGGCTATATTCTGCGCTCCCACTGAAAAGCCCATGATCTGCATTGCCGTCACGATCAGCCCGAGGAAAAGGCAGCCTGCCAGCGTGCCTGGGACATTGGCCTTTCCTCCGGATATTAGTGTGCCGCCTACGACGATGCTCGCTACGGTCTCTAAGGTATAGTCATCCCCCATTCCCAGGATCGCGTTTCCCACCCTGGCCGCGATCAGCACGCCACCTATGGCAGCCAGAACGCTGCTGAATACATAGGTAAGTATTTCCACCTTATTCACCTTGATTCCCGCAAGTCCTGCCGCTTCTCTATTCTGCCCGATGGTCACCAGCGACTTGCCATAAGAGGTACGATTAAGAAGGAACCAGAACAATACCGCCAATAGTATCACAAGAAAGATGATCAGCTGTACGCCAAATATCCTTGCCTTGATCAGCTTATCCAGCATCGGCGCTGTCCCGAACACGGAAAAGTTCTTATTGATCAGGAGGGCTGCCGTGGTCAGGATATAGTTCATTGCCATGGTGGCGATGATTGCCGGTATCTGGAGATAGATTACCATAAGCCCGTTCAGGATTCCGATCACCGCGGCCACCGCGATCACTGCCAGAATTGCCGGAAGGACATTCTTATCCTCCCCGTCCATAATGCTCATGGATATAAAAGCCATCAGCGTAAGTACGCCCGGGATGGACAAATCAATGGCGCCTCGTCCGGATGTCACTACCAGCATCTGTCCAAAAGACAAGATGACCAGAAAAGAGGCGATATACGCATTGGAAAGGAAACTCTCCACATTCAGCCTGCCGGACGTAAGCCCCATGATCAGCCAGAGCAGAAAGGCGCCTGCTGCCGCCCACAGCCAGTTATTTTCTCGAATATATTTTTTTACCTTTTTCATCACTGCAGCTTCTCCTTTCTAATCAGTCTTAAAGACAATATGATAATCAGGACAAGCCCCTGGATTGTCGCGGTATAATCCGTGCTGACCTTCAGAAGGCCCAGAAGCACGCTGATCATGGTAAGGGAGATGCCTCCGAATACCGCGCCTATATGCGTCACCACGCCTCCGGAGAAGTAGCCGCCCCCGATAATTACGGCTGCCACGGTCAGCATGGTATATGTAGCAGATGCATTAACGTCGGATGCGCCCGTGATCACAGACTGGGCAATTCCCCCCATGGCCGCAAAGGTTCCCGCGATCATGTAGGTGGTCCAGTATGCCTTCGCCTTAGACCATCCGCTGTTGCGCATTGCATTCTCATTGTTTCCAAATCCCCGGAGAGCCGTGCCATATCTGGAGCGGTATATGAATATCGCTGCTACGATAAATAGAACCAGCCATACCAGCACGCCCTGCAGAATTGGGTTGTTGAAGTTAAATATATGGACCATCCATTCCGGAACATGTCCCCCTGGAACGTCCTGCAGCACATATGCGATTCCCGTCCATACAAAAGACATGCCCAAGGTCACGATGATTGGCGGCACATCCCGCAGGTATATCACGAGTCCCATGCAGGAGTATGCAATAATCAGGCCTGCCAGGCACAGAAGCCCAAGGCCGGTGCTCTGATCCAGAATCGTGGCGCAGATGACATTCACAAGCCCCATGAACGCCCCTACTCCCAAGTCGATATGCCCAAGGCCGATGATAAATGTCTGGGCCAAGGCCGCAAACACGAATGGCGCAAAGCCTACCGCCAGAAGTTCAACCCCGAACTTAGAGAAAATAGAAGGAGACATGAACCCGCAGACCATATACAGGACAAGCATGGAAATCAGTGAAAATAAATAAAGCCTGGGTGTCTTGGCCTTCCTTTTCTCCAGGTTGTCCGCCTTCTCCTTATTGTTACGGAAAGCGACTTTAAGCATGGAAGAATGATCAAATTCTTCATGGCTGAACTCCCCGGCAATTGTCCCATTATTCATAACCAGCAGGCGGGTGCAATATTCCAGTTCCGCGTCATCCGAGGTCTTCCAGATGACTAGTTTTCCCGCCTTGGCTGCCTCCCGGAATACTTCGTACAATTCCAGCTTCGTCCCGATATCTACGCCCCGGGTCGGATCATCCAGCAAAATAATATCCGCATCTACAGCCAGCGCCCGGCCAATCAGCACCTTCTGCTGGTTGCCCCCGCTCAGCATCGTGATAAGGTCATCGGTAGACGCGCATTTTGTCTTTAGCCTCTGGTTCCAGTGCGTGACCGCCTGATCTACATTTCCCATGGATATGGGCTTAAACAGCGCAGAATCCGCGATCTTGGAGACAATCATATTGTCTTTGATCGATCCCAGCGGGAAGATGCCTTCCTTCTTCCTGTCTCCGGCAACATAAGCTACTTTTCCACTGATCTGAAGCCCGGGCCTTTTCTTCTTTGCCTGGTAAAAGATCTCCTGGATCAGCTCCAGCTGCCCATTGCCTTCTAATCCGGTAATAGCAACGATCTCTCCGCCGTACATTTCCTTTGTCACATTCTTTAAATGCTTGGAAGAATAATCGTGAAAACTCACCCTGGTATTCTTGTTCAGTTCAGGAGCCAGAAATATCCCTGCCTTCTTCTCAACCGCTCCATCCCCCATACGCTCCACAATATCGTCTTCATCCGTCTCACCTATGGGGCACTGATACTTCTGGGCCCCATTCTGCATAATGTATATATAGTCAGCCAGAAACATGATCTCTTTCAATCTGTGGGATATGTAGATATAGGCAATCTTCTGTTCCCTGGCGCTCTTCTTGATGTAATCCTGCAGCTGTTCCGTCTGTCTTGCCGGAAGAGATGAAGTCGGCTCATCCAGCACCATCATCTTGACATCCGGATCGCTGGTTGCCCTTGCGATCTCCACCATCTGCTGCTGGGCAATGCTTAAAGTCGCAAGTCCTGCCCCTACATCAATTCCGTGATCCGGGAACACCCGGTCAAGCGCCTGCCTGGCCATTTCTCTCGCTTCATCTCTCCACTTTGGGTTCCCTTTTTGAAATCTTTGATACTGCTCAATATAGAAATTTTCGTATACTGTCAGATTCTTGCATAAGGACAGTTCCTGATGCACCACCCGGATTCCCTTTGAACGTGCTGTGGCAGGCGTGTATTTATTCAGATTGATCTCTTCTCCAAGAATCTTAATGCTTCCGGAGTCGCTGCTAATGACTCCCGATAGTATCTTTGTCAGCGTGCTCTTTCCGGCACCATTTCCGCCTACCAGGGCTAGAACCTCGCCCTGGTAGACATTGATGTCCAGATGATTAACGGCTGTTGTAGGGCCATACACCTTCAACAGGTCTTTTCCTTCAAGAAAGATTTCCCTCAAGTCGTTCACCGTCCTTCTATTTAGATGCGTCAATGATATTCTCGATTACGTATTCGTTTGTAAAGTCAGGTGATACGAAGGTTCCGGCCTTCATTCCTTTATATTCGCCTACATTGTCTTTGGTTATATGTGGTACGCTTAACATCATCTCTTCCGGTACATCATATCCGTTGAGGATATCCAGCGCGGTCCAGAACGCAGCCGCGCCGCAGCCTGGCGTGGAGCCCTGGCTGAGAGTCTCATATCCGTCCTGCTCAAGCCACCAGTTAATATATTCCGCCGTGTTATCTCCAATAATGATAGGCATATCTTTGCCGGACTGGTCAAATGCATTTACCGCGCCGATGGCATCGCCGCCGCAGTGGGTAATTACTGCATCCACGTCAGGAAGAGAAGCCATGACCTTTGTCAGTTCTTCCTGGGTCTTTGTTGCACTGGCCTCGCCAATCACTTCCTGCACGATCTTTAGATCAGGATAGTCTTTCATCGCCTCTGTGATGCCGGCATATATTCCCTGGTCAGGAGCAGCGCCTGAGACGCCCCTTACGACTACCACGTTTCCTTTGCCATCCAGCTGCTCTCCAACATAATTCACGCTGTCCTTGCCGATCTGCTCCCAAGGATAGTCCATTGTATATACGCCATCCAAGTCTACGATAGAGTCGAAGGCAACGACTGTAATACCAGCGTCCAAAGCCTTCTGGATCGTACTGTTAAGCGCCGTTGGCGATGCCGCGCATATGCAGATGGCATCCACGCCTTCTAATATAAAGCTGTTAATCTGGGCAATCTGGGAATTCACCGTATTATCCCCATTCTGGATCTCATAGTCAGAGATATATCCTGCTTTTTTGGCTTCCTCGGCTGAATTGGTAAATGCTTCTACCATCTGCTTTCTCCAGGTATTGCCAAAGTATGAATTTGAAAGGCCGATTACATAATCTCCTTTTTTGACCACGGCATCTCCATCCGACTTGGACTCACTGCTTTTTGCCTCGCTTTTGCCGCCATCTTCTGCCTTCTTTTCTCCGCATCCTGCTGCCATGCATGCTACAAGCGTCAGGCACAGTAGAATACTCACGATTTTTTTCTTCATTTTTCTCCTCCTTGAAACAGTCCTTTTCTACTTTGTTCTCTATTGTATATAATTAAACATTTGATGTTTAATGTATATCACATTTTGTATAATCTGTCAATACTTTTCATTTTTCGAGACAAATAATTAGCATTTTTCATATATTTTCGAATTATAAGCAAAATATTGTCATATTTTCAATATAATATTACAATAAATCATTTGACGTTTTATCTTTGTTTATGGTAGATTAATACATATAGATACATCGAAAATAGAAACATCGGAGGTAAACCATGTCCATCTTCTATGAGAAAGCCAGCAAGCGCGAATCTGCAGTTGACATTGTCGTCAATAATATTAAGCAGCTGCTGATCGACCGCCGGCTAAAGCCTGGGGACAAGCTGCCCAGCGAGCTGGAAATATCCGAAGGCCTGGGGGTAAGCCGCGGCTCTGTAAGGGAAGCCATGAAAATACTCTCTGCCTTTGGCCTGATCGATATCCGTGTCGGCAATGGCACTTATGTATGCGAGACTCCGGCAAACAGCATTCTGGATTCCTTTCTGTTCAGTTTTTTTACTGTGAATCCGAATATTGACGACATTTACGAATTCCGCCATATATTCGAGATTAATATTCTGGAATTAATATTGAAGCATTACGATGAGAACCAGCGTGAAAGACGGGCGCTGAAAGATAATCTGGATGAGCTTGGCATGTTGATGAAGTTCGGCGCGTATCCGGAAAAATTAAGGGAAAATGACCTGGAATTCCACCGACTGCTCGGGAAGGCGTCCTGCAACCTGCTGGCGGAACGGATCTATAATTTCGTCATAGACTTTATGGAGCCATCCATCACGGCAACGCATAAGCATCAGCATGGAGGCATTGTCTATAAGGTACACAAGAATATTGTAGATATCATTGAGACAAAGGACGCGGGACGTATCGATGAAGTGATTACCGCCTCTGTAGATACCTGGTCTGTCCTCCAGTCTCCGGAGTAATCTTAAGCATTCATTATTTAAAAAGCAGACAAAAAAACTGCCAATGGATTAATTCTTCCATTGGCAGCAATCATTTCTGCTATCTGCTTATATCATCGTCAAGCCCAGGCCTGTTACTCGCCATTGATCATAAAGTTCACCAGCTTGTCGATATCTTCCTTCTCATATGCAATAATCTCTAACTCCGGAATCTCTCCATTAGAGAAAATATTCGCCATAGACACATACTGGGACAGTTTGGACTTTAAGTTCAGCCTGTCTCCCTCGCCTGTTACTAACTCGACCCTGCCTTTGCACTGGTCAACTACCTTAAAAAACTTATCTACGTCTGTGATGTTCTGTACTTTCATCTTCTACCAATCTCCTTTCCAATTTTCAATCCTTCGCCCCTTATTATAAACTATTTGTTAAGGATTTCAATGCTTTTTTCACGAATTTCTATCTTTCCCTCTTTTAAAAGGCGGCCAATTGCGCGCTTGAACGCGTTCTTGCTTAAGTCAAACTCCTTCTTGATCAGTTCCGGGTCTGCCTTATCGGTAAAAGGCAGGCTTCCGCCATATTCTTCCATCCGCTTCATGATCAAGTCCGCGTCCACATCCATCTGCAGAAATGCCTTCTCCCTCACGCTGAGATCTAATTTTCCGTCCTCTTTTACTTTTACAACCCTTGCTTTTACTCTGTCTCCCACTCTAAGCTTCCCAAAGGCTTCCCTCTTAGGTATCAACGCGGAATAGAGATTGTCCACTGCTACGAATACGCCGAAATTATCGCTTAACTCATAGATGATTCCTTCCACCTGGTCATCCACTTTATAAGGAGAATCCGTACGCAGCCTTTCGTAGACCTTCATGGTGGCGCACAGTCTTTGCGACTTGTCGATATATAGGGCTACCAGGATCTGGTCCCCCTTCTTAAGCGGCGCCGTCTGCTCCCGGAAGGGAAGCAGCAGATCCTTCTCCAGCCCCCAGTCCAGAAATGCGCCAATTCCTCCCGTCGCGGCAACGGTAAGTACTGCCAGTTCTCCCAGCATGATCTTTGGCTCGTTGGTGGTGGCGATCAGCCTGTCCGAAGAATCCTTATACAGGAATACTTCGATCGGATCTCCCACCTCCACGCCTTCCGGCACCTGTTTTTTCGGCAGTAGTACCTTCTCCTGGCTATTCCCCAGGTATACGCCGAATTCCACCTCTTTTACCACCATAAGCGTCTTTTTTGTTCCTAATCCTTCTTCTAATGTCATGCTTTCCTCCTTCTTAAGCCCTTGCCCTTACTTTAGTTCTACGACTGCGTAGGGCTTTCCTGCTTCATCGCACAGTTCCACTACCGTCCGGTCTTTTTCATACGCTGTCCGGGGATAAATGACATCCCCATATACGGCCGATCTCTTGTATTCTACCCGCAGCTGCCGTACTTCCATCCGTTCTTTCAGCACTTCCAAAGCCATCTGCACATACTGACAGTTGTTGACATGTTCATTGGTATCGATATGATATTTCCTTACCGGAAATGCATCCATAGGCTCTGCATCCTTTGGAAGCGCGATCTTCCTGGGCGCATACTCCATCTTGAGAGGCTCCCCTTCTCCGTATGCCTTCGTCTCGTCTTCTCCCGGCTTTGCCGGCCTTCCCTTTTCTATATCCATATAGACCCATACCGAGTTGGCGCAGGCAGTCATCTGCTGCCCTTCATCTTCCATACAGAAGTTACGAAGCCCATAGAGGCCGTTGAATTCGGTAGCCCAGGTGCTGACGCTGATCTCTTCCCCCAGGAAAGGGTATCTGTCGATCACGACCTGCCAGGCGGACAGGATCCACGCCCTTTTATGCTTTGCGAAGTGATCGACTCCCAGTCCCAGCCCTTCCGACTGAAAGGTGCTGCAGTCCTGGAAGTAGTTTACGATTCCTGGAAGCGTGATCCGTTTGGTGTGATCTACCTCGCTGAATCTTACCCTGCTTTTAAATGTATATTGATTATCCCTTTGCACTTGCTACATAACTCCTTTCAATGGTGATAACGCACTGGTATCTTTTATCTGCCATCTGAAGCAGCTTCCGAAGCGTCATCTTCAGTTCATTCTGTTTCTGCGTGCTGTACTCAAAGGGCACCACCATGTCAAAGATCAGATTGATCTGCTCTTTGCCGTCCACCATGCGGAAATCATGGATGGACACGCGTGAGTCCACTGCATCCAATATCTGTTCCACCTGATGCCGCACTTCCAGCACATGCTCGTCCTTCGTCTCCACCGGATCCATATGTATTACCAGGAATATTCCCAGGCGCTTGGCCGCATCCCGCTCAATCCGGTCTATGATCTCGTGGGACACTTCGATGTCCACGTCATTGGGTACCTCCGCGTGGATGGATGCCATGCTCCTTCCTGGCCCGTAATTGTGCACGATCAGGTCATGGCTCCCCACGATTCCCTCATACTTTTCCACGAATCTGCTGATCCTCACATACTCTTCCGGGGCTACTGCCTCGCCGATCAGCGGCTCCAAAGTATCTTTGGCAATGCCGATTCCGGCCCACATTACCACCAGGGATACGCCGATTCCTACGATTCCGTCAATATTGATTCCCGTAATCCTGAAAAATAAAACGGACGCGATGGTGGCGGTCGTCGTCACAACATCTCCCATGGCATCCGTAGCCGTAGCCATCATCACTTTGGAATCAATCTTCTTCCCAAGCTTCTTATTAAACATGCCCATCCACAGTTTCACGCCAATGGACAGCACCAGTATGATGACGGATACTGCCTGGAATTTTAACTCTTCCGGGTTCTGTATCTTGCGGATGGAATCCTTAAAAAATGTAAATCCAACCTGCAGTACCAGAAAGGATACCACAAGCGCCGCTATATATTCAATCCTTCCATGGCCAAAAGGATGCTCCTCATCCGCCGGCTTGCTGGCCATCCTTACCCCCACAAGCCCTACGACGGAAGAGCCGGCGTCCGACAGATTATTGAACGCATCTGCCATGACAGAGACGCTGTGCAGGAAGAATCCTACAGCCCCCTTGACCACAAACAAAAGAACGTTGCAAAAGATGCCCACCACGCTCGCCAATACTCCATAGGCGGTGCGGACAGACACCTTTTCAACGTCTTCGTGGTTCTTAACAAAATGTCTAACTAAAAATTCAGTCATGAAAACTGCCTCCATGTTTCTCCTAATCCTCTTCGGAATCCTCTCCGAAAAAGAACCATTTTATCTTAAAGTCCGAGGTAGCGGTAACCATCTCGTATTCTTCTGCCGTCAGCGCTTCTTTCAGTTCTTCTTTCCCATCATCGCTGACTACGGCACAGGTTGAATTGGTAAAGCACAGATTGGGATACAGGACGCACCACCAGTTATGGCCTTGGGCCTTTCCAAGCTTAATCCTGAGCGCCTCGTAATCTCCTTGCGGAAACAGGATGTCTCCGTAACGCTTATCTGGAAAATAGCAGGTGGTCACTTCCGCCTCCGCCTGATAGGAATATCCTTCCTTTTTGATCACGCGGTCGGCTACCTGCTCCAGTTCCTCCAGATGGGCCTTGGCCCACTCCTTCGTATCCTTTGCATCCGTACTTCCTTCTATCTCTTCATCCATGCTTTCCTTCATATAAGTAATGACTGCGTCCCGCACCTTCAGCTTCACTGCCTGATCCTCGTCGCTGTCGCTGTTGGCCAGCACATGGAAGCGGAATACTTCCTTCGCCAGCGACTCCTGGGTACGCGCGACCTTCGCGTCCACCTGCTTCATGCGGCTTGCGGTAAGAATCAGCGTTGCGGCCAGGGCAATGCAGATTCCAAGTATAACACAGATGATCTGTCTGATTCTATATCTTTCCAAATAATTTTTCTTTCCTTCCATATGTAACGTACCTCCTTCACTGTTATTAGGAGTCTTGACATATGAAAGGCCTTTTATTCAGCTGCTAGTTATGTTTTGCCCGGATCACGTCGATCACCGCCTCTACCTGGTTGTCAATATGCCTGCACATGACCTCCGTGGCCTTCTCTTTCTCGTTATTCTCAATATGACGGATGATCGCCTCATGCTCGGCAATAAGCTGAGGAAACACGCCGTCCCGCTTCAGATACTCTACCCGGTAGCGATACATCTGCTCACGCAGGTTGTTAAGGAGCTGGATCAGCTTCTGGTTATCCGTCGCTGTATAGATAATATCATGGAAACGAACGTCCACTTCCGCGATCTCGGTAATATCGCTGCTCTTTACTACCTGCTGGAACTCCTTTGCCACGCGTTCCAGCTCGCGTATCTCTTCTTTGGTGATCTTCTCGCACGCCAGCTGTACAGACAGTTCTTCCAACGCTCTTCGCACTTCCAGGACGTCTCTTAGGCTCTTCTCTGTAATCTCAGCCACCTCGGCCCCTTTTCTTGGAATCATCAGGACAAGGCCTTCCAACTCCAGCTTGCGGATGGCCTCCCTGATCGGCGTGCGGCTAACTCCCAGCTTATTGGCAAGCTGGATCTCCATAAGCCTCTCGCCCGGCTTTAGCTCGCCTCGCAGGATCGCCTGGCGAAGCGTATTGAACACCACGTCCCGTAGAGGCAGGTACTCATTCATATTCACTTTAAAGTTCGGTTCCATCATTTATTTCCTCCTTGCATTATGTACGCTGGTCACGTACGCCTGCTTCGCTAATTGTAACTCCTTTATCCTGGCAGCGGCCTTCTTGGCCTTCTTCTTGTCTTCGAACAGCCCGAATACAGTGGGGCCGCTTCCGCTCATCATGGCATTTAGCGCGCCTTCCTTGCGCATCACGTTCTTAATCTCTTCGATGACCGGATGTTCCTCTATGGTTACATTTTCCAGCACATTGCCCATGCTCGCGGCTACCTTCTTAATATCCCCATCTTTTAGCCCCTTTATGATTCCATCAATGTCCGGATGTTCAATACTGTCATAAGAATCCAACTTCTCATAAACTAACTTGGTAGAAACGCTGATCGGCGGCTTGGAGAGCAGGACATGGCATTTGGGCATATCCGGAAGGGGCGTCAGGATCTCTCCGATTCCTTCTGCCAGCACGGTTCCCCTCATGATACAATAAGGCACATCGGCTCCCAGCGACACTGCGCGTTCCATCAGGTCTTTCTGTGACAGTCCAAGCGAAAACATACGGTTGATTCCAAATAAGACTGCTGCTGCATTGGAGCTTCCTCCAGCCATCCCGGCAGCCACTGGAATATGCTTATCCAGGGTGATCTTCACTCCCTCCTTGATCTGGAATTCCTCCATCAGCAGGCTGGCCGCCCGATAAGCCAGATTATTCTCATTGACCGGCAGGTAGAACAGGTTGGTGGACAGGCTGATTCCCGGCTCCTTCCTCTTCTCAATGCGAATCTGGTCATAGAGATACACTGTCTGCATTACCATTCGTACGTCATGGTAGCCATTCTCTCTCTTGCCCAATACATCCAGTCCCAGATTTATCTTTCCCAGTGCTTTTAAGTCCAGTTTATCCATATGTTTTCTCCTTGTATCTTGTATACAGTGTACCTACAGTATACTCATATTCTCCTTAAAAATCAATATCTTATCCCCTGGTTTTATCTCCTCTTTTTCCAGTCCGTTTACCTCCATGATTCCTTCTACCGTGGTGCTGTATCTCTTGGCAAGATCCCACAGCGCGTCGCCTTCTCTCACGATGTAGCCGGTAATTCCAGGCCTTCTTTCCACCTCTTCCATATCAATAGGCGCAAACTCCACTTCCTCGATGTTCATGATCCGAACTGGCTTCTTCAAGAAACTGTTAAATGCAAGAACGGCCTTGATCTCAATCTCATCGCTGCCCAGAAGTCCTATAGAGAGCTGCTCCACCGCAGAAGTCAGCCCATAGACCATATCCGCGGAAGTCTCGTTGCCTTCAAGCAGATAGGAAAATGGTATCATTCCCTGCCATGTATCAAAAGGTATGGTATCATCCGCTTTTACATACAAGAAGCTGATGTGCAGCACGCCCTCAATCTGAATCCCATTGTCTGCCGGTTCCGTCCGCTCGATCTGAATTCGTGCGCTGCTGTGGCAGATCTGCAGGATATCATCTTTGATCTCCGGGAGGGAGAGCTGCTCAGTCACCTTGCATTTGGAGTGATTCTGCAGCAGGAGCTGCTCCATCCACTCTTCTGTCACTCTTGGAGTGCACGCCTGCTCCAGGGAATAGATGTCCGACAGGATATCAACCTGCTCTTCTTCATATATGATCAGCCGTACTTCCAGGGTCGCCTCAACTCCGATCAGGCGCATTTCTCCATCCTCATCCATCCGCACGTCGATGTTCACATCCGTAAGTTCCGGATATATCTGGTGATACATATTATCCTGTACTCCATAGCATTCTATACGTCCT
Source organism: [Clostridium] scindens (assembly GCF_019597925.1). Lineage (NCBI taxonomy): Bacteria > Bacillati > Bacillota > Clostridia > Lachnospirales > Lachnospiraceae > Lachnoclostridium > [Clostridium] scindens. The sequence goes on along the minus strand of NZ_CP080442.1, from coordinate 383,016 downwards.
TCATATGGAATTGTCTGTTCAATCCAGTCCGTCTTGCCATCCAGAGACTCATAGAAACAGAAAAGCAGCAGTTCGCCCTGAAGTTTCAGTTCGTCCGCCTCAAGCCTCGTATCCAGTTTCCTGCTATTGACCTCCGTCCACAGAAGCGTGCCGATATTCTCCTTCGTTCCGCCGATGGACACCTCTTCCTTAATGCGGTATGTATCCTTTTTCGTGGTGAATACCCGAAGCAGTTCCTTGCTCTCATGCCGCTTATAAAGGGGCGTATCACTGTCAATGTCCGTAGTGATCTCCGCTTCCTTGCGTCCTTCGGAGCAGATGGATATCTCAGCCAGGGTCTTAAGATTTAATTTTCTGGAATGAATGGCCGTGACGGTCAGATCTACGCTTGAGGACTGGATGAACAGATCCCCCACTGGATCTTGCTCCAGATAGATCATCTCTTCAAATGGAATCCGTCCCTCCAGGCAGGACAGGCGTGTCTCCCCCTCATCCGTCACATAAAGCACCTTAAAGTTCAGCTTGCCGGCCACTCGGATATAATTTTCCACAATCTTCATATCCTCAACCGCCAGCGTTCCCTCGCCAAGTATGACTCTCTTCACATCGCTTTTCGCGTCCGGTACATTATAATCGTCATCAATGTAGAACTGGTCCGTGATGGTCTTGCCAGTCCTGTAAGTCTGCATCTGCTTTGTTACATATTCCATATCTGCGCCTCCTACTTAAATACTACTTGTTTATCTGTATACTCCATCTTTATTACCACGTAAGGATAGGTCTTCTTCTTAAGAATCTCCTCTTTTTTTCCGGGCCCTTGAAGGCCGGTCTTTAGGACGACTGAATTCCCGGTCTCATAGCATTGGGAAACTTCCACGCTATAGCCGGTGGTCTTCTTGGTTCCGTATCCTCTGGCTATGTACAGGTATCCTTTATCCCCATAGTTTAGCTTCATCTGACCGCTCTTTTCTTCTTCTATCTGTGTCATGAATTCCTCCGGCACCTCCTCTTTGGAAAGAACCGTAAATTCAATATCCCGTATCTTCTCCGTGTCCAGCTTTCCTGCGGCGCACGCCGTCAGGCCAAGAAGACAAAAGGCCAGCAGCAGTATTCCCCATCGTTTCTTCATAGAATCCCTCATAAGAGCATATTCTCTTTAACATCATACACAGCAATGCTAGGAAAAATACCAAATTTGTAGTATAATGAGGTCTATTCGTATGAAAATAGTATAGAAGGAGGAAACTCATGAAAGATAAAAAAAGACTCTCCGGCATCCTGCTGCATCCGACTTCGCTGCCATCGCCCTATGGGATTGGGGATCTTGGAGAGGCTGCCTACGAATTCGTAGACTTTCTTGCAGCGGCAGGCCAGCATCTCTGGCAGATCCTGCCGCTTACGCACACCGGATATGGAGACTCGCCTTACCAGAGTTTTTCTGCCTTTGCCGGACAGCCCCTCTTGATCAGCCCTTCCGTCTTAAAGCGTCTGGGACTTGTAGGAGATAAGGATCTGGAGGACTGCCCTGCTTCCGATGACGAGCGCGTAGACTATGGAACACTGATCCCCTGGAAGCAGCATATCCTGGAAGCAGCATATCAGGAATTCCTCAGAGATGGCTATGATAATCAGAAACTGAAGGAAGGCTTTTACAGGTTCGTCCAGGAACAAGGCTACTGGCTTAATGACTATGCTCTGTTCATGGCATGCAAGGAACGAAATGAAGGGCGCAGCTGGCTGGAATGGGATGAGCAATACCGCACCCCCACGGAAGACAGAAAAGAGCAGCTTCGAAGCCGCCTGTCACAGGCCATTGGCTTCTACCAATTTACGCAGTTCTTGTTCTTTGATGAATGGATGCGCCTGAAAGAATATGCCAATCAAAAGGATATCCGGATTATCGGGGATATTCCCATATTTGTTTCCATGGACAGCGCAGACGTATGGGCCAGCCAGCATCTCTTCCAGCTGGATTCTGACGGCTATCCCCTCAAGGTGGCCGGGGTCCCGCCGGATTACTTCTCTGCCACCGGACAGCTGTGGGGTAATCCGCTGTATGCCTGGGATGCCCATAAGGAAGAAGGCTTTACCTGGTGGATCTCCAGAATCCGGCACCAGCTGGATGTCCTTGATATCCTCCGGATCGATCATTTCCGCGGGTTTGAGGCCTACTGGTCGGTGGAATACGGGGAGAAGACTGCCATCAACGGGCAATGGGTGCAGGCTCCTGGCTATGAACTCTTTAATGCCATCCAGAATGCCCTGGGAGACGATCTTCCTATTATCGCCGAAGATCTGGGCATCATCACCGATGAGGTCAATGCGCTGCGAGAACATTTCCATTTCCCGGGAATGAAGGTGCTTCAGTTCGCTTTTGATTCCACTTTAGAGAGCAGCTATCTTCCGCATCAGTTTACTTCGCCGGACTGCGTCTGCTACACAGGTACCCACGACAACGACACCACTTCCGGCTGGTACCAGCATCTTCCGGCCGACTGTCAGGAAAAGGTGCGACGCTATACCTGCTGCAAGGACGCGTCGCAGATTGGCCGCTGCCTGATCCGTACCTGCCTTGGGAGCATTGCCCGCTACAGTATCTTTCCGCTGCAGGATCTGCTGGGCTATGGCTCGACGGCCCGCATGAACATTCCTGGCACGGCTTCTGACAATTGGAGCTGGCGCTTTAAAAAGGACGCTTTAAGCCCTGCCCTTGCCGAGGAATTAAAAGAACTTACATTATTATATGGAAGAGGATAGTAAAAGACAGGATGATATCTCCCCGAAGATTCATCCTGTCTCCTTTTTTAAAAATCACATGTATCCCACTCTTCTGGCTTCCAGCCTTCTGGTGGATTGATGTCATGGTAGCGGCCGTCAGCTTGCCGCTTGATCATACGCATCGTCTTGATGTGCCAGATTCCTTTTTCATCCTTGCAGAAATCATTACAGTATACCATCCATGTCTCCACGACTTCGCCGCTTTCCCGATAGACCTGGTGGTCCTCATACTGGAAGATTCCTCTGGCATTTTTCTCGTCCATGAGCCATACGAGAGGCTGATGGCCCATATGCATCGTTGCCAGAGGCGCATTGACCCATTTGGATGTCCTGGCCTGTTCTTCTGGCTTGGTTGATGCCAGATAGCCATTATAGTAGTATTGGAAGTCTTCATCGAACAGTTCCAGACAGAATTCTTCTTTCTTCATATCCATGATCCACCAGTAATAATACTGGGTCTCAATGATCTTCTGAAGCTCGCACAGCCTTTGGGGCGTGTACTCCTGCCTTCTGGCATGCTTCAAGGTATCAATGATCAGTTCCTGATCCTTGTCGCTGCCTGAGATTGCCTTCACTGCCATTTCTTAAGCCTCCTTTTACTCAAACCGCTTTTACAGGCTGTATGCCTTCTCAAATCCTTCCCACATTGCGTAGCTTGCCTGGCGCGCCCTTACGGCATCGCCGATGACATGTACTTCCGGAACGAATTCCTTGAGGGTCTCTGAAAGCGGATCATAATTTCTGGAACCAAGGCCAAAGAGGACATAGTCAAATCCTTCCAGCCATTCCTGCGTTCCATCCTGTCTCTGAACCTTTACTTCATGGTCTGTTACTTCCATGATCTTGGTATTGACGTTGATGTGTACGCCCTTGCTCTTTAACTTGCGGATCAAAGGCTCGCGGTTCGGCGCGCATACGCCGGTAAGGAGCTGCGGAAGCATCTCCACAAGCGTGACATCGATATCTCCGATGCTTGCATCGTATCCTCTGGTATAAGAATTCGGACGTGCATTCTCCAGGACTGTCTCGGCAGTCTCGCAGGCAACCGCGCCTCCTCCCAGCACGCAGACGCGTCCCTTCGGAATCACGAACTTGCCGCGAAGGAAATCATGGGCGGTAAGCACCGGATAATCCTGTGTTCCTTTAATCGGAGGAACCAGCGGCTTCGCGCCTGTAGCAACGATCACCGCTTCCGGCGCCAGCGCCTTGACATCTTCTGCCGTCGCTTCTTTATTGAATTCAAACTTCACGCCTGCTTTCTTCGCGCGATAGTTCAGATGTACCATCCACTGGGTCATCTCCTGCTTGCCAGGAGCCACTACTGCCAGGTTCAGCTGGCCGCCAATTTTGTCGTCAGCCTCCCATACCGTAACATCATGGCCGCGTTCCGCAGCTGTCACGGCAGCCATCATTCCTCCAGGGCCTGCGCCGATAACCAGTACCTTCTTGGACTTCTCGGCAGGCACATCCGGGAATTCATACTCCCGGCCAAGCCTTGGGTTAATATGGCAATGGCACTCAGGCGCTGCCTCAGAACGGCTGATGCAGCTTCCGCCGCAGCTTGCGCATGGAGTGATCTCGTCAAACTGGCCTTCCACTGCCTTCTTGCAAAGGTCCGGATCTGCCAGAAGCGGACGTCCCATAGCCACGCCGTCTACCAGGCCGCGTTCTACGATCTCTGCCGCATAGCGTATATCGTTGATCTTTCCTACTGCGTATACCGGGATGCCCACTACTTTCTTGATCTCAGAAGCTTCATATACATTGACGCCCCTGCTCTTATTCTGGCAAGGAATGATATGTTCCAGGCCTTCATACTGGGTTCCGCCGGATACTTCCAGCATGCTTACGCCGGCAGCCTCGAACTTCGGTGCCAGGTAGAGCATATCTTCAAGGCTGTTGCCTCCTACCATTCTCTCGTCTCCGGAGATACGAAGGAAGATCGGGAAATCAGGGCTCACATTCCTGCGGGCCTCCTCAATCATCTCGATCACGAAACGGGCACGGTTGTCAAGGCTTCCGCCATATTCATCCATGCGCTTGTTGCGAAGCGGTGACAGGAAGGATCCTGGCAGCATATACGCATGCGCGCAGTGCAGGGAGATTGCCCCGCATCCTGCTTCTTCGGCGCGGCGTGCCGCCTGGCCGAACTGCTTAATGATGTCATGGATCTCATCTATGCTGATCGATCTGCTCACGTGGCAGTTTGCATTGGTGTTGGCAGAAGGTCCAAGCGGAGCGATATGCCGGTAGCCGCATACGGATTCCGGACCCGGATGAATGATCTGCGGCACCAGCGTGCTGCCTGCTTCTTTTACTCTGTCAGCAAATTCCTTAAACTGGGGAACCAGTTCATCACGGTCAAGGGCCGTTGTATTTCCCATATAAGGATACTTGCTGTCTATCGTCACCGCGTCGATCATGACGTAGCCTGTGCCTCCCTCGGCGCGGCGGACAAATACGTCCGCCAGCCTCTTGGGCACAGTTCCGTCTGCTGCTTCATAGTCCATGCTCATGGGAGCCATGCCGACACGGTTAGACAGTGTCAGGGATCCGATCTGAAGCGGCGAAAATAATCTGGAATGTTTCATATCCATTTATAATTACCTCTTTTCTTAACTTATTTATGCCTCTTTCTTCTGATAGATTCTTGGCAGCATTCTCACAAGGATGATTCCCACAACGATACATCCAAGTTCAACCAGTGTCAGCGTCTGGATGGATGAGATGGCTGCTTTTACCGTAGCGGCGCCTTCTTCCATGCCGCCTGACGCGTATTTCGCAATATTCGCTGTTACGCCGTTGGCAAACATAGGCACGAACACTGCCACGCCGAATGGTGCCGAGATATCTCTGAACAGGCCATAGGTTCCAGTACCAGAGCCAGCTACTTCGCTGGACAGGCCGGAAAGCGCTACCTTCATGAAGATGGTTGCATTTCCTCCAAGGCCAAATCCAAGGATTCCCAAGGATGCCGCAAAGATAGCGACGGAGGAATCTGCCTTGAACAGATACATCAGCGCACAGCCGATGGCTGTCAGTACCAGAGAGAATGTCAGAACCGTCTTTGGCTCTTTCTTATCTGCAACAGGTCCAATGATAACGGAGCCTAAGGACATTCCTATGTACATGATGGAGATCGCAAAACTTGATATAATGACATTGTCCGGCTGCGTATAGCGTACGAACACGATGACATTGGTCATATTTGCCATCATAAGTCCCTGTGTAAGGAACAGGATCAATACTGGAAGCACGAATTCCTTGCGTGCCATAAACTTGCCGTTCATGATCGGACTCTTCGCTTTCTTTTCTACCATTACCAGGATGAAAAGTGCTACCAGCGCTACTGCCGCTGCTGCGATAAATGCTGTGGAAGACCATCCGATATTCTGTCCGAAGGATGGGATGCACAGGAACAAACTGAAGAATACGACTACCAGGGCTGCGCCCGGCTTGTCAAATCCTGCCATGCTCTTCTTCTCAAATGCAGTCTTCTTGATGGAGAATGTGCAGATCAGGAATACAACGACGCACAGAGCGACGCATACCCACATCATGACTCTCCAGCCAGCTGCATTCATGATCAGGCCGCCACAGGTAGGTCCTACCACGACGGCGCCGCTGGAAATCAGCATATACAGGCCAAAGGCCTTTCCTGTCTCCTCCTGCGGATACTCGGTTACGATATAGGCCATAACGATCGGTGAGATCGCTGCTGTTCCGATACCTACGATAAAACGGGCTGCCAGCATGAATATCAGGGACGTGGCTACGGCTGTCAGCACATTGCCGGCCGCAAAGATCACAATACCCAGAAGCAGCGTCGTCCTGCGTCCCAGCACGTCTCCCAGTTTTCCTAAGATTGGAGCGCATGCGGCGGAAGACATCGCCAGTGCCAGGGAAATCCATGTGGTATTATTATAGTCAATCCCCTGGTCCGCCACGAAGGCCGGGCCGAGAACGGCGGTAAAACCGCCGATCAGGCTCACCAGGAGTGCTGCAATTGCAAAGGGGACAAAACCTTTCTTATAATTTGGATTGGCTACGGTGCTCATACTCTTACTCCTCTTTCTTTCTCATATGTGGAATTACTTCATCCAGTCTATAGCGTTTGATAGTAGTGTCAAGGTCGAATTCATTGACGATGCCCTGCTCATAGAGTTCGTCGATCTTTGCATCGTCATATCCCAGGTCTTTCAGGATATCGCGGTTATCCATACCGAACAGCGGAGCGCCTCTCCAGATTTCGGAAGGATTTCTCTTGAACTTGTTGATCAGTCCAAGGCCTGTGATATGTCCCATCATCGGGTCATCCCACTCCGTAATAGTTCCACGTGCTTTCCAGTGAGGATCGTTCAGGCAGTCTTCCAGCTCGTATACTCTCTGGCATGGAATCTGGTGTGCCTGCATCTCAGCCTCTACTTCTTCCATCGTATGCTCAGATACATACTTCTCCATAGCCTTTTCCATTCTCTGTCCTACAGGAGTATAGATCATCCAGCCTGTGAAGCCTTCCGGGAAGTCCGGGTCTCCGGTTCCAGGTACCGGAAGTCCGATGATCGGGAATCCTCTCTTACATACTTCCGCGCCAGTCATTCCGATAAAGATCGTACGTCCGTCTTTGCAGGTGTAGAAGCTGAACAGGGCAGCCTGCGCATCCTTATTGCCGGTTCTTGGCATCTTCACGCCGTCTGTAGCGTACTGGATCATACGTCCGTCCATGATACGTGCCAGCGCTTCGTACTGCGCAACGTCAACAGATTCGCCCTTTCCGGTAAGAATGGTGCTTACATAGCAGGCAAGCATAGCCCAGCATGTGGTAAGTCCGCATACGAAATCGCTCAGATAAGGATTGATCTTCAGCGCTTCCGTTGTTCCGTTCAGTGACATATAGCCGCTGAATGCCTGGCCTACTGCGTCATAGGATGCACGTGTAACATAAGACGGGTCTCCTGTCTGTCCATATCCGGATACGTGCACGATGGCAATCTTAGGATTTACTTCCCAGATGACTTCATCGGAAAGTCCCAGCCTGTCATACTGTCCGCCTTTGGATGACTCTACCCAGATATCTGCCCATTTGATCAGATCAAGGAATATCTTTCTTCCTTCTTCAGATTTGATGTCTGCTACCATAGACAGCTGATTACGGTGATTCTGTGGATAGCCGTACCATCCTCTCTGGTTATCAGGTTTCTTTGGTCCTTCAAAATGGATGACCGTTGCTCCGCATTCTGCCAGAAGGCCTCCGCCTAAAGGTCCGGCGATGTTAGATCCGCTGTCAAGTATCTTAAGCCCTGCAAGAGCTCCGAATTTTGGAAAATCTTTTATTCCAGCCATGTTTTTATATCTCCTTTTCTATATCACATATTTTACTTAGTAAAAATTAAAATTATGGTCTGTAAGCCCCGTCTACGCTGACCGTAGTAGCCGTAATGCCGCTTGCCAAGTCAGATGCCAGGAACAGGTATACATTAGCGATCTCTTCCGGCTCAAGCATTCTCTTCATCGGAAGCGCCTTCAGATATCCTTCCATGATCTCCGGAGGATTGCCATTGGTCATATCCGTGTTCACAACTCCAGGAGCCACTCCTACTACACGGATATTCTTGCGGATGATCTCTCTTCCAAGTCCATGGGTGAGTCCGATCACGCTTGCCTTGCTGGCCGGATATCCTACGCCTGAGAGTGATCCGAAGATGCCTGTAACGGATGCCGTGTTGATGATAACGCCCTTTTTGGCATCCTTCATGCACTGGTATGCGCACCATGCGCCGTTGAATACGCCTGTTACATTGATGTCCATAATATGCTTGAACTCTTCTTCAGACACTCTGGAGAATACGTTGTTGCTGGTAATTCCTGCATTGTTGATCATGACATCCAGTCTGCCATATTTCTGTGCTACCTGGCCTACTGCTGCCATAACTGCGTCTCTGGATGTAAGATCCGGCGCGAATCCCAGAACCTCTTCTTCCGGATAAAGTTCTTTTAACTGTGCAAGCGCTGTATCTACTTCTTCCTGCGTCTCTCCGAAGATGGATACTTTTGCGCCATTGTCGATAAATATTTTGGCAGCGGCGAATCCAATACCTCTTGTGCCGCCTGTGATGATCGTAACTTTGTCTTGTACGAGATTCATACTCTTACTCCTGCCTTTCTTTTACAATATTCTTATTTGTGCATGTTCATCGTGATATGGATCTTTGGATCACGCATGAAATGTTCTTCATAGATTCGTACATAGCCTGTTTCAAGGATGTACCACTGGCCGTCTATCTTCTCATATTTGTCTGTATAGAACGCGCCGCCATTGATTCCTACGTCTTTGTACTTGCCGTCCGTAAAGATCAATCTATCTTCCAGATACCATCTGCCCGTAGCCGTAGTCGCGCTGTCAATGGTGATCTCCGGCGTGTGGCCCATATGCATGCTGATCTCTTCTTTTGGCATCGTGCTCTTTAAGTAATCGGTAACTTCCTTCGGGCTATGGAATACCAGTTTCCCGTTGGAATAAGAGGTTACGATATTTGGTGACAGGGTGGTCTCCAGCTCATCCCACATCTTTCCGTCCAGGCAGCGGAAATACTTTCCTTTCAGTTCCTTGATTGCCTCAATATCCTTCATCTCCTGCAATTCTTTTTCTAATGCTTCAACTCTCTCTTCTAATGTCATATGTATCATCCTTTCTATATGTAAGATTGATAAGTTCTGATTTTCTAGATTGCCATTCCTGCGTCATAGCCTTCGCGTGTCGCGATCGTGCAGTCTCTTGCGCCAGCAGCGTCTCCGATCACCTCAACCGGGATTCCAAGTTCTTCGCATCTTGCCTTAAGCCCATCGCTTGGACGTGCCGTAATTCCTGTACAGATAACGGTAGCGTCGCATTCCAGGACTCCCTGCGTCACTTCTTTGGTCTTCTTGTCTGTCATGATGTAGTGAACCTTGCCCTGCTCTAAAGCGGTGACATTTGTTCCGGACATCTTGGCGATCTTGTAATATTTGAATTCCGGGTTCATGAACATTCTGCGAAGCATGCTAAGACCGGTACCTACGCCCTTCCTCTCGATCGCGATTACCTGTGCGCCTCTGGATGCCAGAAGTTCTGCGACTTCCGTACCAACCAGTCCGCATCCGATAACGGCTACACGGCCTGTCGGATTTACTTCCCCTTTCAGTACCTGATACTGGGAGTATACGCTTGGGCTGTCGATTCCCGGAATCTCAGGCAGCGCATAGGTAGAGCCTACTGCGATGATGACATTATCCGGATTGAATTCCTTAATGGTCTCTGCAGTCACTTCGGTATTCAGACGTACTTCGATTCCAAGGCGCTCTACTTCTTTTGCTTCCCATTCTGCAACATCTGCCCAATCCTGCTTCATCGGCGCTACGCCTGCCAGCCTGAACTGTCCTGCAAGCTTGTCGGATGCCTCGAAGATTACCGGGTTATGGCCTCTGGTCTTTAATACTTCCGCAGCGATCATGCCTGCCATTCCGCCTCCTACGATCATGACTTTCTTAGGAGCGTCTGTCTTTGGCATTCCCTGATACTCTAAGCACAATCCTGGATTGTGGGTGCAGGTGATATGCTTCATCTTTGGATTGATGACTGCGTCATAGCATCCCTGGTCACATCCGATACAGTGGCGGATCAGGTCTTCTTTGCCTTCTCTTACTTTGGTGATCCAGTTTGGATCTGCAAGCTGGGCGCGTCCGATGCCTACCAGGTCAAACTTGCCTTCTTCAATGACCTTGTTTGCCATCTCTCCTGTATTGATACGGCCAACTCCCATAACCGGGATATTGATCTGCTTTTTGATGTTGTAAATATTCTCTATGTTGAAGCCATGAGCCAGGTTGAATGGCGGAACTTCATATACGGTTGCGAATGAAGTCGCGTTTCCACGGGAAAGGTCTGCCACATCCACGCCAAGTTCTGCGCACTTATTGATAAATGTAACGATTTCTTCCTCTGTCATGGTCTGTTCCATTAATTCGTCGATGCAGTCTGCACGCATAAAGAATGGCATGTCATCCGGGATATTAGAACGGATTGCCTGAACGACTTCATAACAGAATCTGCAGCGATTCTCAAAACTTCCGCCGTACTCATCCGTACGTTTGTTCATTCCAGGGCTTAAGAACTCGTGAGGCAGATAACTGTGAGCCGCATGGAATTCTACTGCGTCAAATCCAGCCTGAACAGCCATCCTTGCGCCGCGTCCGAATTCTTCTACGATCTCATGAATCCTCTCTACCGTAAGAGTGTCCGGAGTTTCCAGGGTGTTGGTCTCGTCAAAGAACATCTGCGGGCTGAATCCTCCATGCCACAGCTGGATGCCCATCTTGCCGCCTGCTTCATGGACTGCATCCGTCAATTTCTTAAGCTGTTCTACATGATGGTCCGTGTAAAGCCCCATATACATATAAGCGTGAGGCGCCGGACATAATGCTACGCATTCAAATATATTTAACGCGCATCCCGCTTTTGCCCTGGCAACATGGTAGGCTATCATATCCTCGCCTATGTCGTGCTTGTTCTTTGCCATCTTGGTGTTCATTCCAGGCAGGACGATACGGTTTTTAAGTTCCAGTCCTCTGACCTTGAATGGTGAAAAAAGTGCTTCGTAACTCATTTTGTTACTCCTCCTTTATATAATTTGTTTTCTTTGCATTTATAGAATCATACCCCGCGGGCAATACAATCTTCCAGGATCCGCTTCCTGTCGGCCTTTCCATTGTCTCCCCTTCGTATGCTCCTTACGAACTCGAACGTCTTTGGTATCTTATATGGAGTCAGATACTTTCTCAGGAATGTTTTCAGTTCCTCTGCCGGTATCTCTTTCCCTGTCTCAATGACCGCATGGAGCCTTCGCCCCAGATCTTCATCCGGTATCCCTACCACTACAGCGTCCAGGATATCCTTATATCTCAAAAGCGCCGTTTCGACCTCGGTGGCGAACACATTTTCTCCGCCTGATACCAGCATGTCGCTACGCCGGTCAGAAAAGTACAGATAGCCCTGCTCATCCACGTAGCCGATATCCCCTACGCTTCGGAAGCCTCCCTCTTTCACTTCCAGCGGTTCCCAATTGATGTACTCGGTAACCAGATAGGAGGCCGGCGCTGTCATATAGATCTCGCCAATCTCAAAAGGCGCAACTTCCTTGCCATTCTCATCCCGGATAGACACCTTGCTATCGCCCACTGGCCGTCCGATGCTTCCCGGATGCTTCACCCACTCGTCTCCCCGGATGCAGGTAAGGCCGATGCATTCCGTCATGGAATACATCTCATAGATCTTTTCAGGCCCCAGCAGGTCGATCCAGATCTGCTTAAGCCAGGGAGAACAGACGCCCCCTGTATGGCACAGCGCCTTCAGGGATGCAAAGTCTTCTTTTCCGACTCCCTCCAGCTTGGCAAGCCGGTTCATCAGGGTCGGCACCATCTGTATAAATTCAATCTTATATTTCTTAATCATGTTCAGGATATTTCCCGGGCAAAGGTTCCTGGTCAGTACCAGGGTGTTGCCCATGAACAGTCCATTAAACGCCGCGGAGTGAGGCGCGCCAAGAAACAGCGGGCCTACCAGCAGCTGGCGCTGCTCAAATCCCATTCCGGACATCAAAGACCAACTTCTGATCGTCTCATCGTCCAGCCCGCATGGAAGGTTCTGACGGATGAACTTCATCTTTCCGCTGGTTCCGCCTGATAAGGATATCATGTTCGGATTGGCCAGACGGTCCGAAGGCATCTCCTTGGATCTTCCTTCCATCGCCTCATATATCTCGTCTGCGCTAAGGCAGAATTTTAATCCTGGAATCTTGCATTCCGCAAAAGCCGCATTCGGGTGGATGGTATCGCAGGCCTCCCTGATCTCGGATTCCGCCGCCTTATAGGACATGGGCATATAGCAGGCGCCCGCCTTCCAGATTGCAAATACCGCAATAATGTGCTCGATGCTGTTCGGAAACATTGTAAGTACGATCGACCCCGGGCCAATCTCATTTTCTATAAGGTACCATGCCAGCTGGCTGGAATAGACGTGCAGCTGATGCCAAGTAATAACGGAACAGTTCTGTTCTTTATCTAAGCAAATGACCGCAGTAGAATCTGGCTTGCATTCCGAAACGTATTCCAACTGTTTTCCCGGCGTGACAAAGTTCGATGTCCCCAAATTAAACTTGTTAAAAAAGTCACGCTTCAACTCCTTGCCCTCCCTCTCACACGCTGATTTTTTGTGCATTTTCTTAATGCTTAATATCTTTTCTTCGTGCTATTTGTACATTTTTTCAACATTTTCTTCTTTTGCTTGATATAACTTTAACATTTTTGCCTGGTACAATATCGGATAATTTCGTGGCATCTTACAATAGTAAAGATTACTTTTTGTTGGTAATATCTAATTGATTAAGGGACAAAATGTGCTATAATACTATCAGATTTATAACTTCTAACATAATTTTCAGACTCGCCTAGTTAAGGAAGGAGCATTACCATGCCAAACACAATAAAATCCAAGCCCATCTGTGGCAGCCCTGTCCATTCTGTCTTTACCGGAAAGGACAAATATCTGCGCCTGCAGAAGCATACCATCAGCGACATCACCCCGCCCATCTGTGAAAATGAGTCCCTTTTCATACTGGTGAATTCCGGATGCGGCACAATTACGATCAATGGCGTAGAGTTCCCATTTGAACAGAGTACCTTCGTCTGGCTTCAGTCGTACCACACGTTCACGATCAAAGCGGATTCCGACGATCCTCTTGAGTTGTCTATCTGCGTGTATGACTATCCGCTCTCTTCCTTTCTGGCGCTCAGGGAACCAAGCCCTGATACGGTGGACGCCATTATGGTCGCCCTCCCCGTTATCCGGCTGGAAGGAGTATATCAGCAAAAGATCCGGGATTTATTCGATGAATTTGAAAAGGAAGATTCCTGCTTCGATCCTGGCAGTTCACTGATAAAGGTCTCCATCCTTGGGCAGTTTGCGTACTTTTTCATCAAGCATGGCATCCATCAAAGCCAGAAAGACCAGGACAAGGACTGGCCTCTTGGATGGCAGGCAACCCTTTATATCGGCTCCCATTTTGCCGAGGACATTACGGCCGAGAGCGTGGCTGAGCGTTTTTCTACCAACGCTTCTACGCTGAACCGGGAACTGCGCAATATCAGCGGTTACAACTTTGCCCACACGCTGAACCGCGTACGGGTGAATATCGCTTCCGGCGCGCTTCTCTACGAAGACATGTCTCTGTCATACGTGGCCGAGCATTCCGGATTTTCCTCGGAAGTAGCCTTCTACCGCATCTTTAAGAAATATACCGGGACGACGCCTCTGGAATATCGCAAGCAGATGCTGGAGAGCGGGGAGAAGGTATACCGCGGCATGATCATGAGCCAGATGCTGATGGATGTGCTGAATCACTCCTATGCAAGTTTTTCATCTCCCATCGACATCAAGGACGCCTCCAAGTCCCTCTATCTGTCCGAGAGCGTTATCCGGGAGCTGGTCCAGGAGAAATTCGGCGCGTCCTACAAGGACATCACCGTCCTTACAAGGCTGCGTCATGCTGCAGCCCTTCTGCTTACGACGAATCTTCCGGTGCTGGATGTGGCGGTAAATGTAGGGTTCAACTGCAGCCGCTCCTTTTCCAGGGCCTTTAACAAACTCTATAAGATGACGCCTGGCGAATACCGGAGTCTCTACCGGGGAGGTGAAAACCAATGACAAAGTCCAAAAACTCCATCAATTATCCGCCGCTTTTTGCAAGCGCGAAATACTACTCCAAAGAGGACTTCCAGTTTCCCGTGACTGCCGTAAGCAAGATCGTCACATCGCAGACGGTCTTAAAGAAGAACAGCGGCATCACCCTGCTGTATTTCCGTGACAGTAACGGCAAGATCGTAGTCAACACCCGGGAATATCCGGTAAGCCGGGGCACGCTTATGTGTCTGGGGGCTTACCATTATTTCCAGTTCCTGCCAGAAGACGAACCCATGAAGGTAGAACAGTGCCGCTTCAGTTACGACACCTTCCTATATATGGCAGCCAATCCTTACTACCATTTCTCGGAACTGACCCTGGCTACAGAGCCCCTGACCGCGCATCTGACCGGGGAACTGCGGGATCGCACGGAGAAGGTGGTCGACGCCCTGGTTGAGACGTCCGCACGTCACCGCCAGAAAGGCGGAATGACTGAATTTCTCCTGAGCATGAGGCTGATGGGCTTCCTTCAGAAGACTTTCTTCCGAAAACCTGAGAAATATTAGTTTTGCACTTTACATCTTTCTCCGCATGGAGGATAATTATGCTACGACTAAAATATCTGGATTGAGAGGTTATACAGATGATTAGATTTATAATTGTGGCCCTATTCTTAGGCCTTTATCTGGTTCTTGGAATCCCCGTGCTCGGGGTCGAGTGGCTGATTGGGAAGTTCAATAAGAAGGCCTGCGATTACCAGAGCCTTCGGCTGGTGCAGTGGGCTTTTAAAGTAATGCTCAAGGTATCCGGCGTAGAGGTGACCGTGATCGGGGAAGAAAACATTCCGGATGAGCCGGTACTTTTCATCGGCAATCATAGGAGTTATTTTGATATTCTGCTTACTTACTCCCGCTGCGCCAGGCTGACAGGCTATATTGCCAAAAAGGAGATGCTCAAGTATCCCCTTCTGCGCGACTGGATGAAGCGGCTGTACTGCCTCTTCCTGGACAGGGATAATCCAAAGGAGGGCCTTAAGACCATCCTGACAGCCATTGACTACGTCAAGAAAGGCATATCTATCTGTATCTTTCCGGAGGGCACCAGGAATGACGGCGAGGAACTTAGCATCCTTCCCTTCCACAATGGCTCCTTTAAGATTGCCGAGAAGACTGGATGCGCAATTGTTCCTATGTGCATGAACAATACGATCTCCATCTTCGAGAAGCAGTTTCCGCGGATTAAGAAGACGCATGTAATTCTGGAATATGGAAAGCCGATCTATCCAAACGATCTCGACAAGGAGACACGCAAGCATATCGGGGACTATTGCCAGAATATCATATTAGAGACAATCAAAAAGAACCAGGCGCTTGTATAAGCGCCTGGTTCTTTGCCATCTTGTCCTATTTCTTATCTGTATTCTTCTGGCTCTGGACTTCCATCCATGCCTGCTTCAGTATGTTGGTCTTCATCTTCCAGGTAAGTTTCAAAGGCTTTAACTGCTTTCCTGTCTTGTCCATGATAAAATCATAGAACCCTTCTGAACTCCCAAGCGTGAAATCCCCCTTGGGAATCATATGCATGTCTTCGTTGTTAACATTAATATAATAGTACTTGTTATCCGTATACATGAACGCCACTTCTCCATACTTAACCCGCTGCGGCTCCCCTGCATCCGGATTCTCTATCCGAAACTCGCTCTCTCCAAAGATAAAATGTATCTCGCTCTGGTTCTGATAGTTCTTATCTGCCTTAGCAAGCCTGCGTACGCCGATGGGCTTTCTTGCCAGCGCAAACGCGAATGTCAGGACTGCCAGGATCCCGAATATATAGGTCAGCGCAGATCCCTTTCCCAGATACGCCAGGGTAACGTCGCAGATGCCAAGCATCACGATACGGAAAGTAATATGTGCATTCCTTTCAGCTTCTTTAAATGAGATAAAATCTTTCAGGACTTGCTCTGTATGCTTTGTCCTTACTTCATAAACTGGGGTCATTTCCGACTCCTCCTTATTTTCTTTCATAATTAACACTTGTTCTATTATTATAGTATGAATCGGACTGTTCGACAAGGACTACTTTTTTCTTTTACATTTTACCGTTCAAGTGCTATAATATAACGGAATTTATATTCATATTATAATGCAGTTGGTTACACTGCCAGATAAAAAGGAGTATTAAAGAGAAATGAACAGACAAGATCTAACTTTGCTGACAGACTTGTATGAATTAACAATGATGCAAGGATATTACGCAAAGGGACAGAACGAGAAGGTCATCTTCGATGTATTCTTCCGCCAGAATCCCTGCAACAACGGCTATTCCGTTTGCGCCGGGCTTGATCAGGTCATTGATTATATCAAGAATCTGAACTTTACCTATGAGGACGTTGACTATTTAAGAGGCCTGGGAATCTTCAGCGAAGACTTCCTGCATTACTTGAGCGGGTTCCATTTCAGCGGAGATATCTATGCGATTCCCGAGGGAACGGTAGTCTTTCCGAAAGAGCCGCTTCTGAAGGTAATTGCGCCGATCATGGAAGCACAGCTGGTAGAGACGGCAATTTTGAACATTATCAACCATCAGTCTCTGATCGCCACCAAGACATCCCGCGTGGTATTTGCCGCCAATGGCGATGGTATCATGGAATTTGGGTTAAGAAGGGCGCAGGGGCCGGACGCAGGCCTGTACGGAGCAAGGGCCGCTATGATCGGTGGATGTGTAGGAACCTCTAATGTCCTTGCGGGCAAGCTCTTTGATGTTCCGGTTATGGGAACCCATGCACACAGCTGGATCATGAGTTTTCCGGATGAATATACTGCTTTCAAGACCTATGCGGATATGTATCCGGATAACTGTACTCTTCTGGTAGATACCTATGATACATTAAAGTCTGGAGTCCCAAATGCAATCCGGGTATTCCAGGAGTTTAAAGAGGCTGGAAAGCCATTTAAGAAGTATGGCATCCGCTTAGACAGCGGCGACCTTGCCTATCTTTCCAAAGAAGCCCGCAAGATGCTTGACGAGGCAGGGTTTGCCGATGCATCCATCTGTGCTTCGAATGATCTGGACGAGTACCTGCTCCATGACTTGAAGATGCAGGGCGCTGCCATTGATTCCTGGGGTGTCGGAACAAACCTGATCACTTCCAAGGACTGCCCTTCTTTCGGCGGCGTATACAAGCTTGCCGCCATCCAGTCAGAGGAGGATGACACATTCGAGCCTAAGATAAAGATATCGGAAAATACAGAAAAAATTACCAATCCTGGTAACAAAACCATCTATCGGATATATGATAAAACAACAGGCAAAGTAAAAGCTGACTTGATCTGCTTCGTAGGAGAGACATTTAACACGGATGAGGATATGCTTCTCTTCGATCCCATCGAGACTTGGAAAAAGACGAAGCTCCCGGGCGGCTCTTATACCATGCGCGAGATTCTGGTACCGGTATTCAAGAATGGAGCGTGCATATACAAGTCTCCGTCAGTAATGGAGATCGCCGAATACTGCAGGAACGAAAAGAAGACACTGTGGGATGAGACCAAGCGTCTCTTCTATCCGCATCAAGTATACGTGGATCTATCCCCTAAGCTTTATGAAGTGAAGAAATCCTTGTTGGATCAAATGAGCATGACAGACTAGAAGGAGACTATTTTTTATGAGAATTATTGTATTAGCAGGCGGACTCAGCCCTGAACGCGACGTGTCGCTCATATCAGGCGCCGGGATTTGCAGAACTCTGAGAGAAAAAGGGCACAAGGCATATCTGCTGGATGTGTTCTTCGGATTACCTTATGATCCCGATAAGCTGGAAGAGGTATTCGACCTGCCTGGCGGCGGGCTCGAGATCGCAGATGGCATCAAGACTACCACGCCTGACTTAGAAGCGCTGAAGGCTTCGCGCCCGGACCAGTCCGACTGTTACCTTGGCCCGAATGTTATTGATCTATGCCGTATTGCTGACATAACATTCATGGGGCTTCACGGCTCTGTTGGAGAAAACGGGAAACTCCAGGCAACCTTCGATATTCTTGGAATCAAGTATACAGGACCTAATTCCTTTGGCTGTGCCCTGTCCATGGATAAACTGGTTGCCAAGCAGATCTTCAAGCGTTCCGGCGTGCCTACGCCAAGAGGCACTTCCCTGAACCGTGACACCAAGGATACTCCCCTTGAGAAGCTGGGCTACTACCTGCCGCTTGTCATAAAGCCATGTTCCGGCGGTTCCAGCATCGGGGTATATATCGTTCATACAGAAGAGGAATACCGGGAGGCCATCCGCTGCTCCTTCGATGTAAATCGCGAAGACGAAGTCGTCATCGAGCCTTATATCAAAGGGCGGGAGTATGCCTGCAGCATCGTCGCAGGAAAGGCCCTTCCGCTGATCGAGATCATTCCAAAAGACGGAATCTTCAATTACGAGAATAAGTATCAGGACGGCGGCGCTCAGGAACTCTGTCCTCCAGTATCCCTGGATGATAAGACCCAGGCAAAGATCCAGCGCGCCGGCGAGAAGGCTTTCCGGGTGCTGCACATGGATGTCTATGCCCGCGCCGACTTCATTGTCGATGAGACGGATGGAAAGTTCTACTGTCTGGAAATGAACGGCCTGCCAGGCATGACTCCAGCCAGCTTGATTCCCAAATCAGCCAGAGCCATCGGGGTTGATTATGGCGACCTGTGCGAGTTAATTATTGAAGAATCCATGAAAACACGCTACCAAGACTAGAAACTGTCAGGTCTTTGCCCCTGGGGCAGAGGCCTGGTCGTATTTTCACAAAATAAGGAGGACAAGGAAAATGAAGAACCTTACCCTGGAAAACATTACCAAAGCCTGTAAAGGCGTCTATCACGGAGACGAAAGCAAGCTGGGCATGGAAGTGGAAGGCGTAGTGATCGATAGCCGGAAGGTACAGAAAGGTTATCTGTTCGTCGCAATAGACGGCGAGAATGTCAACGCACATCAGTTCATCCCTGATACTATAGAAAAGGGCGCATTATGCGTCATCTCCCACGAAGACCTGGGAGATACGGATTTCTCTTACATCCTGGTGGAATCCACCGGACAAGCGCTTCTTGATATTGCCAAGCTGTACCGGGATTCTTTTGACATCAAGGTTGTGGGAATTACCGGAAGCGTAGGAAAGACAAGCACCAAAGAGATGATCGCTTCTGTAGTCGCCCAGAAATATCAGGTACACAAGACCATCGGCAACTTCAATAACGAATGGGGGCTTCCTCTCACAATCTTTGAGATGAACGAGGAACATCAGGTAGCCATACTGGAGATGGGCGTCAACCATTTCGGCGAGATGCGCCGCCTCTCTTCGGTTGCCAGCCCGGATATCTGCGTCATTACCAATATCGGCGTTGCACACCTGGAATTCTTTAAGACCCGCGAAGGCATTCTCCAGGAAAAATCGAAGATGATCCAGGATATGAAGGATGGCGGAACGATCATATTAAACGGGGACGATGACCTGCTCTCGCAGGTTGGCCCGATCAAAGGCGCCACTCCTATCCTTTTCGGACTTGGAGAGAATTGCCAGTTCTATGCTGACAATATCCAGCCCCTGGGACTTAGAGGAACCTCCTGCACGATCCATCTGCCGGATGAATCCTCCTTTGAATGCGTCGTTCCACTGCCAGGCGCCCACATGATCTCTAATGCGTTGGCAGGTGCGGCAGTCGGTTATACCCTTCATCTCACTTCCGAAGAGATTAAGGCCGGAATCGAAGGACTTCCCTCCATCCCGGGACGCAACAATATCATCAAGACGGATCGCCTGATCATCCTGGATGACTGCTACAATGCCAATCCGGTATCCATGAAGGCAGCGATCGACGTGCTGGATATGGCCATCGGACGAAAAGTTGCCGTCCTTGGCAACATGGGCGAGCTTGGAAATAACGAGAAAGAACTTCACCGGGAAGTAGGGGAATACGCTGCTGCCCACGGCATCGACCTGGTATGCGGAATCGGCCACCTGGCAAAGGAACTGGTGGACGGCGCCACAAACGGTTCTTCTACCCAGGGACTTTGGTTCGAGAACAAAGCAGACTTCCTGGATGTCATGAAAGATCTCATTAAAGACGGCGACAACGTACTGGTCAAAGCCTCCCATGGCATGGATCTGACACCGATCGTCGAAGCGCTGAAAAATATATAGAACGAAGATACTTAGAACGAAAATATACAGATAAAATATATGGATAAATATATTACAGGAGTACAATTATGAATTATCAGATTCTGGCACTGGATCTGGACGGAACACTTACCAACTCAAGCAAAGAGATATCAGAGCCAACATTAAAGGCATTGATCGAAATACAAGAACAGGGAAAGAAAGTAGTTCTGGCAAGCGGGCGCCCCACCAATGGCGTGGCCCCTCTTGCCGAACTGCTTCACCTTGGAGATTACGGCAGTTACATTCTCTCCTTCAACGGAGGGCGCATTACCAACTGCCAGACCAAAGAAATCATATACAACAAGACGCTTCCGATGGACTGCGCCAAGCCCATCTATGACATGGTCCTGGAATATAAGGATCAGGGGCTGGATCTTGTCACCTATACGCCGGACGCGCTGATCTCGGGCATCTGCCCTAATCAATATACGGAACTGGAATCGCGCATCAACCATATGCCCATTATCCGGGCTGACGACTTCCTTTCTCATATTAAAGAAGCGCCGAACAAGTTCCTGATTACTGGCGATCCTGCTGTCATAAGCAAGATTCAGAAGGAGATCATCGCCCATTTCCGCTCTTATTTAAGCGTATACTGCTCCGATCCATTCTTTCTGGAAATCATGCCTCCTGGCATCGATAAGGCCCATTCGCTTCTCCGCCTTTTGACCAGCAGCGGCCTTACGGCGGACGAGATGATCTGCTGCGGCGACGGATACAACGATATCACCATGATCGAGACGGCCGGACTTGGCGTCGCCATGGCCAATGCACAGCCCGCCGTATTGGAAAAGGCGGATTTTGTCACAAAGTCCAACGACGAAGACGGCGTGCTTCATGTAATCAATCAGTTTATGCGATAAGAAGGCTTGCATCAACGGGCAGTATTCTGCCTGCTGATGCTTTCTTTATCTTCCCCTACAGGCATCTGCAAAGCCACCTGTCCAGCGCCTGCATCTGTTCTTCTGTATGGAAAAAATGCTCTGCCCCTTCCACAATCTCCAGATCACAGGAATATCGTTCTGCAAACTTATATATCGTATCACTCTCGCACATGCTATCCTGACTTCCGTATAGCAGATATGTGGGAACCTTCCATTCTCCTACGGAATGTTCCTTTACATAGCAGTAATAATCCCAGTACATCTTCTGCCCGTCCGGGGACACGATAGTCTGCTCTTTCTTCAGCCGTTCCTGCGTCACGCCAAATCGGGCCATCATATTTTCTATCACGCGCATCATATCCACCACCGGCGATAAAAACAGTGCCTTCTCAATGGGCTCCTTCGGATAAGTCAGAAGGCTGAAAAAAGCGCCCATGCTATTGGCAAACAGGCTGATCTTCTTCCATCTGGATCTTGCATATGCCATGATCACTTTCAGATCCTCCACGCAGTACTGGATCTTGCATGGAGTGGGCTCTTCCTTTCGGTCTCCATGCTCAGGCAGATCAAAACTCAGAACCTGATATCCCCTTGGCAGCGCATGCACAGCAAGATGGCGGATGGGAGCATCCGCTTTATTCGACAAGTTCCCATGTACGGCGATAATCACCCGGTCGGATGCTTCTCCCCATACGACAGCGGGAATCCCCGCATTGTCCCCTATCTTCATCGTCTCTATCTTCATACCTTCCATTTCCATAATGGTTCCTCCTTTAATAATGTATATGCATATAAAATACTTGACTTAGAGCATCTCTAAAAAATAGCCTTCCAAAATAGCAGATAATAACATCATACCAAAAACGAAAAGAAAATGAAATGAAAAACTCACGATAAAAGGCATGGCCCGAATCTTGGGCCATGCCTCTATATTTTATTCCTTCTCCTCCAGGCGCAGCAATATCTCCCCGATATCCCCGTCCACGCATATGGATCTTCCGGCCAGTTCTTCCGGAACATATGCCTCCCCCTGGTTTATGCAGGCATATACCGCATCCGGCCACTGGGCAGCCATTTTCCAGAAACTGAACTTTATGATCCCGGGGGTATTGTATCCCACCCCCAATTCCAGGAACAGCACCCGATTCCTCTTGTGCTCTCGCAAGAACCTGGCGTATCTGTCGGCTGCAAGATGCCAGCCATCATCCTCCACAAAACTCGCATCCGCGCGAAGGTTCATGGACATCGGCCTGCCACAGATAGGGCAATAAGGGATCAGTTCTGATGGAATCCTCATATTTTCCTGCCGCTCTGCCATCTCCCGGATGACAGCCTCGTTGTCATAGGTCTTGTCGTGGCAAGGCTTAGAGCACTGGAATAATCCATAGTCTCCCTGGGTATAGAACAGGCGCTGCTTGTCAATCCCTGCCTTCTGGAAACAGTGATCCACATTGGTAGTCAGAACAAAATAATCCTTTTCCCCGATAACTTCCAGCAGCTGGCGATACACCGGCCTGGGTGCCTCCTGATACCGGTTCAGGAGAATATACCGGCTCCAATAGGCCCAGTATTCTTCCAAAGTCTTATACGGATAGAATCCCCCTGTATACATATCCCGAAATCCGTATTGATCCGCAAAATCCTGAAAGTGCTCATAAAAACGCTCTCCGGAATAAGAAAAGCCCGCTGAGGCCGAAAGCCCTGCCCCCGCCCCAATCACTATGGCATCTGCCCGCCTGATTTCTTTCCTTAACTGGACAGCCGCCTGATCTGCATCTATATATCTTGATGATCTTCTTTTGTCATCTATCATACCTGCCACCTTCTCCTCGCCATTTTTCTATACGTCCATCATAGCAGAGCCATCTCTTCGTGCAAAGTACGCACAATTAAGTGGCATAGTATACAAATGCCTACAGGTTTCCCGGCGGTAACTGCAAGCCGCTCCCGCGCGAACTTAATCCGCCCGTATCGCCCATCTCATCTTCGTCGAACGCGCCCGGCTATTCCGGATGCATTCTTCCTGGGATGGTCGTATAACTTCATTTGCGATTTCCTTATAAATCCCTTCTTTGTAAAACCACTTAAAAGACTTTTTGACCAGTCTGTCCTCCCCGGAATGGAATGTCAGAATTGCCACCCGCCCATTCGGCGCCAGCACCTCCGGGAGTTTCTCCAGAAATGAGTATAAAGCCTCATACTCATTGTTCACGTCAATCCTGAGCGCCTGAAAGGTTCTCTGGCTCGACTTCTTCACTGCCTCCCTGCGTTCCTTCTCCGGAATAAAGGACAAGGCTGCTTCGATTGCCTGGCGCAGCTGGGTAGTTGTCGCGATCTCTTCTCCTCTGCGAAGACGGTCCGTCACTTCCCAGGCTATCTCCTGCGCATATGGCTCATCGGCATTTTCCATAAGCATCCCCTGGAATTCTTCGGCCGATATATCCTTAAGCCTCTGCGCAGCGCTTATGCCCTTCTTGGGATTCATACGCAGATCCAGAGGCCCTTCCGTCTTATAGCTGAATCCCCGGTCAGGATTATCGATCTGCATGGAAGAGACGCCCAGATCAGCCAGCACGAAATCAAATTTCCCCGTCTCTTCCGCTACCTGGTCGATGTCGGCAAAGTTCTGAAGCATCACCGTCAGGATATCCGGCCCATACCCAAGCGTTTGAAGCCTCTCCTTTGTCTTTTCGGATTCAATAGGATCTACATCCAGCGCATATAGATGGCCCTCCGACTGCAGGCATTCCAGCATCTTTTGCGTATGGCCGCCATACCCAAGCGTTGCATCCAGGCCGGTCTGCCCCGGCTGTATCTTGAGGAAATCCAGGATTTCTTTAACGCAGATCGAGAGATGCATTCCTGCAGGCGTGCTTCCCTTCTGTATAACCTTAGAAATGGTATCCGCATACTTCTCCGGCTGAAGCTCCTTATATTTTTCTCTGTAATTCTTGGGATAAGCGCCGGAATAACGTACCCGGCGCTTATGTTTCTTCTCCTGATTCTCCATTCATTCTTCTCCTTAATATTCTCTGGCCCATGCCCATTCATATCCGTATTATAGCATTTCATAAGATTGTTTTCAATCGCGGCAAAAGTGTCGCTTCTTTTGTCTCCCTCCTATTGAATACAGCCAAATCTATGTGATAGAATGAGTATGGCCGTATTATTTACGACGGATCTAATTCCTCTGGAGGTTACATTATGAAACGTGATAAGAAGCATGGAAATGGTCGCTGGTTCATCGCAGCATTTTTAATCGTCAATCTTGCTGCCATCCTACTGATAGGAAGGAAAGAATCCTCCTACATCCGTGACAGTTTTTCTTCCCATGCAGAACAGTCCCGCGCTAAGATGGAAGATGTTATGGATAACTATATCCATTCTTTCCAGCTATTCTCCAATATGATGGCAAGGGAAATTAAAAACAATCCAAACCCAGATGATATTTGGGATTATCTAAAGAGCATAGACTCCACCATGCTGGAGATCGAGGGAGATACCTTCGACGGCCTCTATATGTATTACCAGGGCCGCTATCTATACAGTTGGGACACCCCTTATTCCCAGTATGAGGATACCGGATATGTAGCCACGGAGCGCCCGTGGTATAAAGATGCGGTGGCCGGCAAAGGGAAAGTCGTATTTACCCCGCCTTATATGAGTTATGCTAATCATTATATCCTCTCCACCATCTCCCAGCTTCAGCCGGACGGAGAGACTGTATTCGCATATGACATCAAGATGGGAGATATCCAGGAACTTGTCTCTTCCCTGACCGCCTATCCTGATGAGCAGATGATGATATTCGACGATAATGGAACCATACTTGGCAGCACCAATACCAGCTATCTTGGCGGCAGCCTGTACAATTCTCTTGATGAGACCAGGGATGCTTTGAAGGAGGCAAAGAAGAACTTAGAGGAGGCCGGGGATATATCAGAAGCTGACAAAGAAAAACTTCAGCAGCAGGCAGATTCCCTTGATGCCTACTATTCCTTCCAGAAGGACTTCCACAAGGACTTCTCGCGGCTAAAGAAACATCCGGAAAAGCCGCTGGCTCTGAAAATCGGCAAGACAAACTACTATGGCTACCTGCTAAAAGGCGATACCTATCATTTCCTGGTACTGGTACCGGTAATGTCCATGCTCCAGTCATCCCTGCAGATATGGCTTCTGCCGCTTCTCATTCTGGAACTGCTGCTGATCTATATCCTCGGACGCATAACCAAAGAGCAGAAAAACAGGGAACTCAGGGCTGCCTATGTCGAGCTGGGACAGACGCAGAAACGCCTGGAACTTGCGCTTACTGCCGCCCAGAAAGCTGCCGCCATCGACGAGCTAACAGGGCTTATGAATTTCCATTCATTTAAGGAAAGCATCACTCACCAGCTTCACTCTATGGAGGAAGATGAGTGCAGCATCCTCATCATGATTGACGGCGACCGCTTTAAGGCTGTCAACGACAATTATGGACATAGTGTGGGGGATGAAGTCATCAAGCTGTGCGCCCAGATGATCATCGGACGTATCCGGACCATCGACCTGGCTTCCAGGCTTCATGGGGATGAATTTGCCATCTTTGTCTCCAAGACCGGCGATTATTCCGTAGCCAAGAGGATTATGGAAGACATCAATAGTACCATCGCCGTCGAGGCCAGGAAACGAAACCTTCCGGTCATCACCATGTCGGCAGGCGCCGTCATTGCCAGACGCACGGACAATTATACCGCTTTGTCCAAGATTGCGGATGATGCCCTATATAAAGCGAAAGAAAGCCACAATGGCGGATTTGCAAGCGCATAAGCAAAGTTCCATTAAAATTGATTGTATACAAATGTTGGCGCTGTAGAAAGATTCGCATGTATCAAATAGATATATAAAGTCATGATCAGGACATAGAACAGGACTACATAAAGCAAAAACTGAATTTTAGGATGTTCCTTGATCTTTGCCGCCAAACTGGTAAATAATTTCATCTAATTTCACCCATCCTTTCCATCCGATGTGGATTGTATCTTCCAGATAATAGTCCTGATCAGATATAGCCGAGAGATCTACCAGTTTCGCATCTTGATACTCTTTCACCGTATCTGATACCTTGCTATAATACGCTGCCAGCCCGTCTTTGGGAAATTTCGTATAGTCATACCATTTGCCATTGACGGGAAGCAGCACGATCATGGGTTCTATCTCTAAATCCTCGCATACATCAAGGAAGCATTTCAGGTCTTTATATTCTGGTGATTCCAGGTAACTTGATGACACGCTGCTGCTCTTCCTCTTTTTAAGCTGTGGCTTTACCTTCCAGTTATAATATTTGTTGGAGATCTGGAACCGGTTGTTGGACGTCATTTTCCTTGCATCCTTTTCTGCGTTTGCATAAGATGCCTCCCAGTCTGGCTCCTTGATCTCAAGCCCTATTTCCTGATCTCTTCTTATTCCATCTACTGCGGACTGGATCAGGACGCTCTGTCTTTGCTTTTCATTCAGAAATGCGTTGTATGCCTTGAATTTTGCAGTTTCTATTGGATTCTTCTCATGCTCGATCAGCAATTTTTTATAAGATATAATTCTGTTCTGCATCGTCCGGTCTGCAGAAAGCAGATTAATCGTTCTGTCTGTGATTTCCCGTTTTGTCTCCTCGGAAAGATTCTTATTTTTCAGCATGTCGATAAACGCGCTTTCAGAGAATCTGGACGCGTACGCCTTCGGCAGAATCCCACGGGGACGGAACCATTGGGGAGATACGAGCAGCACTACTTTCCGGTTCTCCATCGCCGGCTCGATCGCGGCCAGCGTGATCGCATGGGACAGGCTCTGATAATGGCCGGCTCCGAGCAGCATCGGCTGAAATACATTGCCTTTGAACATATTTTGGGGATGGTACGGCGTTCCCTTGCCATGCTCAAGTTCAGAGGATGCCATGATCACAAGGGAATTCTCGTTCAGGTTGCTCTTGACCGCTTCCGGAGCCTGAAACTTCTGCTCCGCTGTCCAAAACCCAAAATCCGGGCTGTGAAACTCTGTCTTCCCGGAAGAATACACATGCATTCCCAGAATTGTAATTCCGGCCATAATAAGAGCTGTAAAAAAGCCGCTATCTTCTTCATGGAATCAGCTCCTCTGCTTAATCTGGGCCATAATCTTATTCACCGTATTCATATCTTCATGCCCGACCTCGGACGGAGAGATTACGATCCCAAACTCTTCCTCAATGTCCACAAGCAGTTCTGCAAAGGCAAGGGAATCCAGAAGCCCCTCATCGATCAAATCCAGATCGTATTCCTCGCGCACAATATCATCCTCGCAGATTCTTTCCAGCATATCTAATAATTTCTCTTCCATATCTTTTCTTCTCCTTATATTTTTGATTTCAGAGGGTATACGCCATATCCTCTTTCTTACCTTTATAACGTTATATCAGCCTCTAAGAAATTATTTTATAAATCCGGCTACCGTCTCGATCATTCTTCCTGAAAAGATATAGAATCCAAACATTACGAGCTGGAATGTTACAAAACATGAAACAGCCTGATACCATTTTTTCTTTTTGTATTTCTTATAAAACCGGGCCTTTTTCTGATATATCTCTGTGAGTGCAAGCAGTACTCCGTGGTACAGGCCATAGAGCAGATAGGATACCGTCAGCCCGTGCCATGCTCCCATCACGAGCATATTGATAATAAATCCTATCGAAGCGCCCGTCAGCCTGGTCTTAAACCATTTCTTTCGTATCGCCGTCATAATAAATCTTGAGAATATAAAATCCCTGAACCAATGCGACAGCGATATATGCCATCGGTCCCAAAATTCCTTAATGTCTTTGCTGATAAACGGAAGCCGAAAGTTATCCGGCGCCTTGACTCCAAGGATATAGCTTGTCCCCACTGCCATCAAGGAATATCCGGCAAAGTCAAAAAACATATTGAAGCCATAGCAATATACATATCCGATGCCAGCATACCACGTTTCTCCATACGCAACAGCTTCCATCCACTTTGCAAATAAGGCAGCCAGGACAATCTTATATACAAGGCCAAGCATGATCTTCATCAATCCGTCTCCGAGCAGTTCCAGATATTCCTGCCTGGTATAGACCTTTTCATAATCTTCATGGAATCTTCTGCTTCTGTCTATCGGGCCTGAACTGATGGATGGAAAAAAGAGCAGGAAGCTCAAAAACTCCACGGTAGGAACTTCCTCGATGACTCCATCATAGATCTCAATAATCATCTGAACCGCCCGGAATGTAAGGTAGGATATTCCAAGGAACCCCAGGACAGACAGATGGAACAGCCCGCCGATCTTATTGATCAAGAGAGGCGCAATGGAAAGCACCAAAAATATATGGTAGATTCCCGCCTTTCTTCCATATCTCTTCCTTATGGCCAGATAGCCTTTGACAAGGACGATCTGCAGTAATACATAGATCAGAAGATATAAGAACTGCTGCGGCTTGCTCCAGAATACTGCAGTAATAAAAAGCACCGAAAGCAAGAACGCGTAATGTCTCAGCGGCTTTTCCAGTATTCCCAGCACCGCGGCTCCCGACAAGGCTGCAATCAAGTATGTAAAAAAGTTTAAACCCTCAAAGAAACTCATCTTACAGCACCTTGCAGCATTTTTCTGTCAACCTTTCCATTTGCCGTCATTGGGATACTATCCAGAAAACGGATTCTCTTTGGAATCATATATTCCGGCAGGAACTCTTTTAATTCTTCTTTCATTCTGCGCGCCTCCTGACGGCCGTCTTCTACCTTTCGGTCATATACGATATGAGCTGTAAGGCCTGTGATTTTCTCATCTCTTTCATTCGCGGTTACCACCGCGCTTTTTACTCTATCCAGCCGCAGAAGGTTCTGTTCGATATCATCAAGTTCAATCCGGTATCCATGCAGCTTGATCTGGCGGTCGAGCCTCCCGAGATAGTATAGCATCCCGTTCTTCAGATAGCCGGAATCTCCTGTGTGATACCCCCGTAGAACTTCATCGTTTCTTCGGCACATAAAAAATGATTTCCGTGACAGTTCCTCCCTTTGATGATAGCCGGTACTTACTGTATCGCCCATTAGTATGATTTCTCCGGACTCTCCATCAGGCATTGCCTTTCCTTGTTCATCCCATATCTCAATCGCAGATCCCCGTTTTACACGGCCCACTGGAAGAGGGTTCTCATTTACAGCCAGTTCCCGGTCCACTTTCACTTCCGTAAGAGCCACTGTAGATTCCGTCGGCCCATATGTATTCACAATCACTGCCTTGGGGAATCTCTCCTGCAATTGAAGCGCCGTTCTGTTCGTAAGCGTCTCTCCGCAGAATAAAAATGCCCGGAGCGATGGAAGCAATTTCTGTGCAAATTTCTGATCCGCCAGGCATACATCTGCAAAAGATGGCGTAGACACCCACACCTTGACGTCTGAGTCTTCCATAAGCCTGAACATCTTCTGATAATCCCCCTGCACCTCTTTTGTCATCACCCACAGCGTTCCCCCGCAGGCCAGGCATGTATACAGGTCCATAACAGACAGATCAAATGAAAATGGAGCCTGATTAAGAAAGGTACTGCCTCTTTTCTCCTTCGAAGGAATCCCCAGTTCCACTGCCCAGTCAAGGAAATGATTCAGGCATCCCAGCGAGATCTTTACCCCTTTGGGAGTCCCGCTGCTTCCCGATGTAAATATAATGTAGAACGTATCCCCATCCTTGACCCAAGCGTCGGCATCCGGTCCTGCGTCACCCTCCCTGCAAATTGCCTGAATCTGACTCAGGTTTATCGGCTCTGACTCGCCTGCCATAAACTTCGCATTTTCTGGCATCAGCACTACCGGAGGCCTCGCCTCATTGATGATCGCGGCCGCACGCTCCGCCGGCACGCTCACATCAATGGGGCAGTATCCCCTCCCCGCTTTCACGCACGCCAGAAAGCATACGATCATGAACACATTCTTGTGCCCATATACGACAATCAGCTCTTTTGACTTCCCATATGACGCGGTAAGATAGGAAGCCAACGCGTTTGAATATTCCTCCAGCTGACGATAGTTTAACTGCTCCGTCTCAGATACGATTGCCGGCTGCTCGGGTATATTTCTGCTATGTTCCTGTAATCTTTTTAAAATATCCATAAAGCGCTTTCCTTTCTCTTTTGTATTATTGGGACCTCCTATTCGTGATATTTATTATGCCAAGTATAATACATCTTTCAAATCAACTTGTTATATAACCGTCTTATAATTTCAAGATTCTTTTACTTCCTGAATATGTCGTTATAAAGTATACGCTATACAATATGACTGCCAGGCCCGCTGCAAGCAGGATATTCCTTGCCACGTCTCCTGCTGACAAGTATTGGATGTGCCTGTACATGCCTCCCATGATAACCCCGGAATGCACGGCCGCGATTCCAAAGGGCAGTCCGAAGTAAATGACCATCTGCGTCAGAAGAGATCCCTTCATTGCCGAGTCGCCGGCCCCCATCTTATAAAGCAGGGCATATCTTTTCTTATTATCCGCCGACTGGCTTAACTGCTGCAATGCCAGTACCGCGCCTGCGGTCACAAGAAATGTGATGCCAAGATAGCTGCCGATATAAGATGAGATTAATTTGTTTGATATAATCTCTACCTGAACATCCTTCTGACTTACATAGTCAAATTCTTTTATTTTCGCCATATCGTCAACGTATGCATCATAACCCGCTTTTTTGTCCCCGGAAAACATTCCGTTCAGCACGGACATGTAAGGCTCTGATTTCTCAGCAAGTTCCTGCGGGACAATGAGCATGCCCGGATTAATCAATACGTTCCTGTCATTAAGCGTAGCCTTGTATAATCCGCCTTTCTTCATCGTCAGAGGCGTTCCTCCTACTTCTACCGGGCTCTTATGGTGTCTTTCATAGGTCTTTAGCATTTCCCTTGCCTCCGGCATATCGTAGGCAATGGCATATTCATCTTTTCCCAATGTCACAGGTTCTTTGCCTTGTATCGCCGTCACATTATTATAGTCGTCCACCCCGACTACCCAGACTGGGCTCTTTCCCATTACTTTCCGCACATCCGGCTCATCTTTCAGGCTTTCTCCATACAGTTCCTTCATTCGGAGATCTTTCAACTGGTAGAACGTGATTTCCGCGGTCTCCCCCAGAAGAGGCACGACTTTCGAATTCTGCTCCGTAAGGACATTTTTGATTCCCTTCGCCCGAACCTCGTCTTCAGGAAGCCTTCCGTCATAGTATTCCGTAATGCTGACGTCATAGGGCGCAGCCTTATCCTTGATGCTGATGGCGCTCTGCCCCATCCCCATCCCGACCCCCATGATGGAGACGGACATATACATCAGGAAGCATACCACTGCGATCGACGCCCCCGCGCTCTTCATACGGCTTCCCAGCTGATTCACTACGAAAAGGTTCAGCTTGCGGTAGTAAAAACTCTTTCTTTTCTTCAAGAACCCAATCATAACACCGGCAAAGGATAAGAACAGCAAGAGCGTTCCCGCGCCAATGATCACGCTTCCAAGTCCCATGCTCTTAAAGAACTCTTTGCCGGACCATAGGAAGATAACGCCGTATCCTGCGACAATCAGAAGCAGGCCAAAAAGCAGCATCAGCGAACTTCTCTTCTTCCCTTCTGCCATCTCCTCGTTCTTCTTTTCTGCATAGATCAAGTCGATCAGTTTCAGTTTCTTCATTTCTCTTATGTTAAAGAGATGGACAAAGAAAAAGGTTACCCCAAAGAATAATACCGCCGCGATCAATGAGTTTATCGAAAAGACAAAAGTAAATCCCGTAAGCGCAATCCCGGCAATCTTGCCCGTTATCATAGTCAGGGCCTGGGATGCCAGTATGCCCAGAGCGATTCCAGAGATCAGGGATGTCGATCCGATCAGGATGTTCTCTTTCATCAGGATCTTTCGGATATCCTTGTTCTCCATGCCCAGCACCGAATAAATGCCAAATTCTCTTTTCCTTCTCTTCATCATGAATCGATTGGCATACACGACAAGGAAGCCGATTATTCCACAGACAATCACCGATATTCCTACCATCGCCCCCTGGGCCGCAGACAGATAATTCAGCGTGTCGGGAATCTGAAACGCC
This sequence comes from [Clostridium] scindens, assembly GCF_019597925.1. Taxonomy (NCBI): domain Bacteria; kingdom Bacillati; phylum Bacillota; class Clostridia; order Lachnospirales; family Lachnospiraceae; genus Lachnoclostridium; species [Clostridium] scindens. Next base: position 350,346 of record NZ_CP080442.1, on the reverse strand, counting down.
TCAAACTGGGCACCGATGGAATTAAACATGTAAAAAAGGCAGACTGCAAAGGTCAGGGTGAAAAAATAGATGAAATAATCCTTAGCGCTTTTCTTCACATTTTTGCGGGCCAGCTGGCGAAATACTTTTTTTGACATCTTTCTTTTAAGCCACATGCCCTTTTTCACCTCCTAAAAGCGATACCACCTGCATGATTCTGTCAAAGAATTCCTTTCTTGTATCAGAGCCCCGGATCAGCTCGCTGAAGATCTTTCCGTCCTTTAAAAACAGGATCCTGCGGCAGTGGCTTGCCGTATATGCGTCATGCGTTACCATCAGTATGGTAGCCTTCATACGCTCGTTCAGCATCCCCAGGCTTTCCAAGAACATTCCTGCCGACTTGGAATCCAGCGCTCCGGTAGGCTCATCCGCCAGTATCAGGGATGGCCTCGTTACGATGGCCCTGGCGCATGCAATCCGCTGCCGCTGCCCGCCGGACATCTCATAGGGGTATTTGTCTATGATATCCCGTATCCCCAGCGCCGCTGCTACGTCGTCCACCTTCCGGTCGATTGCTTTGGGCTTTTCACCTATGATAGCCAGCGCCAGAGCGATATTATCTCGCCCGGTCAGCGTATCCAGAAGGTTGAAATCCTGGAAAATAAATCCCAGCTGCTCTCTTCTGAACCTCGCCAGGCTCTTCTCATTCATCTTGGTGACATCCGTTCCATTTACATATATCTGTCCCGCCGTCGCCTGGTCAATGGTCGAGATGCAGTTCAGCAAGGTTGTCTTTCCACTTCCCGATGCCCCCATGATTCCCATATATTCGCCTTCTTCCACCTCAAATCCGATGTGGTTGACTGCTTTTGTGATACTTCCTTTATTTTTATAAAACTTTTCCAGATTTACTACATTCAAAACCATGCTCATATCTTTCTACTCCTTTCAGACTCTTTGTCGTTGTATTTAGTCTATCACTGTATACATAGAGTTTCTACGCAACTAACTAACAGTAACATTACATTTTTGTTATGTTTATCCACAGAAAATGTGACAAAAATACCGGGAGCCTTTCCGACTCCCGGTTTTCCCTTCCTGCTATTTGTCTTATTCGCTTCTTTCTATACTCTGCCGCCCTACCGGGAAGCGTCCGCCCGCTTGAAGCAAAAGGCTATCTGCGTCCCCTCGCCCTGGCAGGATGATAATTCCATCGAAATCTCCATCTTGTCGCAAAGTTTCCTGCACAGATAAAGGCCCATCCCCGTAGACTGCTTGAAGAGCCGTCCATTTTCCCCTGTGAATCCTTTTTGGAATACCCTTGACACATCCTGCGTGGGAATGCCAATCCCGTTATCCGCTACCGTAAGGACTACCATCCGTCCTTCCTCTTTTCCCTCAAAGGATACATAGGGCTTGCGGCTTTTATCGCAATATTTCACGGAATTGGTAACAATCTGGCTTAAGATGAATTCCATCCATTTGGGATCCGCAAGCACCTCATAATCCAGCTGCTCCAGCCTTGGCATAACGCCTGCGCCAACCATCATCTTCTTGTTCTTACGGATGACATCCATAACCAAAGTCTTTAGTCCCACCGCCTGTATGATATAATCGCCTTCCAGACTGCTGCTCTTGGCATAGTACAGCATCTGCTCTACATATGCTTCTATCTTCCTGGTTTCTTCTTCCAGGCTTGAAGTCAGAGGATTCCTGCTATTCTCTATCAAAAGTTCCTGGACCGCGATCGGCGTCTTGATCTCGTGCACCCAGGTCTGGACATACTCCTTATAGTCTATCAGTTCCTGCTGCTTTTCCGCGATCCTATCATTCATATACTTTCCGCTCTGTTTTACGATCTGGTACATGACTTTGCCATCGTAGAAGCCCGGCTGTTCTATCACCTCGCAGAGATAGGACTTTTCTTCCAGGCCTTCCCATGCCTCGGCCAATTCATCGTAATACTGCTTTCTCCGGAAAAAATCATATGCCAGTGTTCCAAAGAATCCCATCAAATAGATCACTTCCACAACTACTACGATGGGCAGTTCGATTTCCATGAACACAAGGAATACGCCTGACGCAAGGCCTGCAAGAAGCCCAATCCCTATGGCCGCCCCCTTATCGCAGATGTATTCGGATATTTTCATACCATATACCCCATTCCTCTTTTTGTGATCAGGTAATCCTCAAGCCCAAGTTCCGATAGTTTCTTCCGAAGCCGGTTAATATTCACGTTCAGCGTGCTTTCTTCCACGAACTCTTCCATCTCCCAGAGCTGGCAGATGATATCATTCCTGGATATAATGCTCCCGGCGTTTTCCATCAGCAGTTTCAGGATTCCAAGTTCATTTTTGGTAAGGTCTGCCTCCTTTCCCTGGTATGAGATCCTTCCCTTCAGGATATCCAGAGCCAGGCCCTTATGGGTCAGCATCATATTCTGCTTCCTGCCGTACGCCCGATGAAGCACCGTCGCGATATGAGCCTGCAGGATATGCATGTTATATGGCTTCGTAATAAAATCATCCGCCCCGAGATTCAGGCTCATCAGCTCGTCCATATCGCTGTTGGAACTGGTCACCACGATGATCGGAACGTCCATGCGCCTCCTTACTTCCTGGCAGATAAAGAACCCGTCCTGTACCGGAAGGTTCAGATCCAGCAGCACCAGATCAGGCGCCGCTGCCTCGATCTGGCCGGCGACATCCTCGAACTGGTCGATCAGAATACAGGCGTATCCCTTTCTCTCCAAGGCCGTGCTCAGTTCCTCCCTGATCTTCTCTTCATCCTCTACGATCAGAATTCTTTCCATATCCCGCCTCTTTTCCAACAACCTTATTGTTATATGATCTGGCTATTCTCCAGTTTTATCATACGCCTTTATATAGACAAAGTTCTCATTATTCCTATCCATCTCATAATCTGGATAGAGAATGGCATCAATGAATTCCTTGCCCCCAGTTTCCACCGCCGTCAGTTTCATCTCAAGCGCCGCTTCTACGTCACCCACCGTCAGGTCATCCAGGAATACCTGCTCGCCGCTTCTTAGCATATTGGATGGTATCAGCAGCGTGTCTCCCAGGTCTTCGCCATGCTCTTTCTGCTCCTTTAGCTGCGTCACCAAGTCCTGTCCGGTAATCAGTCCGGAGACGGTAATCGTCTCTCCAAAGAAATAATTCTGAATGGCATATACATGAATCGTAAGTCCCGGAAACGCTTCCATCAGCTGCCGGGCGAAATCCCTGACCGTCGGAAATGCCAGTTTTCCTGTGGCAATCGTGATCGTCCGCTTCAGGCTTTCCTTTATTCCCGGATATGCCTCCTTCGCAAGGACTTCTTCCAATTCTTCCTGGAATTCATTGATGAACATACGCATCATGCCCACCCCGTTTTCCAATTGGATATATCCGTCGTACCGCTCTTCTTCGGGGAACGCTCTCTGGGCTGTGATATACCACTCATCGCTGGCATGGATGAAATGAAGGCCATATTCCTCATAATATCTCTGCTGCCGGCTCTCGATCATGTCTATGACCGCGCCCGCCTCCTCTTTGTCGTACAGTTCCAGAGGGAAAAGCCCGTCCCTATACTTGGTGATTCCCGCCGGAACTACGGATACGCTCCTCATAAAGGGAAGATACCGGGACAGATCGTCAATCGTCCGCTCTAGCTCCGGCCCGTCATTTACGTTCTTGCACGCTACCACCTGTCCATTCATCTCGATATGATTCTCATATAAGACATCCAGGAACTGAAGCTTCTCCCCGGCAAACCGGTTGTGCAGCATCTTACAGCGAAGTTCTGGATTGGTGGACTGGATGGATATGTTGATCGGCGCCAGATGCATCTTGACGATGCGCTGGATATCCTCCATCTTCATATTCGTAAGCGTAATATAATTCCCCTGGAGGAATGAAAGCCTGGAATCATCGTCCTTAAAATACAAGGTATCTCGCATGCCTGGCGGCATCTGGTCAATAAAGCAGAAGATGCACTTGTTGCTGCAGGTGCGGTATTCGCTCATCAGACCATTGCCGAATTCCAATCCAAGATCCTCGTCATAGTCCTTGTCAATCTCCAGCAGCCATTCCTCGCCGTCCGCCTTTCGGATCAGCACCTCGATGTATTCATTTTTTATCAGATATCTATAGTCAAATACGTCCTGTATCGAAGTATCGTTAATCGCAAGAAGCACATCCCCGGGCTCGATCTCCATCTCTTCTGCAATGGAATCGGGGTATACTACTTTAATTATATGCTCTGATTTGTTACCTTTCTTATCCACATTCTACCTCTTCTCACAAGTTTCTTGCCAGTTCTTTCTCTATATCTCATAATCTCACATGTCCCTGATTTCTTCAAGGGTTATAGTCTTTTCCTATGTCAACCGATAAATTTTTCATATTTTCCTATCTTAAGATTCTTTGATATTATATGTCCCAACACAGATGAAAGGAATCAATGCTATGAAGACAACCGAACTTTTCCAGAATAAATCCGTCCTGTCCTTTGAAGTATTTCCTCCAAAGCGGACGAATCCTGTTGATACGATCTACAAGGCCATAGACAGTCTGAAAGACCTAGATCCTGATTTTATCAGCGTCACCTACGGCGCGGGCGGCAGCGAGCACTGCAAGGCAACCCTAAAGATTGCCTCCCGGATCAAGAATGAATACGGCATAGAAAGCGTGGCTCATCTGCCCTGCATCAGCCTGACAAAATCCGATGTACGCCGCCAGCTGTCCGATTTCAAGGAGGCAGGCATCGAGAACATCCTGGCTCTTCGCGGCGACGTGCCTTCCGGCGGCTATGTGCCCGGAGACTTCCGCCATGCCAGCGATCTGATCGCCTTTATCATAGAACATGGAGACTTCAATGTCCTGGCTGCCTGCTATCCCGAAGGCCACCTGGAATCCGCGGATATCTTTGATGATATCAGGAACCTGAAGACGAAAGTCGATGCAGGCGCAAGTCATCTGATCACTCAGCTGTTCTTTGACAACCAATATTTCTACCGCTTCCGTGAGCGGGCTTCCCTGGCAGGCATCCAGGTTCCCATCGAAGCAGGGATCATGCCGGTGACCAATAAAAAGCAGATTGAGCGGATGATCTCTCTGTGCGGCGTCACCCTTCCCCACAAGTTCTCAGCCATGATGGAACGCTACGAGCACAATCCGGATGCCATGCGCGACGCGGGCATCGCTTACGCGATAGACCAGATTGTGGATCTGATCACACATGGGGTTGACGGCATCCACCTCTATACCATGAATAACCCGTACATAGCCGCCAGAATCTATGAAGCCATCCACCAGTTGCTGGCTGCATAGCGGCTGTCTTATGACAGAAGAGTGAAGCCATTTTGGGCAATCAGCTTCTTTAGTTCCGCAATATAGCCCCGGGCCATGGAACTTAAGTGGACCTTATTGCCGCAGATAAAGCCAACCCGCATCCACTCGTCCGTCTCCAGTTTCACGGAAACGATATTGTCGCCGTTCAGGTTGCTGTTAAGCACCCCTGAACAGATGGTATATCCATTGAGGCCGATCAGCAGATTGAACAAGGTAGCCCTGTCGCTGACATGAATCGTCTTCTTGTGGGGCGCTGTACTGAGAATCTCTTCGGAAAAATAGAAGGAATTGTAGGTACCCTGCTCAAATGCCAGGAAGGGGTAATCATCCAGATCCTCCAGAGTGACGGATTCCTCCCCTGCAAGAGGATGGGAAGAACTGATGAATACATGGGGACTGGCTTCGAAGAGCGGATGGAATATCAGATGGTTCTCTTTCAAGAGTTTCTGCATGACTCGTTCATTAAAGCCGCTGAAATAGATGATCCCGATCTCGCTTCTGAAGTTCGCCACGTCCTCTATGATCTCATAGGTCCTGGTCTCCCGCAGCGTAAACTCATACTCGTTGGCATCAATGCCGGATATCAGGTTGACGAAAGCATTGACCGCAAAGGCGTAGTGCTGGGTGGATACCGAGCACAGCTGCTTGGAGGGCTTCTTATTCAGATACCGCTGTTCCAGCAGCTGGGTCTGCTCCAGGATCTGCCGGGCATAGGACAGGAATTCCGTACCGTCGGCAGACAGCGTGATGCCCCGGGTTGTCCGGTGGAAGATCTCAATCCCTAGTTCCGTCTCCAATTCCTTCACTGCCGCCGAAAGGCTGGGCTGGGATATGAAGAGCTGCCGCGCCGCTTCCGTGATCGAGCCGCACTCTACGATTTTTATCATATATCTTAACTGCTGTATTGTCATAGTTCTGCGGCTCCCCTATTCCTGATGGCTTTTGATCCACCGAAGCAGATATGGCCTGTCGTTATTGGACTCTTTCTCGAACCACTGGGAGCACAGTACATACTTGACGCCCCGGATATTCAGGGGCTTCGCATAATACCGGACTTTCTCATACTCGCCGTCTGCCCGCGTCAGAAGCGGATACTGAAGGTCAAAGGTACGCTTGCTGTACGCAGCGTCCTGCAGAAGCCTGATTTCTTCCTCGCTGGCTCTTCCCTCTTCCAGCATCCTTCCCAGCACTATCTGGGCAAGTTTTCCCACCTTTAATTCCCGATAGACGCTGTCCTCCTGTTCTTCGCTGGGACGGCCTTCATTGCTTCTTTCCACAGTTTCTGCCGATGCCGTCACGCCTTTTGGCGCTGCCGCTTCATTGTCAAACATTTTGAACATCTGATAGCTGCGTATAAAAAGTTCCGAGGTATCTGAGATTCCATCACTGATCAGCAGGATTGGCTTAAGCACGGAACTTTCGAATTCCTCATTGGCAATGAGCCGCACTTTAAATCCATAGCCCTCCCGGGAAAACAGATCATTTAACTCCTCAATGCACGGAATCAGATCATTTAGAATTCCTTGATTGATCTTCGGCGATGCGAAGATGATCTCCGCAGCCTTTGCTTCCATATATCCATACAGGCTCATGGCTGTCCGGGCGCTTTTGGCTATGACCTTCATCACCGTATCCTCCTTGGTACCGTAATTAAGTCCTGCGCCGTGGAACGCCACATCCACCGCATAGATGCTGTTCTCTCCATTTTGAATGGATATGCCCACAGCGTCGCACTCTCCCTGCTGGATGATCTGTGCAAGAGAACTGTTCTGCTTGAAAATGCTATATCGATATTGGGTATGAAAATGCCCGTCCACAAGCTTCATCAGCCTCTCCAGCTCCTCTTCATGGCGCAGCGTCCATTTGGGCGATACTTTCCAGTTGGTCTGCACCAGCTGGCATTCCTTGACATGGCGAAGCCAGGAATAGAATAATGATTCTCCCATCTCTATCTTCATGAAATCGTTCCTCCTTGGTGCCGCGGGCATCCTGCACGCCCGCGGATATCGTATGGTACAATTATACTTGTTTTGAGACGGAATTGCCAGCTATAAATGCACAAGGCTTAAGCCTTCTTCTACTCTCCCACGATGCAGACCCGGATCAGATTCGTCTTTCCCGGAATTCCAAGCGGCACTCCGCCTGTAAACACGATCTTATCCCCATCTTCTACAAGCCCGTGGCGTTTTGCCGCCTCCATTGCCCGCAGGCACAGAATCTCCGAACTGTATTCCTCCTTGGTATAGAGGGGATAGATTCCCCAGGACATATTGAGCTGGCGGCATACCTTCCGGGAACTGGAGCACCCTCCGATCATGCAGCCCGGACGGTACTTGGAGATCATGCGGGCCGTAAATCCGGTCTCGCTGGCTGCCAGGATGATATTGGCTTTCAGATCCATCGCCGTCATGCAGGTGGCATGGGAGATTGCATTGGTAATATCCGGGTCTTCCGCCCGGTCCCGTTTCTTAAATATCTCATTGTAATTGATATTCTGCTCCATATAAGATGCAACCCTGACCATGGTCTGAAGCGCCCGGACCGGATACTTTCCTGCTGCTGTCTCTCCGGAGAGCATGATGGCGCTGGTCCCCTGATATATCGCATTCGCAATATCGGAGGTTTCCGCCCGGGTGGGTCTTGGATGCTCCATCATGGAGTCCAGCATCTGGGTTGCCGTTATCACCTGCTTTCCAGCACAGTACACCTTCCTGATGATCGTCTGCTGGATGACCGGGACACGCTCCAGCGGAATCTCCACGCCCATATCGCCTCGCGCGATCATGATGCCGTCCGCCGCCTCTATAATCTCATCAATGTGGTCCACCCCTTGCTGATTCTCGATCTTCGCAATAATATTGATGTCCCTGCCGCCATTCTCATCCAGAAGCAGGCGCATCTCGCGGATGTCTTCGGCAGTGCGGGTAAATGAAGCGGCTACAAAGTCAAAGTCCTCCTGAATTCCAAACAGCAGATCCGCCCGGTCCTTTTTGCTGAGAAACTCCATGTTCAGCTCAGTCCCCGGTATATTGACTCCCTTCTGATCAGACAGCTTTCCGCCATTCCTTACCAGGCACGCGATGTCCTCCCCTGAGATTTCCTTCACTTCCATCTCGATCAGCCCGTCATCGATCAATATGGTATCCCCCGGGCTCACATCCTTATAAAGTTCCTTGTAAGTAATTGAGACATAGTCCCTGGTTCCTTCCACATCCCTGGATACCAGCGTAAATATCTGTCCTTCTTCAAGAACCGCCTCTCCCTCTTTAAAACAGCCAATCCGAATCTCCGGTCCCTTGGTATCCAGCATCGCCGCAATGTGCCTGTCATACTTGGTTCTCAATTCCTTTAGCCGGTCCAGCCGCGCCTTCTGCTCCTCATGCGTGCCATGCGAAAAATTAAACCTGGCAACATCCATCCCTTCCTGAATCAGCTGCTCCAGCACGTTCCCCTCATCTGTGGCCGGTCCAAGCGTGCAGACAATCTTCGTTTTTCTCATAAAATACCTTCCTTTCTCATTAAATTATGTTGACAAATGTATCAATATTTTCTGTTTTCCCGATTACCACGATGATATCTCCCTGCTTGAGGCGGTAATCCGGCATAACCTCGATCTCTGTATGGTCTCCGCTTACGATGGCGATGATATTGAGGCGGTATTTGCGACGCATCTGCGTCTCTTCCACCGTACTCCCCAGCAGACTCTCCGGCACCTGCAGCTGGCGGATCTCCACGCTGTTGCACAAAGAGACAAAATCAATAAAACTGTTTGACAGCAGTCTTTTTCCAAGCCGCAGCGCCATATCCCTCTCCGGATATACCACCTCTGCCCCGATCTTTTCCAATACGGCTCCCTGTTCCGGGCTGAACGCCTTCGCGATCACTCTTGGCACTCCCATCTCGATCACGCTCATGGTGATCAATATGCTGACATCCGCTTTCTCGCCGATGCAGATAACGACCACGTCGCAGTTCTGAATGCCGATCTCTTTTAAGGTTTCCGCGCTTAGGTTCTCGGTCACGAAAGCGCATTCCGTGTATTGGCGCATTTCCTTAATCTTACTCTCATCCCGGTCTACCACGATAACCTCTTTTCCGGACTGCGCCAGCATGATTGCCAAGGCCTCTCCAAATCGTCCAAGTCCAATGACTCCATATGCAGTTTCTTCTTTTTTTCTCATATTCATTCACCTCATTGATTAACCTACTGATATTGTTTCTTCTGAATACCGGGCATTCGGTTCTGCCCGGTTCACCCACATAGACAGCAGGGTGAACGCCCCGACTCTTCCCGTAAACATGACCAGGATGATCACAGCCTTCCCTGCCACGCTTAGATCTGGCGTAATTCCGGTAGAGAGCCCCACCGTTCCAAACGCGGAGATCACTTCAAAGAAGAGTTGCATGAAACTGAAATCCGGTTCCAGAATGCACATCAAAAATACCGCAATGCCTACGACCGTGCCAGAAAGAATCGTGATCATAAATGCTTTTGAAACATTCTGCCTGGAGATGCTCCGGTGGAAGGCGTGGACCGTTTTCTTCGTGCACATGCCCCGTATCTCCTGAAATATCACGAAGAAGGTACTGGTCTTGATACCGCCTCCGGTAGAGCCGGGCGACGCGCCGATGAACATCAGCACGCACAGGGTGAATAAGCCCGCATTGGTAAATTGTCCGATCGGGTACGTGGAGAATCCCGCCGTCCTTGCGGAAACACTCTGGAAGAAGGCGCCCAGCCATGTAATATCTTCCGTTGCCTTCAATAAGACCGTTCCCACAGCCAGCAAGGCCAGACTGGTCACGATCACCACTTTCGAGTGCAGGGCCAGCCTGCGAAACCGTCTCTGCTTTAATACGTCCAGAATCACCAGAAAGCCCAGGCCTCCAAAAATGATCAACGTACATGTGGTCAGATTCAGCAGAACGTCATCCTGATAGGGGATCAGGTTCTGCAGCCCTCCCAGGATATCGAATCCTGAGTTGTTAAACGCGGCGATGGAATGGAAGAGACTGATCCCCGCCGCATGCAGCGGCGCGTAATCCTGGCTGAATACCAGGAAGCTAAGAAGCGCCCCTCCTGCCTCAAAGCACAGGGTCATCATGAGTACTGCCTTCACCAGCCTTACGATTCCTTTGTAGGTATCCACATTCAGCGCTTCCTTGACCAGTACCCTGCTCTTAATGCCAACCCGCTTGCCTGCCGCCAGCACCAGGCCTACGCCGATCGATGTGACGCCCAGGCCTCCGACCTGAATCAGGATCGCCACCACCGCCTGACCGAATACGGTAAAATGATCCGCGATATCCGTCGCGATCAGTCCAGTCACGCAGACAGCGCTGGTGGAAGTAAAGAGCGCGTCGATCACAGATACTTCTGCTCCGTCTTTTATGGAAACTGGAAGTAGAAGCAGGAATGCTCCCAGCAGGATTACAAGCGCGAATCCCGATGCAATGAGCCGCCCCGGCGGCTGATTTCTAAAAAATAATTTTATATTCTTCATTTCTTTTTCATCCCTGTCTTCCGTTTTTGAACCTGTTCTTCCCACCATACCCACAGAGGCGCGGCGATGCAGATTGACGAATAGCATCCCGATACCAGCCCCGCAAGAAGCGGAAGGGAGAACTTCGTGATAGATTCCATCTGGTAGACGATCGAGGCAGCCAGAATAATAAATGCACACAAGGTCACGGTAAATGCCGTGTTAATCGACCGCCCCAGAGTTTCCGTCGTGCTAAGATCCACCAGTTCTGCCAGAGTTCCTTTCCTTTTCATCGTATTCCTGTGCTCGCGGATCCGATCATACAATACGATCGTATCATTGATGGAATACCCGATGATCGTCAGCGTCACCGCCACAAACGCATCGTTCAGCGGTATCCGGAATATCCCAAATACGAACAGCACAATGCAGATATCATGCATAAGCGCCAGAACCGCCGTAACCCCGGCTGCCAGTCCCCCAAGCGAAGAGAAGCGCAGGCGGATATATACAATAATAAAAAGAAAAGAAAGTATGATCGCTATGATGGAATTTTTCAGTGCCTTTGCTCCGATATAGGGCTCCACCGCATACGTCTCGGAAGTCTGAAACTGATTATCCTTCCCTTCATTCAGCGTATTGAGTATCTGCTTCTGCTGATCCGGAGACAGCCCGTTCTTTCCCGCCAGCGTCAGTACCAGTTTCTTCTCCCCTGTAGAGGGATCTTCCGATGTCTGGACGCTGACGCTTCTGTCTGCGATATCCTCCACTTTCTGTTGTATCTGTCCGGTATCCGCCTTCCCGGAGTAAGTGTATTTTAAAATGACGCCTCCAGTAAACTGGGTATCCAGCTTCACGCCATTTGCCGCGCTCCATATGGTTCCAGAGACGATGACAGCAATGCTGGCCAGGAAGAAATACCGCTTTGCCTCAGTAAAATGCAGCACCTTCTTATCACGTTTTTTGCAAAACCACTTCTCCCGGTTAAAAAAGCCGTACCGGATTACCGAGTTCAGCATGCTTCTGGACATCCACACGCCTGCCAGCAGATTGATGATCACGCCAGTCAGCAGCGTATATCCGAAGCTTAGCATCGTGCCAGAGCCAAATATCATCAAAATGCCCGCCACGGCCGCCGTCGTGATATTTCCGTCCAGAACAGAAGAAAATGCCCTTTGGTACCCGCTCTTAACCGCCCGTTTCACGGAACTTCCTTTCTTCAATTCTTCGCTGATCCTCTCACTGATAATGATGTTGGCATCTACAGCCATGCCTCCCGACAGGATCAGCCCCGCAATGCCCGGAAGGGTGATCGTATACTGCGGCACCGAGATAGCCAGAATCTGCAGCGCGATCTGAAAGGCCAGCGTCAGGCAGCTGATGATGCCCGGGAGCCGGTACCACGCAACCATGAAGAGACAGATCAGAACCATCGTGATCCCTGCCGCTACCGCCATCGCATTCAGCGCCCGGCCTCCAAGCGTAGGACTGATGGTATTGTAATTCGTCGTCTCCATGGAGAATGGCAGCGCCCCGGAATTAATCTTATCCGCAAGATCCTGGCTCTCCTCCTTGGAGGCCATCCCTGTGATCTCAGCCTTCCCGCCTGTAATCTTCCCATTCACCATCGGATTGGAGATCATCTCCTCATCCATGTAGATTCCCATATTCTGCCCTGCCAGTTCCTCCGTGGCATCGGCAAATTTTTCCGCGCCCTTGCTGGTAAACTCCAGTTCCACGATGTTTCGCTTCTGCTCATCCAGCGCCGCCCGGCTTCTGGCTACATCCGAGCCTTTTACATACACGGTGCCGTCAGGCCCGCGGAACGTTAGCTCTGCCATCTGGCCTAATTCCTGAATAGCGGTTTCCGGGTCAAAGTCCTTTTCATCGGATTTCCATGGGAACCTGACGATAATGTTGCCTGCCTTTTCATCCACCGTCACCTCCCGGTCCAGAATATTCTGGGCATCCAGACGGGTCTCGATGACTTCCCTTGCCATTTCCAGTTCCGCCTTTGTCGGCTTTTCCTTCGTTCCTGCCGGCTCAAATACGGCCTCCACGCCGCCCCGGATATCTATGCCAAAGCGCATATCCCGGATTCCCTTGATGCCGCCCCCACAGCCGAAGACTGCGAGGTACACAAAAAGAAAGATTACCCCAAGAGCAATCCAAATATTTAATTTTTTATTCTTCATTTCTTCCCTGCTTTCTTTCTATAAATATAAGAGTTAGAAAGCAAAGTCCCGTTTCTTCCCGTCTTTTTCTAATCGGATACACAGTTCGCACAAGAATCGTGCCAAAGGAAATAAATAGAATTGCAGATATGACAAAAATGCCCTCTTCTGCCAGATGCATATAGAGAGTAGGATAAATGCGTAAAACCAGACTGGCAGCCTCTGAAGATTCTTGAGGCTCTGGAATATCTGCGAACAGACCGCTTCTGTCTCTTTTTCCGTGCTTATACAGCCTCCGTCTAAGACATGCATGCCATTGCCGTCCGTATAGTCCGCCTGGGATAATGTGCCCCGCCTTTCCTGCCCCAAAGAACTGCCTGCGTCATTATCCGTGTCGTAGAATTGAAGACCGGAAGATAGAAAAATGCCCAAACTTGCAATTAAGATGACTGTAAGAATTACTTTCAGCTTATGCCCCATCTTTCTTCCTCCCTTCCTTCGAATTACCTAAAACATAGCACCAAAACCATTGTATGTCAATATTACTGTTTTGCTTTTCCTATAACCGCAAAAAGGATGGAACATCCAAATGTTCCATCCCTTCTCTTAATTCATACTATTTAAGAAATCTGCCAATGGCTTCCGCCGCCCGCTCTGCATTGGAAAGGAGCGCCGGATGATTCCCTGTAGGAAATACCTGAATCTGCGCGCCGGTTTCTTTCGCAATTGCATCATACTCTTCCAGAAAATCCTTCCTGCACATCTCGTCCTCCTCGCTGCCCATAAGAAGAAGCGGTACCTTTAATTCATTCAACGGCTTAATGAATAACGGCAGTTTCTTTTCAGCGCACTGGATCATGGCTTCTGTGTCCATGTCAACCACGCGCTCCCAGTCGTCTCCCTGACACCACTTGTAGAATCCGACTCCCATCTCGTCCTTCTTGGCGCTTGCCCGTTCTAGGACAAGATTCCTTGCGAAATCATCCGCCAGCGTCCGGCCGTCAAAACTATCCGCCACTACTTTGCCAACCAGGTCTGGCCGCTCCAAGGCCGCATTGATTGCCGCCCACGCGCCTCCGCTGGTTCCCACCAGGCTCACCTTACCCAGTTTAAGATACGCAAGCAGCGCAGTGGTCTGTCTGGCCTCCTCCATCCAGAGATCCGCCGGAAACTTCTCCAGGCGGTCTGATCTCCCATGCCCCAGGAAATCAATGAGAATCACATGGAACCGTTCTTCATATAAGGGCAATAATAATTCAAACATTTTGGAAGATGCAGTATTGCCATGCAAAAATAATACAGGTGCTCCATTTCCTGATTCGGTGTAATAAATCCTTTTTGACTGGTAATAAAAATATGACATCGTTTGCCTCCTAATCATTGGTCTGTCCCTTAGTTCCCTGATCAGCAAGGCGTACGAAACACTAACGCCTTGCTGCTAGTGCTTTTCTGTCCAAATCCCCATGCTCTCTTCCTCCTTCCTGCTATTCTATACTGGTCTGCTGTAAATTATAGTGCCGTCCCCTTTTGGGGAATAAAAAATTTCTGCAGATCCACGCCTTCGTGCTCCAGCAGTTTTACCTTTTTCTCAATCCCGCCTGCATACCCGGTCAGGCTCCCGTTTGCGCCTACAACCCGGTGGCAGGGAATGATGATAGAGATCGGATTGTGGCCGACCGCCCCTCCGACCGCCTGGCCGGACATGCTGCTTTTTCCCATCCTCGCCGCTATCTTTTTCGCGATCTCCCCATAAGTGGTGACCTGCCCATAGGGAATCTCGCAGAGAAGTTCCCATACGCCTCGCTGGAATGCGCTTCCCATCGGCGCAAGCGGCAGTTCGGATATCTTCGGCTTCTTCCCCGCAAAATACCGGTCCAGCCAGTCCTTCGCATTTTCCAGAACCGGGAGGCTTCTATTCTCCACGAATTCTTCTTTGACTTTCCCGCCAAAGTACTTTTGTCCTTCCAGCCACAGGCCTATCAGGGCTTCGCCATCAGCGGCGAGCTTGACACGGCCCAGGGGCGATATGTAGTCTGTTGCATAGTACATGGGGGCATCCTCCTTTTTGTAGATTTCTATAAAATATCTATATAATATAGCAGACTTTGCATTCTTTATCCGTTCATTAAGATTTAATCACAATTCATATGCACAAGCAATATATCTAACCTATAGAATCTAACCAAATACCTATTGATTGAGAATCTATTCCATTATTTCTTAAAACATCTGCAATATCTTTACCTGCTATTATTAGTATAGGGTGATCATCTTCAACAACTTCTTTATAGGCCTGTTCATGAATATAACTTGTTGTAACCATAATTCCAAATTGTCTATATCTAATTCTTGATATTAGCCTGGACATTTCTTTCACTCCGACAGCATGGTTCTGATTATAACACTTAGCCTCGAGCGCACATTCAACATGCAAGTTGTTCGTCTCAGTTCCTATTCGATATTTCCCCATTGCATCCTTGCCACCATCACGCCATGGCCGCGTCAAATCAAAATCAACAAAATTTTTATCTATTAAACGCATAATTTCTATTGCACATTTTTCAAAGCCGTAAGGATTATTAATATAGTAATCATGAATAAATTGTATCAGTTTCATTTCCTCAACTGTATTGGGAATTTGTTCACTTTTCTTGCGCACCATCGTTACTTTTGGTGCCTTCAATGCTCTAACACCTAATCTCCCTAACTCAATGAAATATCGCCAGCACCTGGGAGCATATTCAATATTCTTTTCATATTCATAAACCAAAGAATTTAACCATTTTTTTGATATTTCCTCATCTCCAGTATCTAATACTGTAAAATACGCTTCGTAATTTTGAAACCTTTGTTGCTTATTCGTTCTCCAAAAAGCAACAAGTTCCCTATCTGGGGGAAGATTATTATTGCCTGGTGCTGCAAGTCCTAAAAATTGTACATCTCTCCCTTCTTCCGCTTTCTTAAAAATCAAAAACGGCGGTATCTTTTTTAAACTTTCGCCATTCTCATTTAACCATGTAAACACAGTTTTCAGAAGCAAATTTCCCTTTTTCCAAGTCTCATGTAGACCTCTTCCCGGTTTTCTATTATCTCCATAATAACGAAAGACACCATTTTCCATATCTAAAAAATCAGGCCATTCAATCTCAGAAAAAGATGTATAAATCACAACATAAGCTGGCATACTTGGATCATCTGCCCTATGTGTAATTCGAAATCCGCCCTGATTCGATGTCCTCGGAAGCAATCTACTAAGCGGATCATCCTTAATATTTCCCTCTGAACCTCCCTTATATATTGCATCAATTATAAGTGGTGCATCTTCTAATTCTTCATACGAAAATATTCTCATATTCCCACAAACTCCTATACATTTTTATAAAATTATATTTATAAATTAAATGCCCATTCTTTCTCTATCTATTTTTGCTTCTAGTATACAAGAAAAAATAATAATTTATAAACTTTTAAAACTTATACTTGAAAAATCCGGAAGTCGAACCTGTACTTAAATTAGTCTCAACTTCCGGTAACCTCAAGTTGCCTATTCCTCTTTTAACTTTAAAGAGAAATTGCGTCATCAGAGTCCATATAATCACAAAATTCATCCGTATTAGAATATGGAAGATCGACATTCATGAAGTCCGCCATACGATATAAGCCCTCATTGATCGCGGCGGCATCCTTAGTTTTTAATGCTTCCTCAATCTCTTCATTAATTTCCTCGAACTGTTCTCTCTGCTTCTTAAAGGTCTCGATAGCAACGATATTGCAAGTCTCAGCCGCTTCATTTATATCTTTGATCCGCTCATCAAATATTTCAATAATCCGATCCCTTCTGTTCTCCGCTTTGGCGCTAAAGATATCCGCTTTATCAAGAACATACATAAATAACGCGGATGCAATGCCTGATATCATTGTCGCAAGAACAACCGACCATGGCTCGCCGATTCCAATCTTATTCAGCAACGACTCGACTGCGACTCCTGATATCGCCAATACGCTGCCTCCAATTATCTTAATGATGGCATCTCCCTTCTGGGCAGGCGTCATCTCTTTTGAGTCCTCGCCAAAAAGTACTTTTGCTGATTGTACGAAAATTTTAATGCCTTCCTTAATGACTTTAAGAATCTGCTTGAACACTCCTACAAATAGGCTTACAATGCCCTCGATCAACGACGATACAAAGCCTTTCACAAATTCCCAGATATTATCCCCCAGGAATCCTTTCGCGTGAGTCAGGACATGATGCTTAACGCGTCCAAAACGTATCTTAAGCGCTTCCATGCCAGAACCTGCTCCAACGCCTTCCTGCAAGCCATTTTTAAAGATATCGCCGATTTCGTAATAGATCGGCTTTACTATAAACAAGATTAGATTGCCGACCGCATAGTCCTTTGCCTGGCTTGCAGCATTCTTCGCAGCCGTGCCGCGAATTTGGCCTGTCTTTTCCTTGCGGAGCTGTTCTTCTATCTCCTGACGCTGTTCCTTCGTCGGTGCCTCGCCGCCATTTTCTTGCTTAAACCTCTCAATCGCGGCCTTCATAGTTTCATTATTGACTTCTCCCCTGCCCATGAGGTTCTTCGCCACAGTTTCATTGGCCTTTGAATCGACGGCCTTCTCGGCACTTTTCTGAAGTTCCAGCATGTTCTTTCTTGTCTGTGCATCCAGTTGCTGTCCATGCTCTTCCATCCATCTGATATACTCTTTATTCGACATCTCCTTTTTTACCTGGTTAATCTCAGCAGAGGTAACGGCAAAGTTGTCTTCGATATTGGCGATTCTTTTTATGTCAGAATCATCAAGCGCATAATTAGACTTGAATTTATCATGTATCTGCTTTAACGGCACAATATGATCCGGCTGAGCCTGTTTTCTATGTGTTTCGTCATTATAACGCTTATTTGGATTATCCTGCCTTAGATAGAGATTATCTTTGCCAGTATAATCGTCATGCAATGTTTTCTCACCTTTAAGTCTATCCCGCTTATACTTATCCATAGCGGCCTTATCTTCAAAACTTTTTTTCTACTCTCGCCATTATACTGCTGAGTCATATTCGGATTCACATCATCGAATTCTTTTGCATTTTTATACTCTGTATAGCCATTTACATAAGTACCATTATTGGGTTCATTATTATAGGAAAAACGCTCGCACTCCTGCAGGACCCGGGAGGCAGTCAGCCCCTTTTTACGCGCGGCGCGCCCTCCTGCCGTAGCCTCCAGAAGGCCGTCAACCACAGACATAAAGACCGGCTTAAGCACTTCATCTTTCATATTTTCACCAGACTTGAACTGCACGTACACCTCATCGATGACTTCCTGAGAAGACTTCGCATCATAAAGTTCCATCTGCTGTAAAATCTGTGTCGCCTCTAACGGAGATGCCGTTTTTAATCGCCCAACTGCTTCTTTCCTTTGTTCATCCATTCCAAACACCTCCTAGGCTGCCTGATATACTTCGCTCATTTCTTCATACTGCTGTTTTAGATTCGTGCTATAGCAATTGACCTTTTCCTGATCCTCTACAGATGTTATCTGTGCATCGGTCATCGCCTTCAGGATCTTGCTTGCGGTAATAATAGCCTCAACCTCTTTCTGCTGCATCTTAGGCAGCCTTCTTATGCTCATTTCCGTATGTACCAGGTGGTGGGCAAATGACATGCATCTTACATAGAGATAGTTGACTGAATTATCGAGCCTGATCAACAGGTTCTCATATAATTCAATCAGAGAAGCAAAGTAATGCTCCACATTTGCAAGAGACTCTTCAATTGCCCTTAGCTTAACACATTCCGCCTCCATCTTGGCAATTTCCGCCTCTACTTTTCTTTCTTCTTCCTGTACTGCATAGAGCGTTTCTTTTGCTTTCTTTCTAGTGTATATCCCAAAGGTAAATATTGCCTGCATAGAGGTTTTAAACTTATGCTTATTAAAATCAATCTTATAGAGTTGGGATTTTGCTCTCACGCTGTCAAGTGCCAAGGCCTCGGCTATATACGCTTCAACAGAAAAATCTTGCGCTACATTTATATCCTTAATCTTTTCCATCTTCTGGGCCATCTCCAGAAATAATTCTGTCTTTATCTTCTCCTTGCTTTGATTAATTATCGCTACGTGGGATTCTATCTTGTCGGTAAGACTCCCCACATCGGCATCAAATTGCCGTCGTTTCGATCTATACCGTTCCGAGATCTGCTGATACAGTTGATCTGCCTCCTCAAACTTATTTTTCCCACTAAACTTATTCCAAAGGTTTGTCGTTCCGTGTTTAATAGCCCTTCCTGTTTTCTTGATTCCTTTGACAGCCTTACTTCCTCCGGCCTTGACTGCTTTCCATACCTTTCCAACAAAGCCCCCGAAAATTCCCATAACGGCTCCCCCCTTTATCTCTTATTAATATAGTCAAATGCTTCTCCAAGCAGATCGTTAAAATCCTGCGTCCATCGTACCATCTTCTTCACCTCGGAATCTCGGAACCCCCAGTCCGATCCTAACTTTTTAATCCATGTCTCCTCATTAGGATCAATTTCTTCATCTGCGTCAAGAACACCTGCCAGTTCGATAATAATGGCCTTCTTCACCTTTTTTGTACTTGCCTGAAACGCAGTTGCCAGTTTGCTGTACTCTACGTCTTGAATTTCATAATCTGGTAGATTTAATTCCATCCGATAAGTATCAAACACAGCCTGTTCGCTTTCCTTAACCGTACCGTTTACCATCATCGCGATTTTGGCAAGTTCCAAAAAATTCTTTCCTTCCTTTTCATTCAGCAGATTTAAAAACATGCTACTTTCCTCCTTATCCTTTCTTATTGCCCTGTTCATCAAACTGGCTTGTTACAGTCATTACTTTCCCATCGACGGTTACTCTTTCGGTTCTCGTCTTAACCTGTCCATTTGGATAGAATTGTAAGTCTGTAGACACCAGGCCATTTGCATCAAAATTCCGGCTATGAATAATCCTGCCTTGCGCGTCATATTCGACTTCATACGTTTTTTGCCTTCCTTTGCGCATCTCGCTGGAAATCAATTTATTATTCTTATAATGATTAAATACTGTGATGCCAGTTTCCGGATCTCTTATTTCCTCCGTCCTGTCAGGTTCTTTTTTCTCCGAAGCCGCAGCCTGTCCAGCCTGTTGCTGCACAGCCGCAAAATTCCTTATCACATCCGAAAGCGAATTCAGATTTGCAACCTGATCCTGCAGACGATCAAGCCGTGTAAAAATCACTTTTTGATAATTCCCGGCTGTTTTTGAGTAGGTATCTACTTTATCGTTTATAAGAGAGGTCTGGCTGTATTGCTCATTTGCTGAGGCATCAATCGCGCTCTTAATGGTCTCGATTGCCCGCACGCTTGTATCCAGGCTACCCTGAATCGACTCAATCTGCCTTCTTGCCTCATTTGAAAAACGCACGATCTGGTTAAATATTCCATCAGAAGCGCTCTTCGCTTTTTGAGCATCCTCTTCTTGATCATCTAATAACTGTATCATTAATCTGGCAAGTTCATTCTGCATTACAGAGGCTTTATTGCTCAACTCTTCAGCCTTAGCCTCCATATCAGCCTTTCCGCTGGCAGCAGCAGAGCTGATCATGCTTGTAAGCTTAGCTTCTGCATCGCCAATTCTTTCTTCACAGGCCAAGCTGCCATTATTAATGGCTTCCGATATTCCCTCCAGTCTATCTCCAACATACGCAAAGGCCTCGTCAGCTTTGGAAATGATATGTCCCTCTGCCACAGACGCCGTTTTCCTCTGTTCTGTATCAGACTGCTCAATCTTATCCACAATTTGTATTGTACAATTGTTGGTATTATCTACCGAATCGTCTACCTTTTGCTCCAATTCTCCAATCTGACTTTGGATATCTTTCAAATTAGAGGCTTCTTTCTCTCCAATCTCATTTGAATTGCTGATAATGTTTTTTTCTGAAGATATGATTTGCCTCCTGACATCCTCATAAGCCTGCTCATCACCCTCGTTCTTTTCGACAATCTTTGTAACAATGGCGTTTCCTATATCGCTAATGGATTGGACGATACGTTCTGTATCCTGGACTGTGGATGTCTTGACTCCAGCGAGCGTCTGTGCAATATCTGCCGCAAGCGTCGCCGTTGCTTTGTCTGATTCTTCAATCATATTCCGGATCTGCAGCTGGGCCTTTTCCTGATTCGCTCTATTCGCATCATCCCGGCTTTCACTGGCCTTTTGGTTCTTTGCTGCATCTGAGATCATCCGCTCTACTGCTTCTGCTATTGCTGCATCCGTCTGTTTTCCAGCAACTGATACAAGCGTGGCAATTTGTTCCGTACTGCTGCGCGCATTATCTGCCAGATTCCTGGCCTCGTCTTTGATCAGGCTCTGCGTGCTCATAATATTTGATGACAGTTCCTTTGTCTGTGATTCAGCAGCCTCTTCCACTTTTCTCTTGAGGCTTGCATCCGTCAGTTCAATTGCTCCACGAATCTCCGTGATGGCTTTTGCAGTATTTTCATCTATTGACCTCTTAAGGACTTCAGATAACTGTTCTTCCAGTTCATCTATGTGCTTCTGCAGATTATTGATACGATCAAATAGATTTTCTTGCCTGTCCGCCATATAAGCCTTGCATTTTTGTCTGGAATAATTATACATAATCGCGATGTACACCGTTGCCAGGATGATTAAGACAATCATAATAATATTACAGGCCCATAACGGTATCACTATACTTAAGAACCCATAGTCAGCAATTCCCAATACTACAAAAACCGCCGCCACAATATACCAATACCTGGCCCTCTCCTCAAAGAATCGTTTCATCCCATTTTGCATCTTCATTTCCTTCCTCCCTTTATATAACCTGAACGTTATCTCCCTGGCTTCTAAGCCACATATCAATTCCTGTCCCAAACACTTCCGCGCTTAATGTATAGACCCCATCCTCTTCCGAAATAATCTGCGCGGTCGGAAGCCTGTCAAGTATTGAATCCAAATCATTTCCCAGATATCTAAACTTCACTTTTCTAAGAGTTCCGCCATACATAAACTGTACTCGTTTCCGAAATTCCCCTTCTTCAAACCTGCTGCTGTAAGGAATGTGAAAATGTTCGTCCAGCACCTTATATTTTTTGATTCTGTCTAACCTATATATTGTAGGATAAGAATCATTAAGCACCTGGAAATCTTTTCTTACGTCCTTGTCGTCTATAAATGCTGTCAGATAAAAATAGTACTCGGAAAACATAATCGCAACCGGCTTAACCTTTCTGGCCACCGTCTTTTTATCTTTCATACGGTAATACTTTATTTCCAAATAACTACGATTTCGAATTGCCTGTCCTATTTCCCAGATTGTATTGATACATTTGGTCTTATGCCTTGGTTCGACATAGTGATATAACTCATTCTCAAGAAGTTCAGATACCGCTTTCTGATTCGTCATTGGAACACAGCAGTCAACCAGTTTTCCAACAATTTCTTTCATCTCATCCTTTGTAAACGCTCTGCTGTCTAGCAATATCTTGCAAAGCGCCAGTATCTCTCCATTTGTAAGTTTTGATTTGTATGCCTGCTCTAAGCGGTATCCTTTATCGATTCGGTCATAAACTATGCTATTCACGAATCCGGAATGCTCTGCCTGAAGTTCCAGATAATTCCTTATGTCATCAATATCCCGTTGTATACTTCTCTCATTCACATTGTAATTAAGTGCTTCTTCAGCCTTATTTACAATGTTTCCATTCAGGAACTTCGTGTATAGCCCCAAAACACGTTCTATCTTGTTATTCTTTATCTCCTCCACAAACTCACCGTCATTCTTTATTTTTTTTGTATTATATCAAATCAGAAGGACAGAAAATGTCACTCTAAAAGTTATCTTTTATTTAAGAAATAAAAATGCATTGCTCATATTAAAGCAATGCATTCTGTAAGTATCCGTTGGCTACAATTTAACAGTTCCTATAGTTTTACGTCACAGATTTTCATCTGTTTTGCCCTCATATGTGTACTAAAGTTATTGTACGCATTGTGGTGAAAATTGTCAATATTCATATTGTGCATTTTCTACAATTCTAAACCGGGAACTGATAAAAAATCATAATTTTTCAACAACATTTCTTCGTGCCCAAGTCATAACGAGGTCCCCATAAAATACTCCTTCGCTATCCGAATAAAATCCTGTGCATACGCCGACAGATACGCCCCTTTCCGATAGGTGATCATGGTGGTGGCGAACGCTTCGGGATCGTTTAAGGAAAAGCAGACCGGCGGCGTATGAAACGTCATGTTGCGGATATACGTTTCCGGCGCAAAGCAAATCCCCTCATTTTGCTGGACCAGAAGAAGCGCCGCCTGCGTATTACGCGTATAGAACGGTACAGTGGGCGTGATTCCGTGCTTTTTCAGAAGATGCGCGGTGATCGCTCCCGTATTCTGCTCCGGATGATGCAGGATGAACTTCTCGTTATGAAGTTTTGACCAGTCCACAATCGGATATCCGCCTTCCTTTAAAGGATCGCAAGCAGCATCCTCTGCCAGGGGATTGTCCGCCGACACGGCCAGCAGGATCTCTTCCTGCCCCAGCACCTCGTATTCCAGCTTGGGGTTCGGGTCGCCTCCGCTGAAAATGGCAAAGTCGATCCGACCGTCATTTAACAGGCGTTCCTGGATGGCATAAGTCTCCTCCAGAAAATTCAGGCGGATATTTGGATGCAGCTGGCGGAACGCGGGCAGAATCCATGGTATCATGCAGGAACTTCGCATCAGCGGGAATGCCACATTCAGTTCGCCGTCATTCAAGGACCGGAGGTCCTCCAGCTCCTTTTCCCAATTCCGGGTCAGTTCCAGAACGCGGCTGGCATATTCCATGTAACGCCTGCCTGCGTAAGTCGGGATATAGCAATTGTCCACCCGGTTAAAAAGCTTGATTCCCAGTTCCCGCTCAAGCTTGCCCAGGTGCTTGCTCAGCGTCGGCTGGGAGATATACAGTTCCCGGGCCGCCTTCGTCATATTCTGATGCTTGGCTATGCAGAGTACATAGTTCAACTCGTGTATGTTCATAAGTTCCCTCCGGGCTATTCCAAAATGGAATAGGATTGATGATTAACATGAATTAGACTTACCGTTATGGTTATCATACAATGTAAAAAGGAAAGAATCAAGAAAATACAACAGAGTGCGCGCCTTTCTGGACGCACTCCAGAGAAAGGCAGGAACAATCTATATGAAACAGTGGTTGGAAAGACAGTTTAAATTGTCAGAGTTTCATTCAAATGTCAGGACAGAACTTCTGGCCGGCCTGACTACCTTTGTAACAATGGCCTACGTGCTGGCAACAGTACCGAATATGATGGAGTCCGCAGGATTAGACAAGCATGTCATGTTTACCGTGCTGATTCTGCTCGTAATCCTTACGACCTGCGCCATGGCATTCTATACGAACCGTCCATTTGCGCTGGCGCCGGGACTTGGCAGCGTAGGAATCGTAACCGCTATGATCGCCAATGACGGCATTGCACCGGATGTGGCAGCCGGCGTGATCTTTTGGAGCGGCGTATTATTTATCGTAATCTCCTTTTTAGGCCTTCGCGAAGCTGTAGTAAGAGTAATCCCCGTCAGCCTAAAGCATGCCGTAAGTGCCGGTATCGGCCTGTTTATCGCACTGCTGGGCGCAAAAAGCTGTGGCCTGATCGTCGCAAACGAAGCGAAAAAAAGTCTAGGATTCGGCGATCTGACCGCCCCTACGGTGATCGTCGCTGTCATCGGATTCGTAATCTTGCTGGTCCTGAAGACAAGAAGCGTGCCAGGAGATATGATTCTGGCAATCGCCCTCACTACGCTGGTTGGCATCCCATTCGGCGTCACAAAGATGCCGGAGAGCCTGTTTACCATGCCTGCAAATATAGGCGGCCAGTTTTTACATGTTGACTTTCTGGGCGCATTAAACTTTGCCTATATTCCATTTTTGATCGCCTTATTCGTTCCGGACTTTTTCTCCACCTTTGGAACCGTACTTGGCGTTGGGGCGAAGGCTGGATATCTGGATGAAGACGGCAATCTTCCGGGAATCGACAAATGCTTCAAGGTGGATGCTGTGGCTACCAGTTTTGGCGCATTATTCGGCATGCCCAGCATGACGACCTATCTGGAATCTTCTGCTGGCGTGGAGGCAGGCGGCAAGACCGGACTGACCGTCGTGTTTACTTCCATCTTCTTTGGGCTCGCCCTGATCCTCGCGCCGATCGCTCTGATGATCCCATCAGCCGCCACCGCGCCTGTGCTCATGTACATCGGCATCAATATGCTGGGGGCAATGCGGAACATCAAATTCAACGATCTCACCGAAGCCTTCCCGGCTTATGTGTGCATCGTATTCACCATTTTCGGAAATAACATTGCAAACGGCATCTGTGCCGCACTGCCCACCTATGTGATCATGAAGATCTCAGCCGGCAAAATAAAAGAAATCCGTCCGGTCATGTGGATTCTGGTGGCCGTCTGCCTGCTTTACTTTTATTCCATTCTGTAGGAAGGAGGTGCCAAGTGGAGAACGTAGATCTATTAGTCAAGAATACGAAACTGTATAACTCCTATCTGAAAATGTTCACGCCCGCTGATGTGTATATACTGGGGGAAAGGATCTATTTTGTGGATACGGCTCAGGAAGGTAATATCAACGCCAAAAAGGTAATTGACGGCAGCGGATATTACATGCTCCCAGGCTTTATCGATATCCACATGCATATAGAAAGTTCTATGATGACCCCTGCTTCCTTCGGAGAGCGGGCGGCTTCCTGCGGAGTCACTACGCTGGTTTCCGAGCCCCACGAGATCGCGAACGTCATGGGGGTGCAGGGAATCCATGAGATGATCAACGGGGCGAAAGACTCCCCTATTGACATCTATTACGGAATCCCAAGCAGCGTTCCTTCGACCAACGAAGATCTGGAGACCACCGGGGGCGTCATCGGCTTTGATGAGATGAAGCATCTGATGCAGGAAGACGGCGTCGTCTGCGTGGGAGAAGTCATGAACTACCGCCAGATCGTAAAGGGCACTGAGATGGAGATCACCAAATTCCTCCTTTACCTCCGGGAAGAAGATCCCCAAGCAGTCATCGAAGGACATTGTCCCTCTCTGGTGGGCCTGGATCTTGCGAAATTCCTCTATCAGGGGATCGACGGCGACCATACCGAGCACTCCCTGGAAGAGATCCGGCAGCGGTTCGCCAATGGAATGTTTGTGGAAATCCAGGAAAAAATGCTGAAGCCTGAGATACTGGAATATATCACCGAGAACCAGCTCTATGAACACTGCTGCTTCGTCACCGACGACACCATGGCAGACGCGCTGCTGGAAAAAGGCCAGCTCAATTATATCGTAAGAAAAGCGGTCGAAATGGGATTTCCGCTTGCACAGGCCATTTACTGCGCGTCCTATACTCCCGCCAGGCGCATGAACCTGCGAGACCGAGGCGCCCTGGCTCCGGGAAGGAAAGCCGATTTCCAACTGGTGAAAGAAACTAAAATTCATAGGTTTGAGCCAGACGCCGTGTTCAAAGATGGCAAGGAAATCTTCTGGAAAGGGGAGGCCAAACGCACGTTGAGCGCTTACCACTTCCCGGAGGAATTCTACCACTCCGTACATCTGGACAAGATTGAGGCCAAGGATCTGGAACCTGTGGTCTCCACAGATCAGAAGCAAGTGCAGGTCCGCGTGATCGAAGTAGCCGACGGCCGTACGCAGACCAAAGAAAAACTGGTTTCCATGGAAGTGGAAAATAATAGATTGAAATGGCAGGACAGCGGCTGCATGCTGGCTGCCGTGCTGGAACGCCATGGAAAGAACGGCAATATCGGCTATGGCTTTGTAACCGGCGACTGCCTGAAGCAGGGAGCCGTGGCAACCACCTACTATCATGACCACCATAACCTTATGGTAATCGGCTCCAATGTGGACGACATGGTAACTGCTGCCAGACGGCTGATCGAATTACAGGGCGGAATCTGTACCGTAGAGCACGGACACATTTTGGCCGAACTCCCGCTTCCTGTGTGCGGAATCCTGTCCGAACTGCCCGCGGATGACATTGGCCGGATGCTGGGCGGCGTAAAAGAAAGCCTGGAAACGTTGGGATACCGCCATTATAATCCGATCATGTCATTGTGTACATTGGGACTTCCAGTAAGTCCCGCGCTCAAGTTGACGGACTGCGGATTGGTTGATGTTGAAAAAGGAGCGGTGGTGCCGCTGGTTGCAAGGGAATCCGCGGATTGAGCCTCGCTTAGCCTGTCTAAGTATTTATCATAACAGTCACAGCAAAAAAGAGTGTGCTAAGCACACCCTCCGTTCCCCTGCCCTTCAATCCTGAAGGGCAGGGGTTCTTTTATTTTGGCGCTTTGCCCAGTTTTTCAAACATATCTCCGAAGATCCCATCCCTGTATACGAAATTACATACACGGATTTTATGTCTCCTCGGATCGTGCTCCCACCTGACGTCGTCAGTGAGACGTGGCGCCGGTACAAGCAGAGACGGACACCAGCGTGGATTCACCATATAGCCGATCGTGGAGATATCCCAGATAATCCTGGAAGGGGCCATAGCCTGAAATCCTGTATCGTCCAGCGGATAGTCCGGATAGTCATCCGCTTCCTGAAGATAGGTAAGCCGGAATAGGGAAAGCATATTGTCCGCTGCCTGCGGACTCAGCTGGCTGATGACGATGTCAGAAAGATACGTTCCGATCCTGCTTCTTCCCATCAATCTTTCCTTGAGTTCCGCAGCCGTTGTCGTCAGATGAGAGGCTACCGTCATACACGGCATCAATACGAGCGGAACGCCGCAGTCAAATATCAACTGGGAGGCCAATACATCCTGTCCCATATTGAATTCCAGCGTATGAGGCCAGTACATCGGCTGTCCGGACAGCCATACTACCACAATTTTCCGGATGATCTCCGGCTCCATCAGAATTGCCGAAGCAATATTCGTGATCTCCCCAATTGCCACAACATAAAGAATATCTTCGCTTTCCATGGCCCGCTTGACAAGATCTCTTGCGGCATCTGATTCCACAGGCACCCCCTTTTCCTTCATGTACTCTGCCGATCCCCGGAACACTCTGCCATCCGGCGAGCGGTCCAGCATATTGAATATTTTGATAATCTCTTTATAACTTAGTTCCAGCCCTTCTTTCAGGTCGCTGGTCATTGGTACCGTCACCCG
Source organism: [Clostridium] scindens (assembly GCF_019597925.1). Taxonomy (NCBI): domain Bacteria; kingdom Bacillati; phylum Bacillota; class Clostridia; order Lachnospirales; family Lachnospiraceae; genus Lachnoclostridium; species [Clostridium] scindens. The sequence goes on along the minus strand of NZ_CP080442.1, from coordinate 322,146 downwards.
TTCTTTCTTGCTCTTTAACTGGCGGTCAAAGAATTCAGAAGAAAAAGGGGCCGCATAAACTGCTTTCAGATCAAGTTTCTCTGGCGACATCAGCGCATAAGCCAGTGCAAACTGATCATCCACCTCATTATAAGTATCCGTATCCAGCACCATTTCCACTTTTCCTGACGGAGGTGCCAGCAGCCTTCTTCTCTCTTCCTCGGTAATTACAGGAAATTCCATCTGTCGTCTCTCCCTTCTCTAATACATTATTAGGACGCTTCAGCCCTTAACGCCGGTTTCTTGTGAAGCAGTTCTTTTAGTCCCTCGACATTGTTTGTAAAAACCATAACAATCAGCAGGAAAATACCAAGGAATATATTCTGGAATGTATCCGGAAATCCAGCGGCGATCAGCCCGATAAAAATCGTATTCAAGGTAAACTGGCTGATAAAGATGCCGATGGTCATATTACACACCGGCTGAAGAACCACCGCGATGATAATTCCCATCAAAGGCTTGAATAAAAGCGCCGCACTCCCAAGATTCGTCTGTGCCCCCATAGAGCCTGACTGGCTGATCGTCAGCACTGCCGATACTGCGGCAAACAGACTTCCAATCACAAAGCACAATACCTTTACTCTCTGTACGTGTATCCCTGCATTTCTGGATACTGCTTCATTGCTCCCGACCGCCCTCATATGATAGCTGAACTTTGTATGATTAAATATAAAATAGAACACAACCGCTGATACGAAAAGTACAATAATAATATATGGCGCAGATCCAAGCGCCGCATATTTATAGTCGATGCTCACAAAACTGAACTTCCCGGAAATATTCTTCCCCATGATCTCAAAAATCATTGTCAAAGCCATCGTAAGAATCAGGGAAGGAATCTTGCAGATCCAGTTCAGGATTCCTGTGAGCGCCGCTACCAGGACGCTTGCCACCAGCGCCCCAATCAGAAGTCCCGCCATCCCGAACCTGGCGGAGGCAATGCCTCCGACAAGTCCGCCGATGATGATCCTGGAACCAATGGTAAAATCGAACAGCCCGCTCATGTAGATAAATGCATAGGCATAGGCCGTGATCGTCGGCACGATTGACTGCAGGAAAATCGTATATACGCAGTTCAGATTATTAAATCTTTTAAAACAGATGATCAGAAAAACTCCATACACAATTACCGGAAGCAATAATGTTTTTCCACATTTCTTCATGATTTCTTTCATATTAATCCCTAATCTTCCATTCCTTCATGTCTTGCAGCAACATCTGCCACTGTAAAGTTCTTCACTATTTCCTTAAATGTATCTTCGTTGATGCTGTCGTCATAATATTTGATCATAGTATCTTTGATCTCTTCCGAAGTAAATACCGCATTTTTGCCAAGGAAGTATTTCAGATATTCATCCGCCTCTTCGCTGGAAGTCAGTTCCAGATAATTTGTTATCAGATTAAATGGCTTGTCCTCTACGATCGGAGTTCCGATCACTCTATTTACAAGAATGACGGTTGACAGTAACGGGTCAATCTGCTGCTGACCGCCGTAAGCGACATGGAACGTGTCGTTTTTCAGATACTCGCCCATAGTAAAGTCAAAATCAATCCTTCCTACCTTTACTTTACCGGCCATTCCATGATCAGACAAGGCCTTTTCGATCGTCGGAAGCGCCGCGTCGCAATAGGTTCCTGCCAGAAGGATGCCGTCCAGTTCCGGATAAGCCGCAATGTAGCTTTCAATTGTTTTTGTCATATCTGTCTGTGCCGCGATTCCATAAGTCGTGTTTAAAAGATTAATGCCTGTCTCTTTTACCCCTTTTTCCACGCCTTTATCTCTTAAGTCAGAAGACGTATCTCCTTTTGCAATATTGATCACGCAGAGGTTGCCGACTCCCTGTCCTGCCATATTCTTTACAATATTATATGCTGCTTCTTCATCTTCCTCATTGCATCCGCCTGCATAATATTCAGAATCATAGACCTCTTTCTTAATCTCCTCATCATTGATCGTCCGGAACATCGTTCCGAAATACACGCCTGCGTCCGAACACATCTGGTTCGCTGTTGCAAGCATGGAATCTGACGCCGGCATCATAATAATTCCGTCCACTCCCCGGCTGATCAGGTCAGACACATTGTTGATCAGGTCATCTGCGGACAGATCGCTTTCCACAACGACAATCTCTCCTCCTGCCGCCTCTACCGCTGCTCTTACATTGTTCTCAATGGATACGAATGTCGGATCCGTAGAGGAAGTCTGCCATGGGAACCCGATCGTAAATGCTTTTGGGTCATCTCCCTTTTTCCCACTGTCAGCCGTCTTCTTTTCACTCTCGCCTTTGCCGGAACATCCCGCTGCCATTCCCATAACCATGGCAAGCGCCAGCACGGCTGCCAATAGCCTCCATCTTTTCTTTTTCATAGTTCTTCTCTCCTTTTCTTTTTATTTTCACAGGATAAGATTCCCTGTAAAATATCTTCTGTATTACTTGATCACTACCGTATTTTTTCTGTCAAATGAGATCACTACCACGACAATCAGGATGATCCCCTGCACAAGCTGCTGGGTAAGCCCGTCAATGCCCATCAGCGACATTCCGTTCTGCATCACAGCCATAGCAATACTTCCGACAATTGCGGCCCGGAACTTTACAGACCATCCTCCCGAAAGAGGCATGCCGCCAAACAGTACCGCCAGAAGTACTTCGAATTCAAAGGCATCCCCGGTCTTTGATGAAGCAGTGCATGTCCTGACAAGGCTGAAGAATCCTGCAAGCCCGCAGAGCAGTCCTGAGATCATGAACGCGGTCATCCTTACTCGTTCAACCGCAACTCCCGACTGCCTTGCCGCATCAGCGGACGCCCCCACCGACCGGCACGCCTTTCCATAAGATGTATAATCAAACAAAATATAAAATACTACCGCAGCGATGATAAATACGGTGATCTTAACCGCGCTTCTGTCATATATCCGCTGCGTAAGCGGAATCCCCACCGATCCATTTAGCAGATATGTGGTAAGGCCTCTCGCGATGAATGAGACTGCCAGTGTTCCAATAAAAGATTCTACTTTAAGCCTTGATACAAGCACTCCGTTTAATGAACCGATCAATAGTCCTGTAAAAAGGCATGCCGGAAGTATCCATACGGTATGTATCTCTGCCGAAAAGGCTCCGATGGCGGCCGAGAATCCCAGAATTGCCCCCACAGATAAATCCAGTTCCCCAAGCGACATCAAAAACATGACTCCGACAGAACCCAGTCCAATGCTGAAAAAATTGTTGAAAATATTCATCATATTTCTGGAACTGATCAGCCTTCCCTCTGTCAGCACATGAAATATAATGACTACGAGCAACAGCCCGATAAATGAAAAATAACTGCCCATAAAATTTCTGACACGATTTTTTGCGTAACCCATCTTCATCCTACTGCCTTCCTATATCATTTTTTGTATCAGCTTCGCCTCTGTCAAACCTTCGGATCTTAAAAACTCTCCGGAAAGCCTTCCGTCTTTTAATATAATTATCCTGTCGCTCATCCCGATCAGTTCCGGCAATTCTTCAGAAATCAGAAGAATCGACTTCCCCTCACTTTTTAATTTCTCTATCAGCTGGTAGATCGAGGCTTTCGTTCCAATGTCAATCCCCCGGGTCGGACAGTCTAGAATCATAATCTCTGATCCTTTCCCCATCCACTTGGCCAGGACTACTTTCTGTTTGTTGCCCCCGCTTAAGGTATTGCAGAACTTTTCCACTGACTCTGTCTTCACTTCCATCTCCCCGGACCATTTCTGGGCAAGTTTTTTCTCGCTTCCCCGGCTTATGATTCCTCCTTTAGCCAGATTTTTAAGCGAAGGAAGACAGATATTATCTTTGATACTGCAGATGGTCATCAATGCCTCTCTGTCGCGGTTTTTTGAAAGGTATGCGATTCCATGCTCCACAGACCATCTTGCGCTTTTCACCTTGTTTGCGCCGTTCATCAGCACCTGTCCCTGATCCGGTTTCAGAAGGCCGAACATTGCTTTTCCAAGATCATGCATTCCGCAGTCGCTCAGTCCTCCCACGCCCAGGATTTCTCCTTTGTGCAGCACCACATCGATATCCTTTAAGGACTGGCAGCAAAGATTCTTTGTCTCAAGCGCTGCCTCTTCCTGATAACTTTCTTTCTCATCCTCACGGTAGTAATGCGCAGACATCTCACGGCCGATCATCAGCTGCTTGATTTTTTCCTCCTCGAATTCGTCCTTCGAAAGTTCTGCTGTCAGCACGCCGTCCCTTAAAATGGTCAGGGAATCGCATATTTTCATAATCTCCTCAATATCATGGGAGATAAACAGGACCGCTCCGCCCTGGTCACGGATATTTTGCATCAGCTTATATAGAATTTCTCTACCGTTTACCGTCAGGGCTGTCGTCGTCTCATCTACGATCCACAGTTTCGGCGAGGTATATAACGCTCTGGCCAGCTCGACAAGCTTACGTTCTTCAAATGTCAGAGTATCAATGACTGCGCCTGGATCAATCTCTGTCACGCCGATACTTTCCAGCATCCGTTTTGCTTCCTGATTCATCTTTTTTACATTTAATACGCCAAATTTAACAAAATCAGCTTCTTTTCCAAAAAAGACATTCGCCGCAACCGTGATTTTCCCGACCGTTCCCTGTTCCTGTACCACCATGCTGACGCCTTTATCCATCGCGTCGATGGACCCATTCGGCACATATTTTTCTCCCTCCAGGTACATTGTCCCGCTGTCGGCCTTCTGGATCCCGGCGCAAATGGATGAAAACGTAGATTTGCCGGATCCATTTTCACCGATCAGCCCCTGGATCTCTCCTTTTTTAATTGTGATCGTGACGTTCTTTAATGCCTGGGTACTGCCGAATGATTTGCTGATTCCTTCTCCTTTAAATAAATAATTATTACCCATCCGTATTCCTCACACCTTTATCTTTTTCTTGTATTTATTATAGAATTCTGAAAAAGAATACGCACCGTCACAATCTTCATTTTTTGTTCGTTTTTTGAATATCTTGTCTGTTTTTTATGTCGTTTTCACAAATTTATTGTGCACATTACCCCATCCATCAATGCTCTTCGAAATATTCTCCTTTAAATTTCAGAGTAATCCTTGTCCCCTCATTCTCCCCGCTTTCTATGCGGATACCGTCGCTGCTTCCATACAGATAATAAAGTCTCCGGCCGATATTAGACAGTCCGATCTTTTTGCCTCTTTCTTCCGGCTGGTATATCTCTTCTCTCACAGCCTTCAGCCGGTCTTCGCTCATCCCGATTCCATTGTCGCTTACTCTTAGGATCAGATCCTTTTCGTCCCTTTGAATCTCTATCTCGATTTTCCCGTTCAGTTCTCCGCTCTCCTCATCAATCAGGCCATGAAACAATGCGTTCTCCACAAGCGGCTGAATCATATTCTTTGGGATCTGCTCCGTCATAAGTTCATTTTCAATCTTCCAAGACACTTCCAGATCTCCGTCATACATGTATCTCTCGATGACAAGATACTGTTCCACCACTTTTCTTTCATTGGCTATTGTATCCGTCACCTGGATGTCATTGACTCTCAGCCGGTCCTGAAGAATCGAAATCAGGGCGGAATTTACTTTGATGACATCATTACACCGGCCTCTTCTCGCAAGATAATTGATACTGTTAATCGTATTGTAGATAAAGTGGGGATCTATCTGGCTGATCAGCAGGCTGAATCTGATCTGCTGTTCCTGCCGCTCTTTCTTTGCGAGCAGTTCCAGGCTGTCTTTTAAGTCTACCGTCATCTGATTAAAGGTCCGGCTCAGCATACCGATCTCATCCTCCGGAAACTGCGTAAGCTTACAGTCCAGATTCCCTTTTGCGACCTCTTCCATACTGCCTGAAAGTTCGCTCAAAGGTTTCAGTATATTCCCGATTGCTTTAGACAGTATTCCGAGAGTCACAAGCGTAAACAAAAAGAGTACCGTCATAATCCCAACGACATAAAAGGAAAAAGACATAAAAATAGTCTTGTCCGCGACATAAGAGATGACGCGCCATTTGCTGTTGAGCGAGGTTTTTACAAAACCGGTTCCTCCTGCCACCGCTTCCAGCGTATTCATCTGATCTGATGCCGCCGCCACTACGGCCTGTTTCTCCCATTTCTTATCCCCCACCGATATGAAGATCTTCTTTTCGCTGTCCGCGATCGCCGCATAATCAAGTTGTTTCCCTGCCAGCACCTGAAAATCCCGGATCATGTCATTTAAGTCCATGAATACGGTATAAGTATATTTTTTATTGCCGTAATAAAAGTTCTTAAGATAGGCGGCCGTGTAATGGCTTGTATTATTAATATCCACCTGATATACCTCGGATACTCCTCTTCCATAGGTTGTACTCCGAAGTTTTTTATACCACTTGGATTTCACCAGCTCCCTGTCCTCTTTCTCAACTTTGTTTAGGGAATCCAGCATAACGCCGCTCTCATCTGCAATCAATACACAGCGTACCGTTCCTTCATAACTGATCAGGTTATTCAAATGCAGGGAGGCGACATTTTTCGCCTGTGTAGACGGGATTTCAAAATAGCGCAGAATCTCCTGATTCTGCGCTACAGATAGTGCGAGATTTTCTGTATAATCCTGGACAAAGGCAATCTGCCTGTCGATTGTCTTGATGACCTCCGCATTTGTATCTCCAGCCCCATTTACCGCATCCTGCTCCATCTTCGGAATAAACAGGCCGTAAGAAAGCGCGACGGACGCAAAGAACATCATTACTCCGACAATGATAATGCGTCCTGATATTTTTTCTCTGATCGATTTTTTCATAATCTACAGCCTCCTGTTATCTCTCTGCCAGTTTGTAGGGTAAGTCCCCGTCATTTTATAGAAAATCTGGCTGAAATACTGGCTTGACTGATATCCAACCGCAAGCGAGACTTCGTAAATCTTCAGCTCGCCTTCTTCCAGAAGTTTCTTTGCCTCCTCGATCCTGACTTCTGTAATATAACCTTTTACTGTTTTCTGTGTCTCTTTTTTAAATATCCCGCACAGATGGCCGATACTTAAATGAACACTGTCCGCAATCTCATTGATGGAAAGCGTATTCTCCTGATAATGCTTAAAGATATATTCCATAGCCAGAACAACAGGCCTTGAATATTCCCCCAGCTGCATCTTCTTTTTTCCGGAGATTAAAGTTTCAAACTGACGCTGGAACCACGATCTGATATGCCGGCTGTCCAGCCAATCCGAGAAATTAGAGGCAGTGCTAAAATCCTGTCCCATCTGTTTCGGCAGATGGGCATAATTCTTTTTCAGCAGCATAAATAATTCCCTGGATATCTGTTTCAGGCCATGGTAATCAAGGCTGCCCTCCACCTCTTTGTAGATTACATCCAGATACTGCGCGATCCCATCCATATCTTTGCTGTCAGTCAGATTCTGGATGAGCCCGGTATCTACTGCCGGATTCTTTTGCTCCCCCTTCGTATATGGCAGGGATATCATAGAATAGATTCCGCCGCTGCCAAGCAGATATTTTCTCCGGAAGCATTCCTTTGCGCCGCGGTACAGCCGTTTCAGTTCAGCGATCGTCTGTTTGCGATCCGCCACATATACGGTAAAAGAGTATCCCAGGGCTGTCCTAAGCCTCTGCCTGATTTCTCTGGCATAAGCCTGCACTGTCTCTGTGATTTTTTTCTGGGATACTTCCGGAATATCCAGAATCACCAGCGTCCTCCCTCCCGGCAGATCACTGACCGCAGCCATCTCAGATTCATCCATATACTCCGGTACTGCGATGGATGCGATCTTTTTCCCGGAACAGATCATCTCCTCGGGAACTGTGTCATCCGTAAATACAACCGGCAGATCCTGCTCGATAACGATATACGCATAAGCCTTCCGGTACATCCCGGAATAATCCGCGCCTTCCTCCCCGTCAGGAAGTTCCAGATATTCCAAAAGCTGTTTCGTCTTTAACATATCCCGCAGTTTATTCTGTCTGCTGATATCCTCGAATAATTTCTTCAGAAGCTGCGCAAATGTAACTTCGTCCAACGTGCTTTTTATCACATAATCCTTTACCCCATATTTGATCGCTGTCCTGGCATATGTAAAGTCCTCATATGCTGTCAGTAGAAATATGCACACTTCCGGTGCCGTCTCCCGGAGCTTCCTGATCAGTTCCAGCCCATCCATGAACGGCATCCTCACATCAGTAAAAACAACCTGCGGCAGAAAGGTTTTGAATTTTTCAAGAGCCTGTTTCCCGTTAAAAGCCGTTGCTACAATCTCAAAACCCAGCGCTTCCCAGTCGACCAATGTTTTTAAATCTTCCAGCACCAGTTTTTCATCATCCACAATCATTACCGATATTTTCTTCATACTCATTCTTCTTCCTTTAACCTTGCTGATGGACCGTCTCCATAAACCGGGTGACCAGTTCCCGGTCGACTGGCTGCTTTAGGTCTGCCCCTTTCTTAAATCCACTGCCGATCACCGCTCCGTCAACATAAGGCCACAGTTCCTTCACATTCGCTTCATTCAAGCCGCTTCCAATCAACAACGGTATGGAGAGGTGCTCCTTTACCGCAAGGATACTCTGTACATCCGGCGCTGTTCCAGTGGCGCTTCCGGTAATCACAGCCGCATCTGCCATACTCATCTCCACGTCATGGGCTTTTTCCCAAAGGGTACGGTCCGCCGTAACTGCATGGCTTCCATGCTTCACCTGGAAATCCCCGAATATCATCACATGCTCTGCGCCAACTGCCTTGCGGTACCGCAGAAGCCTTGGGCCGATCGCATCTACATAGCCGCTGTTCGAGATGTACCCATTCGCCAGATTAAACACCCGAACCCAGTCTGCACCACATGCCTTAGCTGCTGCCACCGCCTGGATTCCCCCATTCAGGTGGATGTTAATCCCCAAGGGAACCTCAGGATGTTCCCTGCGGACCGCGCATCCTGCCGCAGTCAGAAATGCCGTAGTCTCCGCACCAATCTGTTCCGGCAGAAGGAACGGCCAGTCAAACTGATTCTCAATCTGCAATCCGTCTACCTTCCCGTCACACAATGCTTCCGCATCCGCAAGCGCGGCCTCAAGAATTTCCTCCCAGGAATCCTTGCACCCCGGACTGCCTGGTAACGCCTTTAAATGTACCATACCTATCACCGGTTTTTTGCTGTTAAATATTTCCGCAAACATAACCCTCTCCATTTCTTCTGCGTACTTTCCCAGTTATTCTTCTGCCGTGCCGGTTACCTGCACCAATACCTGCCGTTCCCTCGGCCCGTCAAACTCATAAAAATACAGGTACTGAGAGCCGCCGAGCACCAATTCATTCTCATGGACAATAAACGTGATCGAATTGCCAAACAATGCGGACTTGATATGTCCCGCGGCATCTGACGGCGGATCGCACTGGTGATGAAAATCCGTCCTGACTGGTACCATCGTCTTCACCGTATCGTTTAAATCCAGAAGCCCCTTCGGATCAATCCCCGAGTAGATCACAAGACCGGCTGTCGTGTGAGGTACGAATACGCAGCAGAGTCCTTCCGACACGCTGCTCTTTTCTACAATATCTTTTACCATGCTGGTAAGGTCCAGCACTCCGTGCTGATCTGATTGAATCTTTAATACTTCCATATTTTCTCCCTATCCTTTATACATTCCATCCTGCAACCGGGCCTGTATATAAAAGGTCAATCACCTTTTTCAGGTTGACATCGTGAGGCGCATCCGGGTCTTTATAGGATAGCCGGGACAGTTCGCAGGCAAAAAGCTGAACAACGACCATTGCGCAGATGCTGCTGCCCCATTCTGTAAGTTCCTTTAAATATGGTGCCACACTGATAAAATTCTCTGAAGCCTTGCCGCAGGGGACATCTCCCACAGCCAACACTCTTGCCCTCTGATCCTTCGCATATTCTGCCACCTGTATTTCCCTGTGGTTGGAGCGGTTATTTGCAATGATGATCACCGCATCGGAACTTTTTACTGAAAATCCATGCAGATGCATGTATTCCTCTGCGTTACAGAATGTCACATGTCCCCGGGAGGTCTCTACGATCTTGGCCGCCCCCACCATCGCCGCACTTCTTGAAGGGCCGCTTCCTACATAGGTATAGCACCGCGCTTCCAGAAAAGCCTGGGCGCCCTGGCGAAGGAGTTCTCTTTCTTCCTTATATATCCGTTCTATCATCTCCGGCACCTGAATCATCAGTTCTTTTTTTAAATGTGCAGCCGTCTTTCCATCAACGGTCCCTCTTTTATCCGCAAGCACAGCAGCCAGCTGATACATCAGCGCAAGGGCGCTTGTTGTCGTCTTTGTCGGAAATGTTCTGGATACTCCTATGGAAGTTGTGAGCAGCACTTCGCTGCTGTCTCTTCCCAGAGGACTGTCCTGATGATTGGTCACGCCAATAGCAATACCCCCATTTTCCAATACGTATTCCAGAGACTTCAGGACATATAAGGATTTTCCAGAGGAACTGAATAGGATCACCAGCGTCTGTCCGTCAGCCTTTGGCTTCTCCAAAAAAAAGTCATAAGCCTCATAACCGTATGCCTCTGTTCCCGCCAGTTTCCGAAACGCCTCTGCCGCAGCCAGACTGATAAAGTAACAGTCGCCGGAACCGACAATATATACTTTCTGTACGTCCCTGTATTTTTCGGCCAGTTTTTCTATCTCGCCTTCCAGTTCAGCCATGCTGTTTCTGACTGCGTCTGCCTGTTCCAATACTTCCTGTGGAAAATAATACTCATTCCAATCTCCCATTTTCTTCCTCCTGTCGTCCTGTCTTTTTCTCATTTTTTTCTTCCAGTTCTTTTTCGTACTCTTCTAGGGCTTCCAGAATCTGCCCTTTCCTTGGCATGTTTCTCGCCCCTGTCTTTGTGACCGCAATTCCGGCAGCCACAGACGCAAAACGCATTGCCTTCTCCACCGAAGCCCCTTCGGCCTCTGCTGCGACAAATGCTGCCATGAATGTATCTCCGGCACCGGTCGTATCCGTCGGACGGTGTTTTGTCGCCGGAATCTGATACCTCTCCACCTCCTTTTCATCCATCCATTTTGATCCTTTTCCTCCGCATTTCACAATATAGCACTGCCCTTTCTTGGGAGAAAGGCCAAGCGCACGCATCTCTGTCTCCCCGGTAAGCACCACGTCGCACAGATCTGCCAGTTCTCTTGTCGCTTTTTTGATCTCTTCCGGAACCTGGTCTGCCGGATAGCAGAGATTCGGATCAAAATACAGCTTTGCCCTGCCCTTCCATCTTCTTGCCGCCAGAATGGCCGACTCCTCCACCGGATGCGCGCCTATGATCACTCCGGTAAAACAAAGCGCATCGGGATTCATCTCTTCTAAAAACAAAAGATCTTCCGGCTCTATGGCTTCAAACGCAGACCCTTTGACCAGTACATAGATTACCCGCTCTCCGTCCTCATCCACCATTATCGGCACTGCCCCGGACTTCAAGCCGGCAGTAACCTTCACATGCTCTGTATTTACTCCGGACTGCTTTAATTCTTCCAGCAAAAATTCTCCGGTTTCATCATCTCCCAGACCGCATACAATGGAAGTATCCATTCCGAGAACCGCAAGTCCTGCCGCAATATTGCCGCCCGTCCCTCCGCTGTTCCTCATAAATGAGGTTCCGAATGTTCTGCCTCCCGTTTCTGGAAATCCCTGTACTTTAGAGATCATGTCCGCAAATACATCCCCAATCACGACCACCTTTTTCGCTCTGTCCACAATTCCCACCTCATTCCTCTCTTCTTCGCATCACGACCGCATGTCTGTAGCGGTCGGATCGGTATATCACTTTGCTGTATTCTACCAGGGTTCCCTCCTGGCTGTAGGATTCCCTCTCAAATGCCAGAAGAGGCGCATTCTCTTCTACATCCAGTGTCTCTGCTTCATATTTGCCTGCCGAGACTGCCCAGATTTCTTCCTTTACTTCTGTCACTGCTATATGATAATGTCTCTTCAGATTCTCATACATGGACTCTCCGTCAAGCAAAAACTCTGCACCTTGCTCTCCCAGGATCTTCCCCGGCAGATAAGAATCATTGATCGACACTGGCTCATCATCCGTGCCCCGCACGCGATAAATGTGTACTGCCTCCTCTCCGGCCCCGATTCCGAGTTTTTTCGCAAGCTTCTCATCTGCCCTTATAATCTCAAAAGACCGCTGAAGTATCTGGGGCTCATATCCATGACTCTTTACGATCTCTGTAAAACTCAGCAGATTTGGATTATTATCGGTCAGTCTTGAATATGCAACCTTTGTTCCTTTGCCCCGGACAATATAGAGATAGCCATCCTGCACCAGCTCGCTGATTGCGCTTCTCACCGTCGTTCTGCTGACTCCATATTCTTCTTCCAGTTTCTTTTCGCAGGGCAGATATTGCCCCCGTTTATAATCTCCGCACTGTATCTTCTTCTTAATATCATCCCGCATCTGCTGATAATATGGCCTGCCTCTTCCCATATAATCCCCCTCTGTATCATGTACTTGGCGCGTCTTTATGACGTCATGATGTCATGTTTTCTTTATTTTATAGTTGAAGCGACAGTTTCACAATGCGGGAATCTGATGATTTTGTTCGTTATCTTCCGGTCTTTGCGTTACTCTTCTCAGATATAACTTAAAAAAGTGGCGTCGGAGTTCTTGCTCCAACACCACTTTTCGTACTCTGAACCAACAACCACTGTTTGTCGAAAAAACCTTTTATTTTAATTTGTTTTCTAACATTTCTTTGATGACTGCAGGCTCGACGATGCCTTTTAATTCGCGCATGCAAGCGCCAAATACAGACTGGATCGCCTTCGCCTTGCCATTCTTATAGTCCGCGACTGCCTGCGCATTATTTTGGATCGCCTCATCAATGACCTTATCAACCACAGCCATATCAATTTTTTTGTCAAAGCCATTCTCCTTACAGTACGCGACAGGATCTACGTCTTCTTTAAGTACAGCCACCAGGATTTTTTTGCCGGATACGCGGTTGATCTCGCCCGCATCTACCATTTTGATGATTGCCGCTAGTTTTTCCGGCGAAATGGATAGTTCATCTATGGTCTTGCCCTCTTTGCGCAAGAGGCCTACGCTCTCTGTGAGAATCCAGGACGCCGCATCTTTGGCGTTACATCCAAGCGCGACAACCCCATCCAGAAGCTGGGAAATATTTTGATTGGCTATGATCATGTCTATTTCTTTTTCCGATATGCCGGCTTCGCTATATTCCACCACCTTATCGTTAATCTCCACCGGCCTGTTCTTCTTAATCTCCTCAATCCACTCATCATCAATAATGATTGGCATCAGGTTGGCATCCGGGAAATAACGATAATCTGCTTCTGTTTCCTTGTTACGCATAGCAAAGGTCTTGCCGCTCGCGTCATCATAGCGTCTTGTTTCCTGAACCAGTTCTTCTAATTCATACTCGATCGCGTCCATATGTCTTTGCGCCTCATAATTGATGGCTTTTTCGATCGCTTCAAAAGAACTCATATTTTTGATTTCTGTCCGGACGCCAAACTCCTGGCTTCCTTCCTCGCGAACCGAAATATTAACATCGCAGCGCATCGCGCCTTCCTCGCATTCAGAGATGCCGCTAAAGCGGAACATGGATTTTAAATTTGTAAGGTATGTGATAACTTCCTCCGCACTTCTAAAGTCAGGCTGGGTTACGATCTCAATAAGCGGTACGCTGGTACGGTTAAAGTCCACATAAGAGTAGCTGCCGCTATGAACCAGCTTTCCCGCATCCTCTTCCATATGGATCTGCTTGATGTGAATGTCGCGGACGCCTGCGGACGTCTTTACCTGTACGCAGCCATTGGTACAGATCGGATGGTTGATCTGGGTGACCTGGTATGCGCAGGGCAGATCCGGATAATAATAGTTTTTCTTGTCAAATGTCGTATATCTGCTGATCTCGCAATTTAACATCAAGCCGGCAAGAACCGCAAGCTCTACCACTCGCTTATTCATTACCGGAAGCATGCCCGGCATGCCGGAACAGGCCGGACATACGCAGTCATTCGGAGTCTTCGCCGCGGCATGGCCCCCGCAGGAGCAGAATATCTTAGATTCGGTTTTTAATTCAACGTGCGTTTCAAGCCCGATTACAACTTCATAATTCATACTTATTCACCTTCCTTTTCAACGGCTCCAGCCATACTTAAAAGAATGCTTTCGCTAAAATGTCCGCCCATTAACTGAACTTTGCGGCTAACCAGGGCAGGAATCCCGATCAGATTTGCCACGGAGGTAAATATGCTTTCTTCATAAACCTTTTCAAAGGCCGCATAAATATCATAACGCTCGTAACTTGTTTTGCTGCAGGCAGGCGTAAGAACCGCATCGTACTCTTTCATGAGCGCCGCAAACTTTTCTGCCACGACACGGCGGATTCTTAACGACTTATCATAACAATCCTTATACCGGTTCTTGGAAAGAACGTCAGAGCCATATAAAATGACTGCCTTCGTAAGGAAGTTAAACCCTTCCGTTCTGGAATTTACATACAGTTCATCAATATTTTTATAGTTCTCTGCACGACGTCCATATTTTACGCCATCAAACCTGGATATATTATTACAGGTTTCCGCGGACATGAGAATCTGCCATGCCGTATTCGCCATCTCAAAAAAGTCGCAAGAAATCTCTTCCACGGTCACGCCCCTGTCCGTGAGTTTTTTGGCAAACGCTCTCACGTTTTCCTGCGTGTCCGCATCTGCGATTTCTAATAATTCTTTGACGATGCAGACACGTTTGCCAGCGATATCCTCGTCTGTATGATATTCATAGGTCTGGGTCCTCAGACTTGTTCCATCTTTATCATCGTGGCCTGCAATCACACCCATCACTTCTTTTACGCCTTGGATGTCAGGCGCGTATACGCCTACCTGCTCGCCAGATGCCGCTGTTGAAATGATTCCATAACGTGACACCGTACCGTAGGTGGGCTTAAGGAAATCTACATTCGCAAGAGCCGCCGCACGTCTCGGCGCGCCATTTACATCCACTCCAAGCGCTGCTTTCACATCGGATTTTGCTACCAGCGCTGCTGCCGCGCCTTCCAGTTTCGTATCCTCCTGCGCATAGTGGGAAAATTCGCCCACCAGATCCAGCCCGAACTCGCCTACATGGCATTTCCCGGATACCAGGTATCCGTTCTTCTCCAGGCGCTCTACTGCCTCAGCGCTGAATAAAGGCTTGAATCCCATCAGAATTTTCGAGCCATACGTTGACTCGGCACCCTTCACAAGAATGCTATCATCCACGGCAATGGTGCCGTTTTCATTTATTTTTGCTGCATAATATTCCATATCATCCACCTCACTTTACAAGTCTTGGAACCTGCCAACTATTTTCGTTGTGCATAGGCGCGCCTTCAAGTAAACTTTCTCTTGTAAACAATTGTTCTCTGACATCCTCACGCAATACATTGTTCATAGGCATTACATGAACCATTTCCTCGACATTTTCCGTATCGACTTGCAAGAGAATCTCTTCTTTTTTCTTCATCCGGTCAAAAATGCCTTGTACTTCCGTGTCTTCTTCCTCTGTAAGGGATATCTGGTTCAACTGCTGCGCATTGGAAAATGTAGAGCGTTTTCCCTTCGCATACTTTCCATCGCCGCTTCCTGCGAAAGCATGTTTTGCCAAAGCGTTGGAATTCCCTAATAGATGGACATCCTCAAGCTGCTGGCTCGTTACTTCGCTCGGCGCGCCAAGCAGCAGATCCTGCGCATTTCCATTTAATGGGAATGCTATGACGTCCAGAATCTTCTCTTCATCCGTAAGAAGCATTACCATACGGTCAACGCCCGGCGCCATGCCCGCATGCGGCGGCGCACCGTATTGGAATGCGGTGTACAATGCATTGAAACGCTCTTTCAGTTCCTGCTCATCATATCCGGCGATTTCAAATGCCTTCTTCATAATATCAATGTCATGATTTCTAACGGCGCCGGATGCCAGCTCGATCCCATTACATACCAGGTCATACTGGTATGCCAGCACTTCTGTAGGATCTTTGCCAAGCAAAGCATCCATACCGCCCTGCGGCATAGAGAATGGGTTATGCGTAAATATAGTCTCTCCCGTCTCCTCATCAATCTCGTACATCGGGAAATCCACAACAAAGCAGAATTCAAACGCGTCATCTCTAATAAGATCTAAGTTTTCCTTTTTCGCCAGCCAGGTACGGATCAAGCCTGCCTTCTTCTCTGTATCATTCTTCTTATCATCACAGATGAAGAACAAGGTCTCTCCCTCTTTGATATTGGTAAGGGAGGTAATCTCCGCTTTCTTTTCATCACTCAGGAATTTTGCGATAGGACCCGCAAATACTCCCTCTTTCAGAGTAATATATCCCAATCCGCCAAGAGCCACTTCATCTGACATCGCGTATTTCAGTGAATCTTCGAAGAATTTCTTCGATTTGCCTCTACAATCAGCCACGATACCACGAACCGGCTTTCCTCTAAATGCAGGGAAGGCCACATCCGCGAAAAATGCGGTTAAATCGCAGATTAATAGCGGATTTCTTAAGTCCGGCTTGTCCGAGCCGTATGTCATCATGGCATCCGCATAAGTGATACGCCTGAAAGGCTTTTCTGTAACCTTCTTATCCGAAAAAGTTACAAATGTATCATAAATCACGTCTTCGCAAATATTCAGGACTTCTTCCTGCGTAGCAAACGCCATCTCAAAGTCCAGCTGATAAAACTCGCCCGGGGAACGGTCTGCTCTCGCATCCTCGTCACGGAAGCAAGGCGCGATCTGAAAATATTTATCAAATCCAGAAACCATCAAAAGCTGCTTAAACTGCTGCGGCGCCTGAGGAAGCGCATAAAACTTGCCCGGATGCTTGCGGCTTGGAACCAGGAAGTCACGAGCGCCTTCAGGAGATGACGCGGTAAGAATCGGCGTCTGGATCTCCAGGAAATCCTTATCCTCCATCTTGTTCCTTAAATGACGGATAATCTTGGAACGCATCACAAGATTGTCATGATTCTTCGGATTCCGAAGATCAAGATAGCGATACTTAAGGCGTAATTCATCCTTAATATTTCTGGAACTGCTGACATCAAAAGGCAGCATATTTTTTGATTTGCCTAAAACCACAAGCTCGCTTACCACCAACTCGACAATACCTGTTGCGATCTTCTCATTCACCGTGTCCGGGTCACGCTTTTCAACAACCCCTTTTAAAGAGATCACCGTTTCCCGATTCACATTTTTCAATAATTCTTCGTTATGGATTACCGTCTGCGTCACGCCCGTATAATCGCGAATGTCAACAAAGATTACTCCTCCGTGATCACGAATCGCATCTACCCAGCCCGCAAGCTGAACCGTCTGCCCGACATGCTCCTCACGGATATCATTACAGTAAAGAGTCCTATACATCTGATTTCTACCTCCTAAATTAAATTAAAAAATCCCGAGAATACATATCCAATATATAATACGTATTCTCGGGACGAGTATACAAAGTAACCCGCGGTGCCACCCGTTTTGAAGCGAAAGCTTCCTCTTTTAATATCTGATTTTATACTTGATCATTACATGGAGCGTTCCCAAACTTACTACTCTTCTTAAACACGCTTCCAGTCGACGACGTGTTCTCCCTGTTAGAATTTCCCCAAAAGCTGAGTCTCCGTTTTTATACTAGCAAACATTCCTGGCTAAGTCAACCAAAAATATACTTTTCCTAGTGTCTCCAAATCCTAAGCTTTCATACGGCTCTAATCTCTATAAACGAATTCATCGTTGATTTCTCTATTCATAAATTCCTTCAGTTCTTCCCCTTCGTAGCCAAGCGAGCAGCCAACCAGCAATTTTACATAAGTCATCTCAGAAGTCATCGTCCATACCGGTATGGCGCCACACTTCAAAATGATGCCTGTAGATATGTAATTATACGCGTCTCTGTGGCAATGCTCAAGAAATAGCGGGATCGGAGGCTCGCACTCATCACATCGCTTTTTGAGCGACAGAATGGCCTGACTGGTGTACCGCTTCGATTCGTCGTCCTTGTATGGAGTCACCGCCATTGTGCTTGAATGGTAGGTGCCGTGAAGAATCGCCTTGACCCCCTTCATGCAGTAATGCTCATAATCGATCCCAACATAAGGAATGATCCGAAGAACACAAGACGAGAGTTCAAAGTCGTGATACAAGTACATCTTCTCTTCGCCGGAGGATTTCCCCTTAAAAACAGCGTTCTCCTGGCTTACCTCAGCCATATCCGGACTGTAAAAATTCTCAGAACGGTTGGCGCACTGCAGCAGATGAGAACAATAGTGAATATACATACGCTGTGTTTCCCCGGCCCCGTCAGTCTCTGTATTTCTATACACAGCATAAATATTAGGCTCTATCCCATTGACGATCAGTTCAACCGCAGCCTTGAAGTTCGCGTTGCCATTGGCCTCATCGTCATCCGGCGGAAGCTGGCTGGAAACCAGAAACACAGGAATCTTAGTGCCCGCCATCAGAATCGAAAGCAACGCTCCTGTATAAGCAAGAGTGTCCGTACCGTGCAGGATAATAACGCCATCATATTTTGAATAGTCATACGTTCTCATCTTAGAGATAAGGATGTTCCAATTACCAGTAGTCATATTCTCACTCAGAATGTCAAGGGGCTTCTCTTTGTCAAATGATACGCATTCCTCGGAAGCATAGCGGGAACCGGAGGCTCTGAATTTCTTTTCGATCAGCGTATGCGCACGCTCTGCATCAGAGTCTCGCTTGCCTGCCTTGTCGGCGAATGAGCAGATGGTACCTCCGGTGAGGATGATAAGGATGTTGTGGGGTGTTTTCAATTTGATTTTCCTCCTGGTTTTTTGATATTGGTAGGTGATTGGGGTGTATTGGTTTTTGTTTTGGTATCTTTGGTTTTGTCTTGGTAGAAGCATTCTTTTTCTGCTTCTATGATCATTAGGGTTTTTGCTGGCAGTCAAGATAATGTGTTTGTGATTTCATCAGGAAAAAATTAGGCTATACAATGTAACTAAAATATTATTACCAGAAAAAATGTTTGGTTTTTTAACTTGCCTTCACTACTTGATTCATCAAATTACTTGTAAATGAGAATATTATTTATATTCTCTAAAAACTATAATTAGAGTCAATAGATTGGCTTTGGATATTTTCTTAACTTATCATGATAAACTAATATGTTTTATTAAAATCATCTACGGTATAGGCCTCAAATCCTGTCCAAAGCCTAGTGGTATTTGAATTATTAGGCTTTCAGTATTACCAAAGTTTTCACTTTCGGTGGATAAGAAATTCTATACCTTATAGCAAAAATTTCCACCTTTGTTCTGTTATAAATTACTTGATTTTAGTTTATCTCTCTCTTTCGTTGAAATTCCTCCTCTACAACTTTCTTAATTCTCAAGTATATGTGTTTTATCATACCACCAACAGTTTTTATCCATTTAGGTACCATCGGTACTTTCTCCGAAAAAAAAGCATCTTTAATACAAAAAATATTTATTTGTTCACCATTTATGGAAAACTTTTATCTTATATTAATAAAAAATAATGATAAATTACAATTTCCTTTTTGACCCTTAAGAGATATTTCAAATACAGCCATACCTCTACTTTCCATATGATTCTAGTTTCCGACCACAAATATTTTTCTATTCTATTTTCTTTGTTCATAATAATTATATTATCATCATTTAATTCTATTTTGACCTTGGTAGTTTCTATATCCGAATTCCTTGAAATTTTTGCATAAATTCAACAGACTTTTGCATAATATATTTATAAGGTAGGTGTAATAAAATGAATTCATTAATAGGAATTTCTATACGAGGTAAAACATATTTTTTCTTTAATACTTTTTCTTCAAATCAATTGCTTCTATTAAAACAACTTGTCACCAAATATCGAAAAACAAACTTATTTGCAGAAAAAGATGATGATGAAATTATGAAACAATTTATTATCGATGCGAACATAATTTTAAAATGCTCGTTACACCTTGTAGATATTGAAGAAATATTGATCCTTAAATAATCTCTAGTTCCTCATCGGTAAAATCAAATGCCTCTGTAAGTATCTGTGATGAGAACTTCCTATATTGACTAGAAGCATAAGGAAATGCCTCTTTAGAAAAGTCCACCTTCAAATTCTTTAAATGACTATTATAAAAACCATAATCCTTAATTCCATTTTTTGATAATTGTCTATTATACGCAATAATAAAACCATTCAACGCAATAACAGATATTAATTTAGATGTTGGATTATTCCATGCTTCTTTAAATGTATCCCGGATTGTAGAAAAATATAAATCGATATTTTCTGCACAAAAATCGATATATTTCGTCAATGCTTCCTCGTCTTTTACTAACAGAGCCTCTTTATCACCGTTCCAAAAATCATACAAACTTGTTTTGCCTTCTGCTGGTGTAATTGTTACTAAATAACGCAAAGCAAATTTTATTATAGACGCTACTTTAATCTTTCCTTCATCCAAGGCAGACAGTTCAAATCGATTAAGAAATGTTCTATACCTATTTAATTTTTCCACCACACGCCGTGCAATTCCAATATCTGAAAGCGGATCTTTTATCATTCCAATATGAAGTAGTACATCGGCTGGAACCATTTTCGCATTGGAGTTAATCTCTAAAAAAATTTCGCTTTGAAGTTGCTTACGATCCGCCTCTTTCATACCATCTGGAAAAATTAATCCTGTTACCAACAAATGTAACTGTTTTCTCAGCGGCGCAATTGTTAATTCGTATTTTTCGTTTGCCGGCGCTTCATAATGTGCAAAAATACGATGTTGTCCATCAATTACACAAACGGTATTCATCTCATCAGGTAAAACGAGAGAGCAACGTTGGAAATCTCCTATCATCTCTGCTTTAACAACATTACCTGATTCATCCTCAAATCTCACACTATCTGGCAAAGCAACAATAATATTATTATAGAATGCTGATCCTTTATCAGCCAAAAAAGCTCTGATCTTTTTTATTTTCTCTTTCTCAATCAATCGCTGATATAACCATATTGATTCTTCCCAATTATCTTTTCTAAGCACATAACTAGTCTTTAATAAATTTTCAGCAGACATCATAAAAGAAACAATTCTTACACCATTGCGAATACCAGTAATATCATCTGGATAAATAATAGGTGCCTTAATTACTGTCTTATTTCCTGCGCTTCCACTTGAACCGATCTGATCATTTGTAAGCCCTAAAAATCTAAATAAATCATATCGAGCAGTGTAATATATACATTGTGACATTCTATTAAAATATGCAAGAGTATCTGGCTCCCAAAAAATCACATTAGAATACAAAGATTTTTCATCCTCTGTAAGTTCTAATTGTGCTTGAGAAATATATATATAATAAAGTCTCATTCTATCTATACGATATTTTTCTACAAATTCTTTCTCTTCCGGGAATTTTTCCTGTATTCACGCAATAAAATCTGTCATATTACCTTTTATCTCATTAAATGCCTCACTTTTTTTACGAATATGATTTTTATCTTTTCCCTTACTACATGTATCTTCAGCAATTATTAGAACATTTTCATAAATAAAAAGATAATCCAATTCAACTACACGATATCCAATTTTAAAATGTTTATTAGCCGTAGAAATACTAACAAATCCCATATTCGTAAATGTACTACGTATCTTTTTCCTGAATGCAGTTACATGTCGTTTGCGAAGCTGCTCTTTTTTTTGTGCCTCTGTTATTACTTTTTTCTTCTTTTTCTTATCCACTTTATTTATCATAACAGTTCTCCTCTTGCTCGCACAAACTCTTCTGGTAATTTGGCTACGGCAGAGTTTTTATTAGGTTCAACTACAGGCTTATCCTCTCTTATCTTTACATTTCCATCTGCTGCATCCTTTAATCTACTTACTGAAATATCATAATATTCTTTTTGAATTTCAGCACCTACAAATCTTCGATCCTCTACAATCGCTGCTACCCCTGTTGATCCAGAACCCATAAACGGATCCAGAACCAATCCATTTCGTGCAGTTAAAGCTTTTATTAGTCTTTGTGGAATAGCAACAGGAAATTGACAGGGATGATCTGTTTTTTCTACGTGATTTGCCTTAACATTAGGAATATCCCATACATCTGAAGGATTTTTTCCCAATGGGTTACCACTCAATCGCCCTTTATTCGGACCTTTATATGAGCGTTTCCCAGGATATTTCTGTGGTACTCGTACCTCATCCAAATTGAAAACAGTTTGATCCCCTTTAGTAAACCACATAATAGTTTCGTGTCTTCCACTAAACCTATTTACGCTATTCAACCCATGACCAAATGTCCATATGATTCGGTTTCGTAAAACAAATGGGGATTCTAACTCTTCACTCATACATGTAAAAATATTATATATAATACAATCCAGTGGAATTACACATCTATCAGATACATGATATCCAACCTGCCAGCATACGCTCCCACCTTTTTTACGACCCTATATAACTCATTAAAAATGTTAACATGCTGTTTTCTAAATTTTTCAATATCATCATGAGGATCTTCATAGGCTTTTCCCATACAATAGGGCGGTGATGTTACTACCAAATCAACCGATTCATCTGGAAGGCTTTTTAACAACTCCAAACAATCCCCATTGTGTAATGTAACTTGATTATATTCTTTATAATTTTTGTATATTTCCATCCATACTCACCAAGTATTTCCTTTGTTCAAACTAATTTCCTATACTCTAAAAGTTGATACATTTAATATCTCTACTGCTAAATATAACAGAAATAACCACTCTACTCAACTAGAATCTATTATAATTTTCCTGTGCCTTGGTTTTCTTTCCCATAAATTTTTTATTTTTTCTAAGAGGCATAACTCTTGTTAAAAAGATTATCTTTTGTCAACAAATGTAGGTTAAGCCCCATGATTTTACTAGACAAAATCTCTTTCCATAGTCACATGGAGTTATCCTATCCTACGTACCAAGAAACTTATCCATCTTTTCTCTCCTAAAACATAATTCCTTTGTATTTAACAATCCCACCTAATAACAGGATTATCACACCAGAATTACAATTGACTCCACTTGCAGTAAAATGAAAGTATTATACTACATAATAAAAATCTTTAATTACCCCATCGCTCCAATCAAAATCTTCCAAATTTAGCTCTCTTGTATAATCCATAATGAAATTTGTACGAAATATTTTTGTCAATAGGTACTTTGGGTTCAATGTTAGAGATACTCTTCTCTCTATATGAAAAATGATAATATGTATTTGCATCTCCATTATCTTCAATTGCAGCAATTGCATTACTATCATATAATAACTGCAAAAATTTTTTAGGATCATCTACAAATTCAGGGATATCATCTGCATTGCCCAAGATATAATCTGTAAATTTTTCATATACTGCACTATATTCTTCATATTTAAAATTACTGTCTTTAAAATAATCAAAAAATTTTATAAAATGATTAAAATCATCAACCGAATAATAAAATGACAATTGATCCTTTAGTGAACTCATAAAATATTCTGAATATGCATTTTGAAAATCATCACTTTGATAAATATCCTTTGAGAATTCTATTTCATCTTCTTTACCGTTTTTCAACATATGTTCTTGTAAAATTTTTAATATAACTACTATATCTCTAGGACGGGATAAAGAAATTCTTATAAATTCCATAAATGCTGTATCAAATTCTCGGCTTTGATTTGTAGTTGGAAAAGTCCACGGTAAATATTTTTCCCATAAATCGTCTTCTTCTATTTTCTCTTGTTGATACTCTAATATCCTTTTTGAGACTTTATACAAATTTGAAGTTTTATATTCTTTATAGGTTGTCCTCCAATCTAAAAATACTGCGTTATCTCTTAATTTATTAGTCGCATTCTGAAGATTTAATGCTGAATATATATCTGGTCTCAATAACAAGACAATTTTTAAATGCCCCTTAGAATCTTTAACATTTTGGAATAATTCCGTATTTAATGCCCAGCACGCATCTGCAAGGCCACGAATACATTGAATATAATCGTCATATGGAATAACATTAGGTCTTATATCAATACCATCTATAAAAAGGTTAACATTTTTATTTAACTTTAAGTTCCTAATTGCATCACTAAATTGTTTTTCAATATAAAATAAATTCATTTGAAAGCGTGTCTCAGTAAACTCTAGTGTTGTGCCATTCTTACCAGATATTTCCGAGTATTTGCATATTAATTTTGCTGCCAGCTCTGTTTCATCAACAATTCTTAATGCTGTAATAATCTCTGGCGTAAATGCATTTAAATAATATTCATCTATAGCTTTAACCAGATTATCAAGATTACTTTTATTAAATATTGAAACAACTTTATCATCATCCGTTATATTTTTACTTAATAATAGTAATAATATTACTTTCCATATGCCAACGAAATCAGTCAATTCTAAGTTTTTTTGCTTCTTTATATTGTAAAATTTATCATAATCGGTTGCTGATATATATGATAAAACAGTTTTATTTTCTCTATAGTTATTATTTTTTAGATAAACCGAATATGCCGTTTTGCCTGTGCCTTTCTCTCCAATTAAAAAATATATATTGGGGTTAATAAGCTTTTCAAGAAAATAATTTTTCACAAAAATGTCATTGAACATTTTTTTATTATCTCTACGTGCATAATTCTGAGCATCCGAAAATCCTAAGTTTAATTCACTAATTTTTTTCATTTTTCCCTCCACTATTAATTTTAAAAATATTAATATATTATTTATTTTCAAAACATTCATTTTTCTTACCTCACCTGGGTAATACGAAACAAATTTCAGTTCATCTAAACATAAAAGCACACCTACATATCACCGTCAAAACCGCCAAACCCTTTGATTTACTGGGTTTTCTTCTCCAGCAATACGACGGTTTCAACATGCGGTGAAAGGTGTCTTTTATACTACATAGCAAAAGTATCTCCCCTAATATTACGGGGGTTTTCCATGGATTACACTATATCACCGAGTTACCCCTTCCAGCAGTTTTTCACCCCTTTTCAGAAATTTTTACCCCTACGTAATAGATTTACCACATTCACATTTTGCGTTACGGAACAAGAATCTGCACTTTACTCACCAAGTAATTCTGTCATTCATTTAGAAACCTCCGAACCCTGTTCCCTGCAAGTGGCAATTTCACGACTTCTTCTGTAGCTCCTTACCTCCAAAACCTGTTCCTCACATAACAATCCCCGCTACAATTTTTTTCACGCTGGCACTGCTTTTAAACTCTTTGCCACAAAACAGACATCCTGTTTTTAAAAAGTGAAATGCCATTACCCCATTTCCTACTGTACTCTTCCGAATGGTATATGCGCCTCAATCTCTCAGGGTTGATTTCATTTGGATAGCCGCACTGTATGTATATAGATCACTAGCGCACTTTCTCCATTTTTTCCCATTCTTTGCTCTCATGAAATGTTTTCGTATCTATGTCTTGTGATTTGCAGTAATTATGTACCTTGTCTCTCAAAATGCCTAAGGCTATCGCCATCTTCCTATATCCAACCCCCATCCTTCTGAAGCGCACAATTGTATGTTTCTGTTCTTCTGTCATTTAACATAACTGCTTTTATAGTTTTGTTATCCAGTAATTGCCCTAAATTGCTTTTTTGTCAAGGAGTCTTATTATTAAGATTTTATAGTTCTTACAAATGATTTTTCCATATCCTCCAACTTAGCAACCAATTTCTTGGCCTTATCTAAAATGTCGGTATCGCAATAATATTCAACATATTCATTACATGTATTTTTCATTAACTCATAGCTGTTCATTCTCTTTCTAGGCTTTAACTCGTTATTGAGATACCCTTTATTAAATCTGTAATAATCTGAATTTACAGCCTCATATCCCAATACAATTGCTTGTTCTAAATAATACTGTTTTTCCCCCTTGTCCTTTTCCAAATCACTAATCAAGCAACTAATTAACGAAGATGTTAACGCTGCCTTTGATTTTATTGCATAACCACCATCAAAATATGCTTTTACCGAATATGAATATGCCTCTTTCAATTTAACTGGATCACCGTAAAAAAGTCTGTATATACTTTTTGCTCGTTGTAACCAATAATGTAAACTATCGCTCAAATAGTATTCTAACTTTTCATAAACTTCAAAGATTAGGCGTCCGGCCCCCTTTTTTCCTCCAAATAATTGGTTTAAAGTATCGAAAAGTATTATATCTATATATATTCTATATCGTGTTCTATCATTTTTCACCATTTCAACAATATGAATAATGCAATCTATAATATCCTCTCTATCAATTCTATCTAAAAGTTTCATCAGAACTACTTTACTATTATGAACTAATTTTGTTGTTGAATAATTTGCTCGTTCGTTTATATCAACAGGAACTTCCTCAATTATAAGGGGAAAATGTTTCTTAAATTCTGCCACCTCTAACAAAGGTATATCTAACGCCATAACATCACTCATATAAATTTTATCAGATGCCGTCAATAATAATAGTAAAACTTTTTCATTAAATGATAACGTTTTGGGAAAAATATTTAAATTTGGAATATCTATTTTCTGTTTCTGTGACAGCTTCTCTAGATAATCCATATTAGTATTGTTTGCATAGCGTTTAATCAATCCATAAGTGTTTGCTTTGTCTAAATTCTGCTCTAATTCATGTCCTTCAAAAGTACTTTGTATCTCAACAAAAACAGCCTGTAAAGACTCCATAATAAAGTTATCATTTGAATTAACCGCTATAACCAATTTATTTAAATTCTTTTTTAACAACTCATAACTATTTGCCAGCAATCTATAACATCCACTCGAAATTGAATTGCTATCAAATATAAAATAACTATTATGTTCATTATTTAAAAGCAAATATACTAACTGTTCATCCACAAATGTAGTAGATGGAAAGAAATAAATTGTATTCCTTCTCTGTCTTTCACAAAAACTACATAATAGAAATGTTTTTCCGCTAAAACGTCTGCCTTTAACTATAACACAATTATTGGTTTTTAATTGATTCTCTACTTCTTCAATACAGTTCCTCAAAACATGCATTCCACCTTTACAGAAGGCATTCTGGCTTTCATCAAAAATTGGATTTCCTGCCAAAAGTTTAATTGTATCTACCTTATTATCCATTGCATTCACTGATGGACTTTTAAATTTGTAATTGGCCAAATTTTCTTCTGCCGCTAATCTCCGTACTTCTTTGATTAATTCCCTATAAAAATAGGAGTAATCCTCTACCAAAACAATTGTATTTATTCCGTAATCTTTAAGTCCGACTTCTTCACGAAATGTTGGTTTTTTCTCACGTAATAGAATTTTTAGCGTGCTTGATGTGTGTTCTGCTGTACCATATACATATTTTAAATCTGGTTCATTTAATAAACTACACCCAATAAATATCATATTACTCGTTGAAAAGTCTGCTTTCAAATTATGTAAAAAATCTTTATTTTCTTTAGATGTTATTGACTGCATATATTGCTTATGACTAAATACTATATTTTCATCAGTTAAATATGTAACTTCCGAAAATGCATCTCCATGCAATTTATATAATAATTTAATTGATGTATTCGGTGCATTTAGGTTTTTATAGGGCATAATCGGTTTGAAATAAGTTGTATTTTCAATGGCATCATCAATATTAAGTGTATATGCATAGGGCCAGTTAATTTCTAATAATTCCTTTTGCTGTGTACCAATCTGAACTTCTGTAAAATAATTTTTAAAAAATTCTGTTCTTATCACTTTAGGAACTAATTCTATAAATAATTCCGATGTTTCATTGAAATCAATATCCTTAATATCATCTTCACATATTTTAGGACAATGCTTTATTAATAATTCTTTCATCATTTTTGTTGCACTTTTTCCATCAGGCACAGTACCATTATAAGCACAACTATTCATTGAAAATCCGGCCCCAAAAACAGGAATTATATTTCTTTCACAAATCAACCTTGCTATTGTACTTATACCATTAAACTGAGATAATATATCCATATAGTTGTCTCCATCCATTTTTATTTTAAAATTGGTATTAAATTCTATTCAACACCTTTAATAATCCTACTACTCCCCTTACTTAAATCTTTACAATATTTCACACCGCATAATAATATCTATAATGAAGCTCCGAACACCTTTTACGTTTTTTCATATTTATAGTATCGAAAATTATTTTAATCTAAGGGTTTTGCCAAATTGTATCTCTTATTCAACAAATCCTCATTTTCAAACCATCCGGCGTTATCCCCGTCCCCCTATCTGCGGAAACTTATCCATCTCACCATCCGCAAAAACACAACTCCATTTCCTGCTAAAAATCCCGAAAATCCGCCTAGAATCAAGTTTTCCGCACGAGAAGCACGGCGGTTTCCACATGCACCGTATGCCCAAACTGATCCACGCCTCTCCCCCTAACCAGTTCATACCCCTTCTCCCTCAGGAACTTCACATCCCGGGCCAGGGTCGCCGAGTCGCAGCTCACATACACGATCCGCTCCGGCTCCATATCCACCATGGTCTGAAGCAGCGATTCCTGGCATCCTTTCCTCGGCGGGTCCACCACGATCACGTCTGCGTGGGCCTTCCTCCCATGCTCTTTCTCATACTGCGCATAATACTCCGGCAGCACTTCTTCTGCTTTGCCCACATAGAACCGGGCATTCTCGATCCCATTGATTTTCGCGTTATTCCTGGCGTCCTCAATGGCCTGGGGCACGATCTCCACGCCATAGACTTCCTTGGCCTTCTGCGCCAGGAACAGGGATATGGTTCCGATGCCGCAGTAGAGGTCCCAGACCGTCTCTTTGCCGGTAAACCCGGCGTACTCAAGCGCCAGTCCGTATAGTTTCTCCGTCTGGACTGGATTTACCTGGTAAAAGGACAGCGGCGAGATCTGATACTTTACATTTCCTATATAGTCTGTAATGTAGGTCTTCCCCCACAGAGGCTCGATCTGGCTGCCCATGATAACGTTCGTCTTTTCTTTGTTGATGCTCAGGGTAATGCTGGTCATTCCTTCGATCTTTGCCAGGCGCTCTGCCAGGATATCCCCGTGGGGCAGATGATTTCCGTTGATCACAAGGCAGACCATGATCTCTTTCGTGACGAATCCGTACCGGATCAGCACATGGCGTACCAGGCCTTTATGCTCCGTCTCGTCATAAGCGCTGATCTTATACTCTTCCATAAATGCAAGAATCTGCTTCAGGATTATTTCGTTTACTTCCACACCTAATGCGCAATCGGTATTGGGGATGATGCTGTGGGTCCTTCCGGCGTAGAATCCGGTTATGATGTGTCCCTCTTTGTCCGTTCCGATGGGAAATTGCGCCTTGTTCCGGTAGTGAAATGGGTTGTCCATGCCTACGATCGGCTCCATCGCCTGATCCAGCACTTCTGCCGGCACTTCTCCGATACGCATAAGGTTTCCCCGGATCTTGTCTTCTTTGAAAGCCAGCTGGCGGTCATACTCCATCTCCTGGATCTGGCAACCGCCGCATTTGCGGGCCATCGGGCATTTCGGCTGTTTTACCCGGTATGGAGATGGCGTAAGAATATTCATCAGCCTTGCATAGCCGTAGTTCTTCTTGGCCTTCATCACTTTAGCCTCCACCACATCGCCGATGATGGCGTCTTTAATGAACAGCGTGTATCCATCCACCTTTCCGATGCCTTCTCCGTTAATTCCTATATCTTCGATCGTAACCGTAACCAATTCATTTTTCTGCATAAACATACTCCATTTCGTCAATTGGGGACAGGGTTAATTGCAATTGGGGACGTAACACTTTTGAAAAATGTTACGTCCCCTTTTAAAAAGTGTTACGTCCCTTTTTATATACTCGTCTTCCTCAGGTTTGACTCGAACAGGCGGTTGTAGCCCAGCCATTCATTGGTATTCTTGTCTTTGAAGATCTCCGTCAGGGTCTGCATCTTCGCGTCCGTGCAATCCGCGAAGTTCAGGGCCAATGCCTCCGCAAGGGCCGGTTTTTTCGGAGAACCGTATTCCAGTTCGCCGTGATGGGCCACGATGCAGTGCTTCAACTCGCTCGCCAACTTCTCCGGAAATCCGGGGATGGTACGGATCGCGTCGCTCATCATTTCCACTCCGATGATGATGTGGCCCAGTAACTGTCCGTCGTCCGTATAGTCATTTTCCGGAAAGGTGGACAGTTCCTTGGTCTTTCCAATATCATGACAGATCGCTGACGCATACAGCAGGTCTTTATTGAGAATCGGATAAGCGCCTACCATGTATTCGCAGAACTTTACCACGCTCAGCGTATGCTCCAGCAGTCCTCCCGCAAACCCGTGATGTACGGTCTTTGCCGCGGAGTGTCCCTTGAATGTCTTGATGAACGTCTCATTATTTACAAAATAATACTCTACTGCCTGACGCAGATAGGTATTTTCAATCTGGCTTACATAGCCAAGCAGTTCCCGGTACATTCCCTCCGTACTTTTCTCGCTGGTGGGCATGTAGTCCGCCGCCACATACTCGTCTTCCTGCGCCTTGCGGATCTGCTTGATATTGAGCTGGAGGTTGTTGTTATAACTGATCACTTCTCCATATACTTCTATAAAATCCATCTCGTCGTAATCTGCGATTCCGCTGGAATTGGGGTCCCAGACTTTGCCGTCCAGCGTCCCTGTCTTATCCTGCAGGATCAGATTGTCGTATGGCTTTCCATTCCTCGTTTCAGCAGAACGTTTCCCCTTGCACAGGTATACGTTCTTAATAGTCTCTCCCTCGCAGAGGGTGTTGATGTACCTCATATGTTTGCCTCTTTCTAACTTATCTTATTCTTTGCTGCCGATCGTCACGCCGAAGTCTATATCCACATAGCCGCCTGCGCCTTGGCGATGCCCTCTGATCTTAATCTTCTTGCCTGATTCCAAGTCCATAAGCGCGGCGTGGTATGTCGCCACCGTAGCCACATCCGTGCCATTGATATTCGTAATGATATCGCCGCACTGGATCCCGGCCGTCATAGCCGGAGAATCGGTCTCCACTTCCTTCACATAGACGCCCTTGGGAATACCCTGGGCCTCGATCTCCTGGGTAACATCCACGCCCCGGATTCCAATGTAAGGGACGCCCTGTCCATTTAGCAAAAACTGCATCATCTCTTTGATGTCCGAGATACCGAACCCGGTCACCAGGTTCATGCTGTCTTCCTCGGAAATGCTCTGGTCTATGATGCCGATAATCTCGCCTTTCAGATTCACGATGACGCCGCTTCCGTTCCTTGCCCCTGCAATGTCCGTACAGATCAGCCGGTATTGCCCGTCTGCGAACTCTGCCGAATTCTTGCTGGAGGCCACCGTTCCAAATCCTACTGCGCCCGCATATCCAAACGGGCTTCCTAGCACGATGGCCGGGTCGCCTTTGGACACGGAGTTGGAACTGCCAAGGGTTGCCGCCTTGATCTGGGACCAGGTCGTATCCTGGATATCCCCCCGGCTTACCGCGTAGATTCCAAAGTCCAGGGTGCCGTCTTTTTTCTTCAGGTTAGCCTTATAACTGTGCCCGTCTGAAAATATAATATGAACATCGCCTGCTTCCTTTATAATAGAAGTCTTGCCAAATACCAGCAGTTCCTGCCCATTGTCTGCAATAATCAGCCCTGCCGTGCTGTTCTTATGGTCATAGGAATCGGTCATCCAGTCCTGATCGCCCGTGGTTCCGGCGATCTCCACCACCGATTTGTTGGCCTCGGAGGCCACCGATGTCAGAGACTGCTGCATCTGCCTATAGCTTTCTGCGTCCAGAACCTGCTGGGTCGCTTCCGGCTCGTCTTCCGGCGTGGCTTCGTCTTCTTCCTCTTCCTCTTCGGGAATCGTGACTTTCTGCGGATTGCTTTGAAATAACTCGTCCATCCATGGCTTGAACGCACTGAAACTAAGGCTGGCTACCAGACCAAATACCAGGCCTAGTCCGGCCATCCGGAAGATATCTTTTTTTACTTTTTTCTTGCTGATTGTCTCATCTTTAATCGTTTCCTGCAGAAAGGAATACTCCTGCTCTTTTTCTTCTTCCCGATTTATTTCTTCTCCTGGATCTTTATGCTCTTCCATAGACGCATCCTTCTCCTTTACAATCCTTTCTATAGTATACCTTATGGCGCTCAAATGTTCAATATTTATCCTTTTCTTTATGGGGCAAATAGGGTAGAATAAGTCTAGGTGAATAACATGAATAAAAAAACATTGACAAAACTTGAATACAACAAAATAATTGAACTCTTAACAGAACAGGCTTCTTCCTTCAGCGGCAAAGAACGCTGCCGGAAGTTAAAGCCTATGATATCTTTACCAGACATTCAGTCTGCCCAGGAGGAAACCGCCGCCGCATTTACGCGGATCGTCAAGAAGGGCAGGCCTTCTTTTAGTGGATGCCATCCGGTGGGAGACTCTCTGAAGCGTCTGGAGGTGGGCGCCGCTCTTGGAAGCGGCGAATTGCTCCGCATCTGCAAATTGCTGGAAACCGCGGGGCGCGTTAAATCTTATGGAAGGCACGAGACCAGCGATGAGTCCGAGGACTGCCTGGATGCGCTGTTCCAGCAGTTGGAGCCGGTGGCTCCTTTGTCCGCCGAGATCCGGCGGTGCATCCTGGACGAGGATGAGATCAGCGACGACGCAAGCCCGGCGCTTAAGCACATCCGCCGTTCCATGGGCCAGATCAACGACAAGGTGCACGCCACCCTATCCGGGCTGGTAAACGGGTCTTTGCGCACGTATCTGCAGGATCCCATCATTACCATGCGCGGCGACCGCTATTGCATCCCGGTAAAGGCGGAGTACCGAAGCCAGGTCCAGGGACTGATCCACGACCAGTCTTCTACCGGCTCTACGCTTTTTATCGAGCCGATGTCCGTGGTCAAGTTAAACAATGACTTGAAGGAACTCTACGGCAAGGAGCAGGAAGAGATCCAGGTAATCCTGGCACGTCTCAGCGTGGACGTGGCTGAATATATTGATGCGATCCGGACGGATTACTCCGTTCTTACGGAATTAGACTTTATCTTCGCGCGGGGAATCCTTGCGCTGGATATGAATGCCTCCATGCCCCTCTTTAACACGGACGGGCGCATCTATATCCGCGAGGGACGCCATCCCCTTCTGGATAAGAAGAAGGTGGTTCCGATCACCGTCATGCTGGGTGATGCCTTTGATCTTTTAATCATCACCGGCCCCAACACCGGCGGCAAGACCGTCTCTTTAAAGACGGTTGGCCTCTTTACGCTGATGGGCCAGGCGGGGCTTCACATCCCTGCGCTGGACCGCTCCGAACTGGCCGTATTCCATGACGTTTATGCAGATATCGGGGATGAGCAGAGTATCGAGCAGAGCCTCAGTACCTTCTCTTCCCATATGACCAATATCGTCTCCTTCTTAAAGCAGGTGGATGAGCGCTCCCTGGTTCTGTTTGACGAACTGGGTGCAGGAACCGACCCTACCGAGGGCGCCGCTCTTGCCATCGCCATATTGAACCATCTGCATGGGAGAGGTATCCGCACGATGGCAACCACCCACTACAGCGAGTTGAAGGTCTACGCCCTGTCCACTCCTGGCGTGGAAAATGCCTGCTGCGAGTTTGACCTGGAGACCCTGCGGCCCACCTACCATCTGTTGATCGGCATTCCCGGCAAGAGTAATGCATTTGCCATCGCAGGCAAGTTAGGGCTGCCCGACTATATCATCGAGGAGGCCAGGACCCATCTGACGGAGCAGGATGAATCCTTTGAGGATCTGCTGACAGATCTTGAGACCAGCAAGCGGACGATCCAGAAAGAGCAGGAAGAGATTGCCGCATACCGCCGGGAACTGGAACGGCTCAAGGCCGAGACCAAGGAAAAGCAGGAGAAGCTGGAAGCCCAGCGCGAACGGATTCTGCGGGAGGCCAACGAAAAGGCACACTCTATTCTTGCGGACGCCAAAGAGACGGCCGACGAGACCATGCGCAATTTCCGCAAGTTTGGCAAGGAAAGCATATCCGCAGCAGAGATGGAGAAGGAGCGGGAACGTCTCCGCAAGAAGATGGACGCAGCCCGTTCCGGCATGAAGATGGAGCCCCAGAAGCCGCGCAAGCAGCATAAGCCCGGCGACTTCAAGCTTGGCGAATCCGTCAAGGTCTTAAGCATTAATCTGACGGGATCTGTTACTTCCCTCCCGGATTCTAAGGGAAATGTAACCGTCCAGATGGGCATCCTGCGTTCCCAGGTCCATATTTCTGACTTGGAGATTATTGAGGAGAAGCCTTCCTACACTGCCAAGCAGATGCAAAAGACGGGAAAAGGCAAGTTAAAGATGGGCAAATCCTTCTCCGTAAGCCCTGAGATCAATCTTCTGGGCAAGACGGTGGATGAAGCCGTAGCAGAACTGGATAAATATCTGGATGACGCAAGCCTTGCGCACCTGTCCACGGTCCGCGTGGTTCACGGCAAGGGCACCGGCGCCCTCCGATCCGGAATCCACAGTTATCTCAAACGGCAGAAGCACGTCAAGTCCTTCCGGCTGGGCGCATTTGGGGAAGGCGATGCCGGCGTGACCATTGTAGAACTAAAGTAGATTAATATAGAGGACATTTATAAGGAGGAGCAACATGGTAAATAAGCAGAAAATATTAATTGTGGACGACGACGAGAACATTGCCGAGCTCATCTCATTGTATCTTACCAAGGAATGTTTTGATACGATGATGGTCCACGACGGGGAAAAGGCCTTGATTGCCTACGACACTTACCAGCCCAACCTGATTCTTCTGGACCTGATGCTTCCGGGCATCGACGGCTATCAGGTATGCCGGGAGATCCGGGCCAAGTCCAATGTGCCTATCATCATGCTTTCCGCCAAAGGAGAGGTATTTGACAAGGTGCTGGGACTGGAACTGGGGGCTGACGACTATATGATGAAGCCTTTTGATTCCAAGGAACTGGTAGCCAGGGTGAAGGCGGTCCTTCGCCGCTACCAGGCAATCCCTAAGCCGGAGATTCCGGGCGAGGATAAGGGAAAATGCGTGGAATATCCGGGAATCACCATCAATCTTACCAACTACTCTGTCATCGTGGACGGAGTAACGGTAGATATGCCGCCAAAGGAACTGGAACTGCTGTATTTCCTTGCCGCCTCCCCCAACCAGGTCTTTACCAGGGAACAGCTTCTGGATCAGATCTGGGGCTATGAATACATCGGAGATACGCGTACGGTGGACGTACATATCAAACGTCTCCGTGAGAAGATCAAGGATCACAGCGACTGGAGCCTGAGCACCGTCTGGGGCATTGGTTATAAATTTGAAGTCAAATAGATAAAGAGGAACCTTCATGCGCAGCACTTTATATCTAAAATTCATCATCATGTATATCATATTCGGCTTTCTCAGCCTCTTTACCGTTGCCACGCTGACGGCCGGACTGACGAGCGGCCCGTTAAAGGAAAATGTCTCTTCCAGCATGTACCGGGAGGCCAGCCTGGTGGCCGCGGATTATCTGCCCAAATATTTTACCGGCCAGATAACCGCCTCCGACGTCCATCTGCAGTTGACAGGAATCGAGTCCCAGTTAGGCGCATCCGTCTGGTTCGTGGATCGCAACGGAGAGGTTATTAGTTCTGCCCAGTCAGAGACCTATCCTCTCTCCCCTGCCGTCATCGAGGACTTTGACCCGGCAGAGGGCGGAGGCTCCCAGTACCAGATAGGCACTTATCACGATATGTTCAAGGAAGACGTCATCACCGTCGTTGCGCCTGTCGTATACGGCTATTCCCCCAATGGCTATCTGCTGATCCACAAGTATGTATCCGACTTGGAAGATGTTCAGAAGATTCTCATGCAGGCAGCCTACATAACGCTGATCGTCATCTTCCTGCTGTCCTTTATCATCCTTCTGGGATTCCAGTTCTTCGTATACCGGCCCCTGCGCAAGATTACGGAGGCTGCTACCCAGTATGCCACAGGCAATCTGGATTACGAGATCCCCGTAGATACGGAGGACGAGATGGGCTACCTGTCTGCCTCTTTAAACTACATGTCCTCCCAGTTGAAAGATATGGAAGACTACCAGAAGAAGTTTGTAGCCAACGTATCCCATGACTTCCGCTCTCCTCTCACTTCCATCAAGGGGTATGTAGAAGCCATGACGGACGGAACCATACCGCCGGAAATGCATGAAAAATACCTGAAGATCATCCTCTTTGAGACAGAGCGGCTGACAGACCTGACCCAGGATCTCCTGACCCTGAACGAATTTGATACGAAAAATATTCTTCTGACCAAGGAAGTTTTTGATATTCATGAGATGATCAAGAACGTGGCCGCTGCCTTCGAAGGCACCTGCACGCAGAAGAAAATATCCATAGAATTACTATTTGCCACCAAGTACTTAAACGTGACTGCCGACAAGCGCAAGATCCAGCAAGTCCTCTACAACCTGCTGGACAATGCCATCAAATTCAGCGAGACGGATTCCACCGTCACCATCGAGACCACGGAGCGAGGCGACAAGATCTATACCTCCGTCAAGGATTACGGCATCGGAATCCCAAGAAACGCGCTGAATAAGATCTGGGAACGTTTCTACAAGACCGATCTCTCCCGGGGCAAGGACAAAAAGGGAACCGGGCTGGGACTGGCCATCGTCAAAGAAGCCATACAGGCCCATGGGGAAAATATCAATGTCGTGAGCACGGAAGGCGTGGGGACAGAGTTTATTTTCTCGCTGCCGAAGGCTTGATGTGTGGAATTTCGTGGATTGGCACCGCGCATAGCGTGTGGGGGCGGGATGCTCCGACGTTTCGGCGCCTGCGGCTAATCTCGCAAACTGTAAGAGTCTGGGACAGTCGGCATATGGCCTCCTGTCCCAGGCTCTAACATTTTGCGGATGGATCCTCCGGTCGCCTCCACTTAACCTGCGCCTCCCGCCCCCACACGCTATGCGCTCCCGGCAATCTACTGGCAATCCCTGGGTGGAGTGATCGCGTTTATGTACACCTTTATGAAGCAGATTATTGTTCTCCCAACATATCCATCTCCTCCCGGGCCGCACTTCTTCTGGATTTCTCCCGCTGATATAAAATCCACGGCATAAAAAGATGTCAGGCGCGGGGAGGCGTTCCAGGCAGCGGGGCGGGCGTCGCGCGAGTCGTATGGAAAGTGTTAGTGAATAAGGCCTGGTTTTAAGGTGTAAGGATTTTGTCTCAAACAAAATCCGAAAGGACATCTGAGGTGCGAAATCCTTTCAGGATTTCACGCCGAATATGTCCGGTCTCCTTAAAACCAGGCCTTTTTCACTTATACTTTCCCGGCAAAGCAAGTCGTCCGCCCCGCTGCCCGGAACGCCTCCCCGTGCCGTCCGCTTCCAACTTGCTTACTCTTTATATCGCCATAATCAACCTAATACAGCATCTTCGCTACATTCTCGTCTTTCAGGTTCTTCTTTGTCACCCAGGTATAACCTGTGTCCACGACCGCTTCGTTCCCCATTTTCAGGGCTGCCCTTGCGGCTGCTATGACGGTCGCATAGCCCATGCCAAATGGATTCTGGACGATCAGGCCGTCAATCTCCCCATCTGAGAGAGCCTTTAGTTCTTCTTTATCCGCGTCAAATCCCACGAGCGCGATATCTTCCTCTTCCATGCGGTTCAAGCCATTAAGCGCCACTTTCATCGCATCGCTGTTGGTAGCAAAGCAGCCCTTCGCATCCGGATTCTTAGCCAGCACGTAATCAACCACGTCGTCTTCCGTAATGCTGTCCGGCGTGACTTCATCCTGCTCTTCCAACTTCACGCCTGTAGCCTCGCCGCCCTTCTTGTAGGTTCCTGCGTTGATCTCTTCTGCCACCTTTTTCTGCAGGTCTGCCAGCTGGTCCAGATGGT
This sequence comes from [Clostridium] scindens, assembly GCF_019597925.1. Taxonomy (NCBI): domain Bacteria; kingdom Bacillati; phylum Bacillota; class Clostridia; order Lachnospirales; family Lachnospiraceae; genus Lachnoclostridium; species [Clostridium] scindens. The sequence continues at coordinate 284,209 of NZ_CP080442.1, read as the reverse complement.
AGACGTCGCCAATGGCAATGCCTGGATGGTTCTGCTGCATCTCTTCCTTAAATGCATTCTCCCGGTCAATCGCGGCCTTGGATTTTGAATCGTGGGCAAAGATGATGACTTTTCCGGTTTCCTTCATAATCTCCGCAAGCCTGGATGCCGCTTCCTTGGATGCCGCCGTATTGTCGGTGGCGACTGTGGCCATAAGTCCCTGGTAGTCGCTCCCGGAATCAAAAGCCACGATCGGGATATCGCTCTCCGCCGCAAGGTCAAACTGTACCTCGCACGCCTTGGCATCTGCCATGGATATGCCAAGAGCCACCGGATATCTCGCCAGTTCCTCATCCAGGATATTGACCTGCTCATCCACATTATCTGCCGCTGCCGGGCCGCTATAGGTCACTTTCACCTTGTCTTTGCCCTCGTACCCCAGATATTCATTGATATCCTTCGCCGCCTGGTCCACGCCCTTTTTCACTTCGTCCCAGAACTGTCCGCCGTCAGCCTTGCCGATCACGGAGATATAGGAGCCGGGCTCCAGATTCAGGCCGTTCACGTTATTATATGCGCCCGGCTCTATGATATCCAGCTTCCCCTGGTATTCCTTCACTTTTACTTTCTGCTTCTCTGCCTGTACAGGCTCCTCTATTTTATCGTCACTGCGAGCCGCGCATGCACATGTAAGCATCGCTGCACACAATAAAATGGCTATGATACTACTTCTCTTTTTCATTATGCATTCTCTCCCATATTCTAATATTCACATTCAACAAATTACACTATACACCAAAACGGTGAATAATTGTTGAAATTTTTCTTAATTTTTACCGGAATTTTTTTTGGCCTGCAGGCGGGGACCGGGCAGAATGTACTAATATTAAAAATGGCGCGTCACCCCTTGTATATTTTGACCGTTTGTATTATGATATGGATAGACTAAATTTGGTTTATGTCTATCTATATAATCAAAAGGAGGGTACATATTATGGCACACGTAATTAGTGATGAGTGCGTAAGCTGTGGAGCTTGCGAGGCAGAATGTCCAGTTGGAGCAATCTCTCAGGGAGCAGATCATTTCGAGATCGATGCTGACGCTTGTGTTGACTGTGGCGCTTGCGCTGCTCAGTGTCCTACAGGAGCAATCTCTCAGGGCTAGTCAGATATGCGAATAACATTTTAAAAGAGACATTGCATGTCACAATTGTGGACATGCAATTCTTTTTTTTGCCAAAAAATCGTCCTTATCTTAGCGGTTTTTGTCCTTAAGAATTTAAAGATATCCGTTATCCTCGACGGGTTATGACGGATTCTTCTCCTGCGTCCATGCTATGATATAGAAACCCAGAAGGACAAGTTGTGATAAGGGGGTATAGACTATGGGTAGCAATGCATTAGAACAATTAAAGAGGGAGACAAAAGATGATGCCAAGCTTTACAGCTGCATCAAGGAACTGTACGAGCAAGGAGTGCCTTTCTCCGAATTAAAGGCGCTGATTCCGGATATCCGCAGGACAAGGGAGCAATTACATATCAAGCGGATGCTCGAGAACAACAATGAAGTCCTGCTGTCCATGATCAGCAAAGAAATGTCCTTCCTTCTGGACGCCAAAGAACGTCAGGAGGAGGAGGAATTCAGAAAACTGGACCAGCTCATCCGTCAGCAGCAATCCTTTCGGAAGTCTGCAGCGGGAACCGGCCCAGTGGAAAAACTGAAGAAATTATTCTTGCCTGCTTAGGTTGGCAAACTTCGTGTATTCGCCAAGCCAAGCCAGATTAACGGTCCCTACAGGGCCGTTTCTTTGTTTTGCAATGATAATCTCCGCCTGCTTCTTAAATTCTGAATCTTTATTATAATACTCGTCCCTGTATATAAACATAACTACGTCGGCGTCCTGCTCGATGGCCCCCGACTCTCTCAAGTCTGACAGCATGGGCCGCTTATCCGGCCTGGACTCCACCGCACGGCTAAGCTGGGACAGCGCTACCACCGGTACATTCAACTCTCTCGCCAGTCCTTTTAGAGAACGGGAGATCTCTGAGATCTCCTGCTGCCTGGACTCGGAATTCTTGCCCACGCTACCCGTCATCAACTGCAGGTAGTCGATGATGACAATATCCAGCCCGTGCTCCAGCTTATACTTCCTGCACTTGGACCGCAGTTCGGACACCGAGATGCCCGGCGTGTCATCGATGATCAGGTTGGATTTGCCGATGATTCCTGCACCTTCTATCAGTTTCTCCCAGTCTGAATCCTTCATATTGCCGGTCCTTAAGGCCTGGGCATCTACCTGGGATTCCAGGGAGAACAGACGATTCACCAGCTGCTCCTTCGACATCTCAAGACTGAAGATCGCAACGCCTTTATCCTTCTTAAACGCCATATACTGGGCGATGTTAAGGACAAACGCGGTCTTTCCCATAGACGGCCTGGCTGCCACCAGAACCAGATCTGAGGGCTGCAGCCCCGAGAGCTTGTAGTCCAGGTCGATGAACCCGGTAGGGATTCCGGTAACCGTTCCCTTATTCTTGGATGCCTTCTCGATCCTGTCCAGGGCATTGAGCACGACTTGCTTGATGGGAACATATTCGCCTGTGTTACGCTTCTGCAGCAGATCGAACACTGCTTTTTCTGTCTTCTCAAGCACTGCCTCCAGGGATTCCTTTCCCGCATAGCAGGTATTCGCGATCTCTTCATTTAACTTGATCAACTTGCGCATCATGGACTTGTCCGCCACGATCTGCGCATAGTACTTTACATTCGCCGACGTAGGCACGGCAGTCACCAGATCCTTGACGAATTCCAGGCTGGCGACTTCTGCCGGGACGTCCTTCTCCTTCAGCCTCTCCTGCAGCGTGATCAAGTCCACCGGCTTGCTTTCATTGAATAGTTCCACCATGGAATCAAAGATAATTCCATAGGCACTCTGATAAAAGTCGTTGCCGGAGATAATCTCAGACGCCGTAGTAATCGCATCCTTATCCATCAGCATCGCGCCTACGACGGACTGCTCCGCCTCTACGCTGTGTGGCATTACTCTTTTAATGAGCGCCTCTTCCATGCTAAGTCTCCTCCTAAGCCTCTTCCGTCACGACCACCTTAAGGTCTGCCGTAACTTTCGGGTGCAGCCTTATGGATACCGTATGGGTTCCCAGCGTCTTGATTGGCTCTTTCAGCTGTATTTTTTTCTTGTCGATATCAAGATCCATCTGTGACTTAACCTCCGCGGCGATTTCCTTGGAAGATACAGAGCCAAATGCCTTGCCTCCTTCTCCCGTCTTGATGGATACTTCAATCTTTCCTGCCTCGATCTCTTTTCCCAATTCCTTTGCCGCTTCATACTGCTCCTGGGCAATCCTGTCTTCGTTAGCCTTCTTAAGCTTCAGGTCATTCAGATTCTTGGAATTGGCTTCCAGGCCCTTTTTCTTCTTTAAAATAAAGTTTCTTGCGTAACCGTCGCTTACCTCTACGATTTCACCCTTCTTTCCAAGGGATTTTACGTCTTCTGTCAATATTACTTTCATCCTAGATGTCTCCTCCTTCTGTCATATCATTGATTACTTGTTTCAAAGATGCCACGGCTTCCTCCATATCCGTATGATTGAACTGCGCGCCAGACGCGTTCATATGGCCTCCGCCTCCGAGCCGCTCCATAATAATCTGGACATTCACCTCGTCGATAGAGCGGGCACTGATATAAATCTTCCCATTGTACTCCGTCAGCACAAAACTTGCCTTGACTTCATTAATATCCAGCAATTCATTGGCCGCCTGGGCCCCTATGATCGTAGGGCTTTCTATATGAAGATTCTCGCCTCTTGCGATAGCAAACTTCTCAAGATAAACTTCCGCGCTGCTGATAATCTCGGCCTTGGCACGGTAAGACTCCATATCATCCCTGAACATCTTTCGAACCAGCGTGATATCCGCTCCGCAGCGGCGCAGGAACGCTGCCGCCTCGAATGTCCGCACGCCTGTACGGTTCACGAAATTATTGGTATCGATCATGATGCCGGCATAAAGACTGCTGGCCTCAATCTTTGGAATCTTAATATCATCCACGATATACTGCAGTACCTCTGATACCATCTCGCAGGCTGAGGACGCGTACGGCTCGATGTAAGACAGCAGCGCATTATCGATGTTGTCGCTGCTCTGCCTGTGATGATCCAGTACCACGATCGTCTTGGACTTTTTCAAAAGTTCCTCGCACTCCGTCATCTGAGGGCGGTTCGTGTCTACCACCACCACCATAGAATTCTCGTCGGCCAGATCAATGGCCTGGGACGAGTTGAGGAACAGATCGTCCGGATAGGACGGATCCCGCACGAAACTTTCATACAGAGGGCGCAGGGACGCGGACACCTCGTTGATGACGATGTAAGCCTTCTTCTCCAGAGACGCCGCCGCCCGGTAGATTCCGATGGCAGCTCCCAGCGCGTCCACATCCGTAAGCTTATGGCCCATCACGAAGATCTTATCCTTGACCGTGATGAACTCCCGCAGGGCTTCTGCCTTTACACGGGCTTTCACGCGGGTATTCTTGGAAGTCTGCTCGCGCTTTCCTCCATAATAGGTAATGCCCTTTCCATCCTTAATGACTGCCTGATCTCCGCCTCTTGCCAGCGCCAGATCGATCGCCACACGGGCATAGTTATAACTCTGGGCATAGGCGTCGCAGCTTAGGCCAAGGCCAATACTCAGCGTTGCCGGAATTCCATTTCCGATATTGACGGATTTTACGTCCTCAAGCAGAGAGAACTTATCCTCCTCCAGCTGCTTAAAATACTGCTTCTTAAAGACGATGAAGTACTTATCATTCTCCATCTTCTTAACGATGCCGTCCACCTTGGCGATATACTGGTTGATCTTCCGGTCCACCAAAGCCACCAGAAGAGATTGGCGCACCTCTTCCACGCTGCTCATGACCTCATCATAGTTATCGATATAGATCAGTCCCGCAATCAGCCGCTGCTCTTCCGCCTGCTTGATATAACGGTTCAGTTCCGTCACATCCCTTAAGTATACGGCGATAAAGTATTCCTTCTCCATCGGCATCTCCAGCAGCTGTTCCATATCGCTGAATCCCTCCACGGATACCCTGCGAAGTTCCGCCTTATACTCCCGGTCCTCGTAATAGACATCCATCTCTACCGTATCATTCACTTCTTTTGGAAAGATGCTTTTATTCAATTCCGGTATATACTTGCTGATGTAAGATTCTCCCTTGGGCTTTCCTCCCAGTATCTCCTGAAACTGGTTATTCATCCAGATGGCTTTCCCGTCATCCAGCAGAATGGCATAGGGTACGGCCAGCTCCTTGAGCAGCGTATTCTGCACGATCCCATACTGGGCGGCGAACTCTACCAAATCTTTCATAATAATGGACTTGCTATACAGATACAGAATGCCCACCATCATAATATAAATCAGGACAAATACGAACATCAGGGATCCAGCGCGACGATCGATCCGGTAGATCCAGATATTCATAGCCACAAGCAGAAGCGCCATGACCGCGGGCCACTGCATGTACAGCCTTAATTGTCCTTTCAAATGCACTTTTCCATTCTCTTTTTGCTTTTCTGACATAACTTCATCCTCAAAATTAATAAAGTTCCCATTTCACAAAACACAATGTACGCAAATATTATACCACTTCTTCGCGCAAAATAAAAGACAGGAATCTCTTCCATTCCGAAGACATTCCTGTCTGCTGCATCATTTCTCTTAATCTTTGTAGCCGTTTGGATTCTGGGACTGCCATCTCCAGGTATCCTCGCACATCTCTTCTAAGCCCCGCTCTGCCTTCCAGCCCAGGACTCTCGCCGCCTTTGCAGGGTCTGCATAGCACATGGCGATATCTCCTTCTCTTCTCGGCTTGATCTCATAAGGGATCTCCTTGCCGCAGGCTTTGGCGAATGCCTTTACCATATCAAGGACGGAATAACCAACGCCGGTTCCCAGATTGATGATATCAAGCCCCGGATTGGTAAAGATATAGTTGATGGCTTTTACATGGCCGCGCGCCAGATCCACTACATGGATATAGTCACGCACGCCCGTTCCATCCGGCGTGTCATAGTCATCGCCGAATACGCCCAGCCTCTCCAGCTTGCCAACCGCAACCTGGGAGATATAAGGCATCAGATTATTCGGGATTCCCTTTGGATCCTCTCCGATGCGCCCGCTCTTATGCGCGCCTACCGGGTTGAAGTACCGCAGCAGGATGACGTTCCATTCTGGATGAGCCTTCTGAAGGTCCGTCATGATCTGCTCCATCATGGACTTAGTCCATCCGTATGGATTGGTGCACTGTCCCTTCGGACACTCTTCTGTGATCGGAATAATCTCAGGGCTTCCGTATACCGTGGCAGAAGAACTGAATACGATGTTCTTCACGCCCACTTTGTCCATCACGCCCATCAAGGTCAATGTTCCGGTTATATTGTTATGGTAGTATTCCAATGGCTTCTGTACAGATTCCCCAACTGCTTTCAGCGCCGCACAATGGATGACAGCATCGATACCCTCTGCCTGAAACATTGCTTCCAGCGCGTCTGCGTCCAATACATCGCCTTCATAGAACTTCAGGGACTTGCCTGTCAGTTCTTCTACTCTCTTGACTGATTCCCTGGAAGAATTGGAAAGATTATCATAGATGACAACTTCGTAGCCCTCTTCCAGCAGTTCCAGCGCAGTATGGCTTCCTATATAGCCTGCTCCGCCTGTAATCAATATTTTCGCCATTCTTCTACCTCCTAGCTGTTACTATACTTCTTAACGATGTCCTGCATAGTATACCACTTTTTCTCCATGTCTTCAACAAGCTTGAACTGCGTCCTGCACCTGTCAAGATTGTGTCCCTCCCTGTGAATCTTGAAGTAAACGTCCCCCTGGAGATAGTCGGTCAGGAATCTCATTCCGCACTCGAACGTCATCGTCTTGGCTCCCATGGGCATCAGGTCTATCTCTTTCTTCGTCAGTTTTCCGGCGCAGCCTTCGATAAAGCCCTTTGCATACAGGTCAAACAGATCCATACTGCAGGATACCTTATCCAGATCCTGCTCGTCTTCCGCGGCCGTGCTGGCGCCAAACCTGATCGAATCCCCAAAATCGTTCATGGCAAGCCCCGGCATGACCGTATCAAGGTCGATCACGCAGATTCCTTTCCCCGTCTTATTATCAATCATAATATTGTTAAGCTTTGTGTCATTGTGGGTAACCCTAAGCGGGATCTCTCCACTGGCCTGAAGGTCAGAGAAATAATCCGCGATGTCCTCCCGATCCAGCACGAACTGGATCTCCTTCTGTACAGACGCTGCCCTTCCCATGACATCCTCCGCTACCACCTTCTTGAATGTGGCAAATCGCGCTTTCGTGTCATGGAATCCTACGATCGTCTCATGAAGCGTATCGGCAGGATAGTCTGCCAGCAGTCTCTGGAAATTGCCAAATGCAACGGCACTCTGATAGAAATGCTCCGGATTCTCCACCTGGTCATAACTGGTGGCATCCGTAATAAACTTGTAAGAACGCCAATAGTCGCCATAGGAATCCAGGTAGTAAGGCTTATCATCCACCGTAGGAATGACATTGAGGGTCTCTCTCTCCGGGTCGCCGCCATTTTCAATGATCCGCTCCCTAAGGTAAGAGGTGACTCCCATGATATTCTCCATCAGTTCTACCGGATTGGAGAATACCTCCTTATTCATTCTCTGTAAGATCACCTTCAGCTGGCCCATCTCCGCAATCTCAAAAGTCAGCAGAAATGTATCATTGATATGGCCGCTTCCGTAAGGACGCTCATCAATTAGTATTCCCTCATACTTAAAGTGCGCGATCACTTCGTCTCTTTGCTTCTGTGTCACGTGTTCCATTATGCTTCCTCCCAAAGATGCTGGGGATAGCGTCCCTCATCTTTCATCTTCTGGATGGCTTCCACTACCACCGGCTTATCCTCTTTATAAGTCACTCCATACCATTTATCCGCAGACTTGAGGACTGCAACGGTTGCCCGGTCCTCTCCCAGAAGATTGCTGACAACCGTTGGCAGGAAGTACTCGCACTTCATTGGATTCTCTTTAAGTCCCTTGTCAAGGAATGCCGGGAAGCCTTCTTCTATCTCTTTGAGTATACTCTTGGTAAATCCCCACATATTCATAGATACCGTCGTATCCGCCGGAACAAAGTTCCACGTCTCTCCGTCATCTTCCGTAAAGGCAATGCCGCCATCGCGCTTCTCGATCCTGGTTCTTTCGTTGATCGCGATCAGTTCGCCCTTTTCATTCATATCGCAGACTCCGCGGGCAACATGCCCATTGTCTGTCACTGTATTGCCAAGATGGTAGCCCACCATGGTGTAACGGTACTTGTCGTCATCCTGGTGGGATGCCAGATAATCATAGATTAATTTAAATGCTTCCTGCCCGTAATAATCATCTGCATTGATGACCGCAAACGGCCCGTCAATCAAAGAGATGCAGCTTAAGACTGCGTGCGCCGTTCCCCATGGCTTCACTCTGCCTTCCGGAACTTCATAGCCTTGCGGAATGCTGGCAAGTTCCTGGTACGCGTAGGATACGTCCATATATTTTGCCATACGGTCCCCCACAGCCTCTTTAAAGTCTGCTTCATTTTCTTTCTTGATGATAAAGATTACTTTTTCAAATCCTGCCTGCTTCGCATCATACATGGAAAAGTCCATGATAATGTGTCCATCTGAGTCTACTGGGTCAATCTGCTTTAATCCACCATAGCGGCTTCCCATTCCTGCCGCCATGATAACCAATACTGGCTTATTCATTGTTCTACCTCCAAGCTTATAAATATGTATGTAATGTTCAAACGACTAGCCCTTGATACCTCCGGTAACGCCTCCGATAATCTTCTCTGACAGGAAGATGTACAGGATAAAGGTCGGCAGGAATACGATGATAACTGCCGCGAACATGCCTGCCCAGTTTCCTGTGTACTGCATAGACTGGAGCATTCCGTAGAGTCCTACGGCAACCGGACGCAGAGCGTCGTTGTTTGCAAATATTAATGACAGGAAATATTCGTTCCATATATTGATGAAGTTAAAGATCGTAACCGTTACAAGGCCTGACTGCGCCATTGGGAACATGATCTTCCAAAAGGTCTTCGTCGGAGGACATCCGTCTATGGCTGCCGCCTCCTCATATGTACGCGACAGGTTTGAGAAGAATGTCAGCAGGAAGATCGTAGTATATGGAATGTTGATTCCTATATATAAGAAGATCAGCGTAACCTTGCTGGCAAATATGTTATTCAGAATTCCCATGTTGGCCACAATACTGAACAGCGGAAGTACGATCATTGTGATCGGAATTCCCATCGCAGACACGAAACTGGTCTGAATCACCTTGTTTCCAAGGAAGGTAAATCTCGACAGCACGTATGCCGCGGGTGCGCAGATCAGGATCAGCAGCACGCAGGATACCAGCGCATACAGCAATGAGTTCATGAAGAACGTAGCGACACCTCCGGAGCCCCATGCCTGCGCGTAATTCTCAAAATGCAGTCCCGTAGGGAACTTCAGCGCCTTGCCTGCAAAGATATCCGCCGTAGTTGACAGGCTGGCCGCAAGTATCCATCCCAGAAGCATGAATGTAAATATTACCCATAAGATGATGACGATATATCCGGGAGCCAGTTTAAATTCTTTTTTCCAATTAATCTTTTCTCTAACCTTTTTTTCTTTTTCCTTAGCCATAACCGCTCCTCCTTTCTAAAATTCAAGATCGTCATCTTTGATGAGTTTGTTACAGATCGTAAATATAATTACGACGCATAAGCACAGAATAATACCAATCGCCGCGCCGTATCCGGCATTTCTCTCTGTCACCGCATTACCGGCTCCGAACGTGTGCATGTACATGTACTGTACCGGCACGATCGTGGCCTTATCCGCCGTAACGGTGGAGAACAGCTGAGACCATACGAAGAATGCCGCCGCACTGACTGACCACATGGTAATGTTGGTCTTAAACACGCCTTTTAAGAGAGGAAGTGTCATAAAACGGAACTGCTGCGGCTTGTTTGCGCCGTCAATGGTTGCTGCTTCGTAGAGTTCCGGGCTGATTCTTTCAATTCCGCTCATCCAGATCAGCATATGATATCCGATCATGCCAAAGCAGTAGGCAAACAGCAATGCCCAGAACTTATGGCCCGTGTCAAGCCATGGAGTATCAGCCAGCTTATGAAGGCCGATGGCATCCAAAAATGACTTTAGCAAGCCGAACTTGGAACTGTATACATACTGCAGCCACATGGTTGCAAGTGCAACCGCGCTGACGATATTCGGCAGATATATAATTGCACGAAATATTTTCTTTCCCCGGATTCCACTGGTAAGGATTACTGCAAACAGCAGGGATACTGCTAATACAATTGCTCCGCCGATGGCCCAGATCTTGAAAATATTAAACATTGCTGTCTTGAAAATCGCTGTCGTAAATAACTTTTGATAGTTCTGTACTCCGACGAATGTCCAATATTCCATGGTATCCGTTACAGACTCAATCTTATACATACTCATCATGATTGTCCTGATAATGGGATACAAGAATACAATGAGGAAGATGATAACCGCAGGCGCAATAAAGCCAATTATCATTTTCTTATTCTTCTTCATTTGCTATGCCCTCCTTTTCCTCTCTATAAAATATGGTGGCAGCGTAGTGTACCGCCCTGCCACCATATTGTGCACTTGTCTTACCTGACAAGTATAACTTTTCTAGTTCTTATTGTCCAGCAGCCTTTGTCATTGCTTTAATAAATCCTGCCGCATCAATCTTGCCTGCTGCAAGGTCAAGCGTATTCTGCTGAAGTACTGGTGTAAGGTCGTTGTTGCTTTCAACGCCTGCTGCCCAGTCATAGTATGTTGTAGTTGCATCAAAGCCTTCTTTCACGCCAGCCAGTTCTGTCGGCCAAGCATCAGAATTTGCCTTGTCTGTCGGGATGCAAAGAGCTTCTTCTGTCATCTTCTTGTCAAATTCGCCAGTAGTGATATAAGTAATCAGCTCGAATGCTTCGTCAGCCATCTTAGAATCTTTGTTAATTGCAAATACCTGGTTTGCAATGTTGTTGGCTGTGCTGTCATCTGTTCCGTCTGGAACTGATGGATAGTTGAAGTAGCCCCACTCAAGATCGTCTGCTACAGATTCTTTTGCTTCGTTCGGAAGCCAAGATCCACAGATTACGATTGCAGCTTCGCCAGGAGCGAATTCCTGGTTCTGTCCTGCAGGGTATTTATTTGTTGCGATGTTCTTAGAGAAGTAGCCTTTATCTGCAAAATCAGCAAAACTTTCTGCTGCTGCAAGAACCTTCGGGTCATCCCATGTAACCGTTACATCGTTTGATGCCTCGCCTGTAACAAGAGACTTTACGCCGTCCTGTCCGATATATCTTGCAAGGTGCATTCCGATGAAGGATGTCATATAAGCATCATCAGCTGTGATCGGTGTGATTCCTGCTTCTTTTAACTTCGCGCACGCTGCATCCATCTCTTCCCATGTTGTAGGAACTCCTTCTACGCCTGCTTTATCAAATAATGTCTTGTTGTAGAAGAATCCAAAGATAGATGGCTGATAAGGAATCGTATGTAATGTGTCATCTCCGTCATGAGTCTGTCCATATGCATTACGTGCAATCTTAAACAGTGTCTCGTTGCCGTGCTCTGCCTCATAGTCTTTTGCCATGTCTTCCAGATCCATCAGATATTTGCCCCATGTTCCGTTTACACGGTTAACATCTTCGTCAAATAAGTCAATGTTCTGCTTTGCGTCCAGTGCTGGCTGAAGTCCTTCACGCTGTCCGTTACGGCCCTTGAACTGAACATCAACCTTCACGCCTGTGTCCTCTGTGTACTTAGCGATGGCATCTTTGATTACCTTTGCCTGTGGCTCATCCTCGCTCCACATTGCCCAGTAAACAAGCTTGTCTCCGCCCTTGCTGCTTCCGCTGTCTCCGTCGGTTTTCTTTCCGCCGCAGCCAACTGCCATTGTTGCAACCATCGCTACACACAACAGCACACTTACAATTTTCTTTTTCATAATACTTTACCTCCTATAAAGATTATCTTGTTGCTTGTATCCATTGTATTATAAAGGTGCACAAAAATCTTTATCTGAAAATATTCTTAATTTGCACTATCTGCATTTTTGTTTTGATTTTATACAAAAAATAAGGTATTATATTAGTAAGAATGACCAAAATAATTTCTCAGACTTTTTACACATTTCACAAAAGAGAGGTTTAGATATGGGATATAATGGAATCAATCTCAGGAACTCAATATCCGTAAGCAAGATATACAGCATACACTACTTTGAATATATGAGCGACTTCACCTTCGAAGGAGAATCCCACAATTTCTGGGAATTCATCTGCGTAGACAAAGGAGAGGTCGGGGTAACCGCGGGCAAGACATTTACCGTGCTTAAGAAAGGGGACGTGGCATTCCACCAGCCAAATGAATTCCACAATGTAAAGGCTACCGGAGAGACCGCGCCCAATCTTGTGGTCATATCATTCAAATGCGAGGACGAGGCGATGCGTTTCTTCAAGAAGCGGATTCTAAGGATTGATGAGACGGAACGAAATCTCCTGGCAGACATTATAATAGAAGCAAGGCGATGCTTTGACTGCCGTCTGGACGACCCTTATCTCCAGAATATGCCTCAGAAAGACCCGGATATGTTTGGTGCCGAGCAGTTGATCCGCTTATACCTGGAGCATTTCCTCATCCACCTCATCCGAAGATACTCCAATCCAATCGTGGTGAGAAAGCGGCTTCCTAAGATCGAGCCGCCCAAGGCAACCAAGAGCAAGAGTGACACGGAGATTTTCAACCGGGTGGTGGATTACCTGGAGAGCAACCTGAGTTCCCACGTGACCATTGAGCAGATCTGCCGGGACAACCTGATCGGACGCTCCCAGCTCCAGAAGATATTCAAGGAGCACTGCAACCTGGGCATTATCGAATATTTTTCTCTTCTTAAGATCAATGCCGCAAAAGAGATGATCCGGACCAATCGGATGAATTTTACCCAGATATCCGAGCACTTAGGCTACACGTCCATCCACTACTTTTCCAGGCAATTCAAGAAGGTGACCGGAATGACGCCATCCGAATACGCTTCTTCCATTAAAGCAATGGCAGAGGGAAGCTTCTGACTTTCCTCTGCCATTCTTTTCGCTCTTATATCTCAATATCCTGCCTTTTATTCCAGTTCCCTTCTTCCGGGTCCGGCGCTCCTTATTCCTGAGGCACTTTGGACAAAGCCGCAGCGTCCGCCACCAGCGTAACATCCTGATGCATCTGAAGGATGGATGCAGGAACCTGTGGGGTAACCGGTCCAAAGAAGGCTTTTGCCACAATGTCAGCCTTATCTTCTCCGCTCACTACCACCAGGATCTTCTTTGCCTGCATGATCGTGCCGATTCCCATGGTGTATGCCTGCCTCGGCACATCGTCCGCGGAAGCGAAGAATCTTTTGTTCGCCTCGATGGTGCTCTCCTGCAGATCTACGCAGTGGGTAACTTTGTCAAATTCATCTGCCGGCTCATTGAATCCGATATGACCGTTGTGGCCAAGTCCCAGAAGCTGGAGGTCTACCCCGCCAAGAGACTGGATCAGCGCTTCATATCTTGCGCATTCCTTATCGCTGTCTGGCTCTGTGCCATCCGGAAGATGCGTATTAGCCGGATCGATATTTACCTTGTCAAACAGATTTTCGTGCATAAAATAATAGTAACTCTGATCATTGGTTCTTGGAAGTCCCTTATATTCGTCCAGATTCACAGATTTCACGGCTGAGAAGTCCAGATCCCCGTTCTTGCACCATTCCACCAGCTGCTGGTATGCTCCGATAGGCGTAGAGCCTGTTGCCAGCCCTAATACGCAATCCGGCTTCATAATAACCTGGGCAGAGATAAGATTCGCTGCCTTTCTGCTCATATCCTGATAATCTGCTGCTTTGATGATTCTCATAATACATCCTCCTTGACATACATATTTATATTGATTTACTTGTTCTTTCGTTTACGGCCCTGCCTCTTGACAATCTCCGCCATGGCAAAGAATTCTGGCAGATGGAAGCTTGGGATCGTCGTCTTGATCGGCGAATAGGAAGCATAATGCTCGATCTCCTTTGCCTCGGATATCTTATAAAAGTTGCAGGTAAAGGTGCTTCCCGCCTGCAGATGAAGTGGTCCGTATATCTTCTCCAGAATATCTATTCCGATCCGGAAACGGATCGTCCACCGGTCTTCCAGTATCTGAGCCTCGCACGCAAAGCCTTTTAATTCCTCTTTGGTAAAGCAAGTCCGGTAGGTCCGGTCTTTTCCATATGCAGCCAGCAGCGCCCCATTGGCATTCGCTTCAAAATTCAAATAAGTTGCAAGGCCGCTCCTCTCTTTCTCTGACTCAAACATGAAAAACGCTTCCATCGCGCTGTCCCTGTATACCGGATCCAAATCGTTTTCATAAGCACGCAGAGGGTCCTTCTCCTCGCATACCATCTTGATATAGAAGCCATCTCCCGGAACAAATCCCATGTATCCGTATGTAGCCGGTATTTCCTTCGTCCCCCACAGAAGACACTCCACATGAAACGGTGATAACTCCTCCAACTCCTTGGCGCTATTAATTACCTCGACCTTCATAGACAATACCCTTGCCAACTCCTTTTCCTTATTTTATTTTTGTTAACTTCTGCCATTTGCCCGCTGTCCGCTAATTATAATATACCAAAAAACGCTGGCAAAAACAAGATTGTGCAAATGTGAACTCACAAAAGTACAAAAAAAGTCAACAATCGTGCTATTGAAATCCTGGGCAGTATTGCATATACTCAGAGATAGATATTTATAAAAGGAGGAGAATTATGTCAAAGACAAAAGGAAGAGTAACCTTGCCAAGCGAGTCAAATTTTCTGGAAGAGACAAAGGAAATGCTTGACCGTTGGGGTGCCGATGCCCTCAGGGACAGCGACGGCACGAAGCTTGATGATGAAATTAAGTCTTTGGATGCAAAGATATATACAACCTATTTTGTAGCCAGGGGGCACAATGAGTTTGCGAAAGAACACATGGATGAGTGCCAGCAGATGCTTCTGATGTCCAAGCACAATCTTGCGACATCCAATTCTGTTACCATTGATTTCCTGGACGGGTATTACCGCGAGCAGGTGATCGCCGACTATGTACACGACCCGAAGAAATGGTGGGAGGTAATCGACCGTACCACAGGAGATGTCGTACCGGCATCCGACTGGTCCGTTGACCAGGAGAAGGATCTTGTCACGATCGGGAAGGCTGTGCCGTTCCATGAATACACGGTGTCCTTCTTCGTATATGCCATCTGGGATCCCACACAGATGTATAACCATATCACCAATGACTGGGGAGACAAGCCTCATGACATCCCCTTTGATGTACGCCAGGCAAATTCCGGGGCATTTGCCAAAGACTACTTGAAGCAGTGGCTGATTGACAACCCGGATACCGATGTCGTGCGGTTCACCACCTTCTTCTATCACTTTACGCTGGTATTCGGCGCCGACCGGAAGGAAAAGTTCGTAGACTGGTTTGGCTATGGCGCTACCGTATCCATCAAGGCGCTGGAAGAGTTCGAGCAGGAGTATGGCTATGCGCTGAGGCCGGAGGATATCGTGGATAATGGCTATTACAACTCCACCTTCCGTGTGCCCACCAAAGCCTACCGCCAGTATATGGATTTCATCCAGAGATTCGTTGCCAGAAAGGCAAAAGAACTGGTTGACCTCACCCACGAGGCGGGGAGAGAGGCTATGATGTTCCTGGGAGACAACTGGATCGGAACCGAGCCTTATGGGCCGTATTTTGAAAGCATCGGGCTTGACGCCGTAGTCGGAAGCGTAGGCGGCGGCGCCACCTTGCGTCTCATCTCCGATATTCCAGGAGTAAAATATACAGAAGGACGCTTCCTTCCATATTTCTTCCCGGATACCTTCTACGAGGGCAACGACCCCTGCATCGAAGCCATCGACAACTGGCTCAGCGCAAGGCGTGCCCTGATGCGCAACCCGGTAGACAGAATCGGATACGGCGGCTATTTAAGCCTGGCTTATAAATTCCCGAAATTCGTGGATTATATTGAGAAAGTAACGGATGAATTCCGCCTGATCTACGACAACGTAAAGGGCAAAAAGCCTTACTGCGGACTGAAAGTAGCCATCCTCAACTCCTGGGGGAAACTGCGCTCCTGGCAGGCCTACATGGTGGCTCATGCGCTGTGGTACAAGCAGACCTACTCTTACTTTGGAATTCTGGAATCCTTAAGCGGCGCTGCCGTTGACGTCGTATTCCTGAGTTTCGACGATATCCGCGAAAACGGCGTGCCTGCCGATGTGGACGTCATCATCAACGCCGGCGATGCGGGCACTGCCTTCTCCGGCGGGGAGGAGTGGCTGGATGAAACACTGGTTACCGCCATCCGCAAATGGGTATACGAAGGCGGCGGCTTTATTGGCGTAGGGGAGCCAACTGCCGTACACCACGGCGGGCGCTTCTTCCAGCTGGCCGATATCCTGGGCGTTGACAAGGAACTGGGCTATACCCTCTCCACAGACAAGTATTTCACCAAGGCGCTAGACAGCCACTTCATCACCGAAGACCGCACCGCTTGCTGCGAATTCGGAGAAGTAAAGCACGATATCTACGCCCTGTCCGCAGACACGGAAATCATCGAATACTCCAACAACGAAGTCCACATGGCGGCCAACGCTTACGGAAAAGGCCGCGGCGTATACATCTCCGGACTTCCATACAGTTACGCGAACACACGCCTTCTCATGAGAGCCATGTACTATGCGGCGCACAAAGAAGACGCCTTCCACGTATGGTACGCAGATAACCTGAACTGCGAGGTCAACGCGTATCCAGAAAGCGGCAAATACGCGATTCTGAATAACTCCAACGAGACACAGACCACAAAATTCTACGACGGCGATGGCAACTGCGAGACAGTAACCCTGGAGCCCTGCGAGATACGGTGGAAAAGGGAAAAGGGGAAAAGTAACACGTAACAGTTTTCACATTTACACGTAACAAAATGCAAAAGTGTTACGTGTAAACCCTACACAACTGGTGCGTAAAACTGACTTAATCCCCATGTCAGATTGAAAATTATCCGTTGCAAAACGTTACTAGGTATTAGTAAAAATTAAAGGACAACTAAAAAGGCGATATATCTGGAATCCTAACATTCGCTTCTTGATATATCGCCTTTTCGTTAACTATTTTCTTTTTAACACACCACTTTTTTCATTCTTACACAGGAGTTCTTGCGATTTTACACACCAGTTGTGTAGGAAGGACACGTAACACTTTTGCATTTTGTTACGTGTAAATGTGAAAACTGTTACGTGCATATTATAAACTCTTCCATATCATCCGGGACGTACAGGTTTCCATGGTAATACTCCCGCCCTTCTGCTGTGTAGAGTTCTTTTCTCTCTTTCAAATGGGTCTCTTCCGTGTGATAGAGTAAAAGATTCGGAACTCCCAGTTCTTCTGCCAACTGGCAGGCTTCTTTTACGGTGCTATGATGTTTTTCATATGGCTTGAACTTATCTGCCTCTGAATACAGGCAGAAGGCCTCGTGCAAAAGCCAACTGCTGCCTTTCACATATTCGTAATTCACTTCGTTATAAGGCTCATCTCCCACGCAGGTGAATTTTTCGCCATTTTTAAGTTTCATAGTAAATCCAAATTGTTTTGCTTTTGTGGACGCAATATCGAAAAAGGTTACGGGACATCCCATGATTTGCCGCTGCTCGCCGGATTCCACTATATCGAACTGGATTCTCTCTCCCATATGCTTGCACACTTTTTTCTGGATAGTCAGACTGGCGATCGTCTGTATCTTTTCCGCCAATTCCTCATGACAGTATATCCTCAGGTCCCCTTCATATCTGCCCTGGTTCATGCGCTGTCCGATCATGCGGATCAGCCAGATCACTCCCAGCACATGGTCAATATGCTCGTGGGTGACGAAAATATCATGAATATCTTCCAATTCAATTCCAGCGTCCTTCAGCAATTTCAGAATCCTGTTACCGCCCCCCGCATCCACAAGAAAATGTTCCTCCTTATCAGATAGAACGAAACAGGTATTATAGCACTCCGATACTGCAGCATTTCCAGTCCCTAATATTGTCAGTTTCATAGTCCAAACTCTCCATTCTCTAAATCTTCTTTTGTAGTCTCCAGATAACTTTCCGGGAAATCCTGGATCTTTTCACAATCCTCCCCCATCCGTATAGAGATTACTGCATGCGACTCCTGGCCCGAATCAAATGTACGCCACGACTCGCATTTTACAAGGTTGCCTTCCGCCTTTTTAATCCACCAGATGTCCGTAAAATTTACGTTTTTATCCTGGTATAAATAGGAGCCTTCTACCTCGATTTTCTGATTCTCGTTATCTTCTTCCTTGTCGCCTTCTTCCAAATCCTTCCGGTAGTTTATCTTCTTATACTTCACATTGGCATCATCTTTATACAGCGCATCCGGCAGGCAGGCTATCTCCTCATAGTTTATCCCCACATCCTTTGATGGCATTCTATACCAAACGGTACTTTCCTCCATAGCCTGAAAATAATAATATCCATCCTCCGTGTAGAAAACCAGATCCTTTTGCTCCTCGCCCTCTTCTTGCTGCTCATAGCGAACGACTCCTGCGCCTTTATCAATGCTAACTCTCGATACGATAATGGCCGCCGAGTCACTGCCGTCCTCCCCGCCTTTCTTCCCAGCGGATAGAAACTCAACCTGTTCCCGGCTTTCATAACTCTTCTGATTTTCCTCCAGGTACTGCCGGGCCGCTTCATCCAAAATCTTCTTTAAATCCTTTCCCTGCATCTTCTCATCTTCCAATTCAGCGTAATCCGAATCAGAGCGTACTAAGTCAGAATGCGCAGAGTCAGGCTGCGCAGAATCCACGCGGCCACAGCCCGCCAGCGAAACGCCCGCGCACAAGGCTGTCAAAAGCACTGCAAACACTTTTACTCCCATAAATAGTCTCGCCTTCAGAAGCATCCACCACCTTTCAGCCATTTCGCCATCCAGCGGCTATCCTTTGCCTGTCAAGTTCTTCACCGGTGGCAGTATGCTTTCTTCCAAGGCTCGCGGACAGCTGCTTTTATCTTGCCTGCTTTTATCTTTCCTATTATCATACACCCAAACGCCATACAACGCAAAAAGGATGTCCCTCGTCGGGACATCCTCAACACTCTCTCATAGTAACAGTCTATCATTAGTCCTGTACGTATGGCATCAGAGCAACGTGGCGTGCTCTTTTGATTGCTACAGTAAGCGCTCTCTGGTGCTTAGCGCAGTTTCCGGTAATTCTTCTAGGAAGAATCTTACCTCTTTCAGAGATGTATTTTCTTAACTTTGCTACATCCTTGTAGTCAATCTCGTTATTCTCTTTGCCACAGAATACGCAAACTTTTTTTCTTCTGCGTCCGCCGCCTCTTCTCTTGAAGCCGCCTTCCGGACGATTTCCTTTATCGTAAGCCATTGCACAATTCTCCTTTCATAATCTGATGAGATTCTGCCTTGCTTTACTTAGCAGAACCTAATTAAACGGTAATTCTTCATCAATTCCATCTGGAATATTCATGAAGCCGTCACCTGCGTCAGATGCTGGTGCTGGTGCCGGTGTGGGAGCCGCTGCACGGAATCCGCCTGCGTTAGCATCGCTTACAGCCTTGCTTTCTGCAAATTCCTGGTCTTCGACTACGACATCGGTGGTATATACCTTCTGTCCGTCTTTGTTCGTATAACTTCCCGTCTGGATACGTCCGGTTACGATAACCTTCAGGCCCTGGCGAAAATACTTCTCTGCAAATTCCCCGCTTTTTCCGAATGCCACGCATCCGATAAAGTCTGCTGTCTGGTCTCCGTCGTTGCCCCGTCTGAATCTGCGGTCAACAGCCAGCGTATATCTGGCAATTGCCATTGGATTATCTCCCTGCGAATATCTTACTTCAGGATCTCTTGTCAAGCGTCCCATCAAAATTACTTTATTCATATAATTACCTCTACTTCCTGCTTATGCTTCCTGTCTAACGCATAAATATCTGAGCACGTTGTCCATAATGCGGATTCTCTGTTCGATCTCGCCTGGAACATCAGCTTCAGATTCGAAGTGGATGAAATAGTAATATGCTTCTTTCATCTTCTGAATTTCGTAAGCCAATCTCTTCTTACCCCATTCATCGACGTCAGAGATCTTGCCACCGAAACGTTCAACTAATGCTTTAACTTTTTCGATAACCTGTGCTCTCTCGTCATCTTCGATTTTTGCACTGACAACAACTGCTAATTCATATTTGTTCATGTCGTCTTGCACCTCCTTCTGGTCTTTTGGCCCCCGCTCATCTTGTGTGGGAGCAAGGATATCCGCTGGCTAAAGCCTACGGATGTTAATGTATCACAAGTTAATATGATAGCATAATTCGGTGCTTGTTTCAAGACTTTTTCTTTAAATCCTTAGTATTTTTTTCCACCAGTCTGCGGGCGATCATAATCTGGTGCCCGCACCCTGTACATTTCAGCCGGAAGTCCGCTCCGACCCTTAGGATTTCCCAGTCCTTGCTCCCGCAAGGGTGTGGTTTTTTCATGGTTACGATGTCCCCTACCTCATAGATATACCCATTTTTCATTGCTCCTTCAGATTCACCTCTTTTTCTTTTACTCCCCGTACCACGAAGCGGTGATTGTCGCTGGCGCTGGTACAGGTGGACAGAGTCACGATGGCGCTCTGCGCATTCAGTTCCATCCCTGTATCATACAGGGACGCTTCTTTCGTCATATTCAGGAACGACTGGTAGGCCTCCTCCGACTCAAAGGACGTAAGATAGGTATCTGAAGTATCCTCTACCTGTCCTGCTGAATAAATATGATACGTAATCTCCCTGCCATCTGGCGTATAGATATAAAAATATGGATTGCTTTCCCAGAAAGACTTTTCTTCATAATCCTGCAAATGCCGGAACATGGAGCCATCCTTCATGCGATGTCCGTAGATGATGGTATTCTTGTCCATAAAGTCCGCGTTGTTATCGACATTCAGGAAGATTGCCCCAAGAGTATTCTCATTTGCCGAAAATGTCTTCTTCAAATATTCGCTGTTATCCTTTCCTTTTACGATCGGATAACTGATCTGGGACGGCTCCGGATGGAATCTTATCCACCCGATGGTATCTGGATTCATCTTCATCAGCTCGTCAAAATTGACGCTGAACTGATCTTCCCCATCGCTCTTCTTTTCTTCCACCGCAAGTTTCCGGACTTTGTCATATTCGCTTCTGCCGTCATGATAGCCCTTCAGGATCTTGAAGAGCTGGAACGCCGAAAAGCAGAATACGGCAAGCGCGACTACCAATATGATCGTAGAGAAAATCCCTGCTTTCTTCTTCTTTTTCTTTCTTCCTCTATGATACCGTTTATCCCGGATGTCCCTTCCCCGGCCTTCATCATTTCTCATGCGGTCTACGCTGCTGCTATTTTTGCCGCTCTTATTACCGCCGTTATTGTTTCTACTGCTATTATTATTGCTTCCGTGCTTCTTGTCTTCCTTCATGCCAACCCTCTCGCTCGTTTACTTCTGTTCCATAATTTCCACGATCGTCTTTTCCGTCTGCACCATTCCCGGAGACGCGATAAGTCCCATATTCCTCATGGTATCCTCCGGGGTACGCCCGTTGATTCCATGGATGTCCTCAATGCATACGCCATCCATCGCCATGTCTGCCGCACGAAACGCCGCGTCTACCGCCACGATTCCTTTCATGGTGCACCCATGGTTCCCGCCGTCGCAGATCATGCCCGTAAGGCCGCTTGCCATGTTCTGGATCACCATCGTGATCGCTTCCTCATCCGCGTTCCTCATGAACGCAAGCGCGCAGGCCATCCCTGTCCCTGCCGCGATCCCGCATCCGCAGAATGCGGACAGTTTCCCGGAATATTCCTTGATATACATGGTAATCAGGTAACTTAAGGCGGCGGCCCGAAGAAGAATGTCGTCATCCACTACTTCGTAGTTCACCTGATAATAGGCAAACAGCGGCATCGTCGCAATAATTCCATGAGCCCCGCTTCCGGTAATACTCATGGCCGGACGGCTAAGTCCCAGCACCCGTGCCTCGATGGCGCCGTTACACAGCAGCTGGGCGGTGCTTTTAGCATCCTCGGAGATAATCTTGTGCCCGTTCTCCTTCAGAAGCTGCCGTGTGATCGTTGTCCGGTCTGACTGGATGCCTTCTTCCAGCAGATCCATATTCATGGAAAATGCCTCCCGGATAAAGTCTATCTCGGATACCGGAACCTCCCTGACATATTGAAGGAGTTCCTTCAAGGTATAGCGGTGGATCGCAGGCACCTCATCTTCCGCCTGGGCTTCAGATGCACGACCCGCATCCGCCTGATATATAATCTCGTTATTCTTTTCTATCGAAACAATATTGGTGTGGCTATGGCGGATATGTACCGTGCAGGAGTCTGTCTCCGTCTCCACCGTGGCATCTATTGTAATCTCGGATCCAATATGATCCAGCACCACTTCCACCTTATGGTCATCCACCATCTTTGAAGCCTTCTCATCATCCTCCGGCGTAATATCCGCAAGCGATTCCAGTCCCTTAGCCGCGTCGGCCGCCACTGCCCCAAGCGCTGCGGCATACAGATTGCCAAACCGGGACGAATTCGGAATTCCACAGGTAAATGCGTTCTTATACATGCCGGAATTCAATGCCACATGAACCTTCTTCACTTCGCCGTTCACATGGGATTTTGCGCTCGCCACCGCATAGGCAATGGCCCCCGGCTCCGTCACTCCAAGCGCCGGCTTCATATCTTCTTTAATCAACCTGGTTAATTCTCTCATGGATGCTCCCTGCCTTTCCTGAACCTGGCAAACATACCCGCACACGCAGGCAATACCTGTCGGTATTATATCATATTTATATAAAATATGGGAATGCAGCCTCAAAAACTTTATATATTTTTAATCGGCAGTTTATTGACTTATGGGCGCGATAGCGTATGATTGTAAATATATTAGGAAGGTGATTATTTTGAAAGAAAAACTGATTCGTTTTATGTATGGAAGATATGGGATGGATTCCCTGGGGAAATTCACGATCATCGCAGGCTTGATCGTCATGTTGATCGCGGGCTGGAAGAATAGCTTTATCCTTTCCCTGGTAGCCTGGTTCTGCATTATATACGCATATTTCCGCATGTTTTCCCGGAACATCTACAAGCGTTCCTCCGAGAACCAATGGTATTTGAATAAGACCTACAAGCTCCGCTGCTTCTTCGCCCGCCAGAAAAATATGATGGCCCAGCGCAAGACGCACCACATCTACAAATGTCCTACCTGCCGGCAGAAGATCCGCGTGCCGAAAGGAAAAGGCCGTATAGAGATCCGCTGCCCCAAATGTAATACCACATTCATCAAGAACAGCTAGCGGGGAATTCTTATGTTTGGATATATTGCAATCAATAAAGCCGAGATGAAATTCAAAGACTATGATATGTACCATTCGTACTATTGTGGTCTTTGCAAATGTCTGAAAGAATGTTATGGTATAAGAGGTCAGATGACTTTATCCTTTGACATGACATTTCTCATCGTACTTCTCACCGGCCTCTACGAGCCGCAGACCCAGCGGGAGGTCGTAAACTGCATAGCCCATCCATTCGAAAAGCATGTTGCGCGGACCAATCATTTTACCGATTACGCCGCTGCCGTCAACATTGTCCTTACTTATTATAAATGCAAGGATGATTGGGACGACGAGCGCAGCAGGAAGGGGTATATGGCGGCAAGAATGCTGAAGCCGAAAGTGGAAGCCATTCGCGGCAGATATCCGGAAAAGGTAGCCGGCATCGCTTCCAATCTGAAGCGCCTTTCGTCTCTGGAGCAGGAAAATGAGCAGAATATCGACCTGATGGCCGGACTGTTTGGCAATATTATGGCGGAGATCTTTGCATGGCAGCCCGACGAATGGGAGGCCTCTCTTCGCAAGATCGGATTCTTCCTGGGCAAATTCATCTATCTGATGGATGCCTATGAAGATGTAGAAAAAGATATCGCATCGGGAAGTTACAATCCTCTGAAAGAAGCGTTCGTAAATGACAGCGACTTTGCCGGAAACTGCCGGGGACTGCTGACACTTATGATGGCAGAGTGTTCCAGGGAATTCGAAAAGCTGCCAATTCTTCTGCATGCGGAGATCCTGCGAAACGTCTTATATTCCGGCGTCTGGTGCCGCTATACGGCAGTTACCGCCAAGCGGCAGGAATCCAGCGAAAGCGCAGATACTGGCTGCAATGACGCAGAGAATGTGACAGGTTCTGGCAGCAGCAGTCCAAAGGACACAGCCGACTCTGACCGCGACAATTCAGATACAGGAGTATAAATTATGATAGATCCCTACAGCGTCTTAGGCATCCCAAGAAGCGCCTCAGACGAAGAAATAAAAAAGGCATACAGAAACCTGAGCAGAAAATACCATCCGGACGCCAACATCAACAATCCGAATAAGGACCAGGCGGAGGCCAAGTTCAAGGAAATCCAGCAGGCATACCAGCAGATCATGCACGAGCGGGAATACGGAACAGCCGACAGCAGCTATTCATCCGGCGGCTATGGCACTTCCGGCGGATACGGCTCATCCGGCGGCTATGGCCCGTTCGGGGACTTTGGCGGATTTGGAGGATTCGGCGACTTCGGCACCTTCCGCGGCTTCCGGGGCCAATACCAGCAGGCTGGCCCAAACCCTACGGAAAATGAAGAGGACCTCCATATGCGTGCCGCGGCCAACTTTATCAACAGCGGACACTATCAGGAAGCATTGAATCTATTAAACGGCATGTCCGGGCGCAATGCCCAGTGGTATTATTACAGTGCCCTTGCCAACTCAGGGCTTGGCAATAATGTGATTGCCCTCCAGCACGCCAAAGAGGCGCTTCGTCTGGACCCGGACAACATACAGTATCAGATGCTGGTAAACCGCTTTGAGAGCGGCGGAACCTGGTACCAGCAGCAGCAAGGCCCTTACCAGACCACATTTACCGGCGGGAGCAGCTGGTGCATGAAGCTGTGCATCGCCAACATCGTATGCAACCTGTGCTGCGGCGGAAGCGGCCTATGCTGCGGTGGCGGAGCCCCCGGAGGATATATATAATCATGAGACAGTCCTGATCAGGAACGCTGCCTCTTAAGAAAGCGAGGTATGATTGATATGTTAGATTATTTAGTTCTTTATCAGAGCGAGACCGGTAACACCAAGAAAATAGCCGCGACTATCTTCTCGCACCTTCCCGGCAACTCCAAAGACCTGATTGACATTACCACCGATAAGCCTATCCCGGAAGCCGAGGTCTATTTCATCGGATTCTGCGTGCACCGGGGAACCTGCAGCATGGCGGTCAGCGACTTTATCAATGACTTAAGCGGCAAGCAGATCGCTCTTTTCGGCACCTGCGGAATGGGAAACGCGCCGGAATATTATAAGGCGATCGAGAACAGCGTCAGCGCCTGGATCGAGACGGACAACGATTATCTGGGCTCCTTCATTTGCCAGGGCAAGATGCCCCAGAAGGTACGCCAGAAATACGAATCCATGAAAAATGACCAGAACGCCGGCCAGATGGACATGTATATCCATAATTTCGACGAGGCCATCACCCATCCCGACAGCCTGGATGTAGAACACGCCAAAGTATTCGTAGAAAAAGTACTTAAGAAACTGGAAAGCCAGCCATAGATTTCAGGCCGGCCAGGATACCAACTTGCCCCTCCCCCGCTGAAAATGCAGGGAAGGGGCTGTTTCATCTTTTCCTTAATCTGTATTACTCTTTCCTCAGAAGACTCAGCACCGTTCCTCCCATGATCTTATCAAATTCCTCCGCGTTTTTCGCATAGCGGCGGATCTTGTTGAACTCCCATTCATAATCGCAGAACGGCCCGTCCGTTCCCCAGATCACCTTGTCTCCGCCTAGCTTCTGAATCACTTTGCTGGTCTCGAATCCCGGTACTCTGGAAGTTTCCAGGTACAGGTTGTCATTCTCCATGGCTACCTCGATAGCAAGCTCCCACTCCCAGAAGAAGCCGCAATGCGCCATGATCAACGGTACCTTCGGGAATCTCCTGGCCATCCGGTCGAATTCCAGCGGACAGTTATAGAGATCCGCCGAGCCATGCACGATCACCACCGCGTCATAGGCCTGGGCAATCTCGAAGATCGGGTTCACCAGCTTCTTATTGCTGAGCGGGAATCCGCACAGCGTAGGGTGCAGCTTCACCCCTTTGAATCCTTTTTGGAAGCAGTTCTCCAGATCGTCCAGTGCCTCCTGCCCGTTCCAAGGATTTACCGCGCAGAACGGAATCAGCCGGTCCGGATTTTCATTCACGTAATCCATGATCTCGTCATTGTTAAAGTATCCTTCCGTAAACGGAAATATGATGGTCTTGTCTACCTTCATGGTATCCATCCGGTTCACTACATCCTGGCCGCTCCAGACCGCGGCCCCTTTTCCTACATGCGAATGTGCATCTACTTTCAGCATCCGTCATCCCTCCTATGAATTTACCTTGCTCTTTAATACGCCCAGTGCCACGGCTAAGATAATAAACACGCCGTTAAAAATATTCTTATATGCGATCCCCATGCCCATCAATGTAATAAAGTTGCTGATGAAGCCTACGAACAGCGCTCCGATGGCGCTTCCGATGATGTTGAACTTATTCCTGGCCGACACCAGGGTCCCGATGTAGACCGCCACAAAGCAATCCGTCAGATACGTCTCCACGCCGCGCGGCACCGCATTTCCCGACCGGGATACCAGCATGACGCCTGCCAGCGCCGCCAGCAGGGAACTTATGATGAAGGTTGCCGCAAATACCTTGCGCACGTTGATTCCCGCAAGAAGCGACGCCCTTACATTGCCGCACAGCGCGTCCATATGCCTTCCGAATGTAGAACGTTCTTTGGCAAAGTACATGGCAACGATGATGAGAATCGTCAGCAAGATCAGGATGGAGATGGGGCCGACACTCTCCTGGCCGATGAAGAAGAAGTTCTTTACTCTCTCCGTGGGGAGGGTAAAAAGTATCTGGGGCTGCGCCCCATCCGTCAGGGTCAGTTCCACGCTCCGCACGATGAACATCATGCCCAGCGTCCCGATGATCGCCGGAACCCCCAGGTAGGAGATCAGCACTGCGTTGATGATGCCCACCAGCAGGCCAAACAGCATGGCTCCCAGAATCGCGACTATGAAATTCTTGCCCGACAGAATCAGCATTGCCGCAACAACGCCCGCCGCGTCCGCCACCTGGGCGATGGACAGATCAATCCCCCGAACCGCCATTACCATCGTCATTCCAAAGGTCATAACGATCAATAAGGAACTGGAATTAAGCACGCCCAATATATTGTCTATCCTCATAAATCTTGGCTCGATGATCTGAAATGCGATCAACACGCAGCAGATACCTATAATCGCGCCATGTCTTGCTATGAATGCCAACACTTTTTCTTTTGAAAAAGATGTCTCTTTCTTTACTTGTTCCACCGTCTGTCCCTCCCTTCTAGAATATCGTTACCTGTCCAATTTCGCGTTTCTTGATTACCGTCAGCAAGATTGACAGGATGAGAATGATTCCAAGTACTCCCGATATCTGCTGGTTGGATATCCCGTTGATGATCAGCGCATTGGATAGCGCCGCAATAAACATGCCGGAAATGACCGTTCCAATCACGCTCAACTCGCCTGTCTTGGAAAATGTACTTCCAAGGTATGCCGCCGACAGCGCCTGGATCAGGAAATCCATTCCGCTGGTGATAGCGGACGCGCCATAATTGTAAGAGCATTGAAGAACCCCGGTAAAACCAAGAATCAGCCCCGACAGCAGGTATGACAGAAGAAGATATTTCTTCGTATTCAATCCTCTAAGGGTGGCTGCCGCCGGATTCTCGCCGGTTGCATACATCCGAAGCCCCGTTCTGGTGTGCTTGAAGAAATAATGCAGCACAGCGCACACGGCAATGACGATCAGGAAAATTACCGGTATGATGGCGATCCTGCCCTGCCCCAGTACGGAAAATCCAGGGATTGCCTTGATGGTAAGCGCTTTTCCGTCATTATACCAGGACGTAACCCCCTGCATGACGAACATCGTTCCAAGGGTCGCCACAAAGGTTGGTATCTTGACGATGATCACCAGAAACGCATTGATGAGGCCTACCAGAAACCCTACCGCGATCCCTGATGTGATTGCCGCCGCCACGCTGGTGCCTGCAATCAGCAGTCCTGCCGCCAGGTTGCAGGTAAGCTGCACCAGAGCCCCTGCGCCCATGTCGAACCCGCCCCCGATCAGGACTGCCGTGAGTCCCAGCGCGATCATCGTCAGCACGCTTCCCTGCTTCAGTACCGTCATGATATTCGTCATCTCAAAGAACAGCGGCGCTCTAAGTCCCAGCAGGCACAATATGACAATCATTCCAAGGCCGGTTCCCCTGCTGAGAAGAAGCGCCCCGATATTTGCCGAATTAGATTTATTCTTCTTGTCCAACATTTCCTGCCTCCTTTTTCTCTTCTTCCTCTCCGCCTGCCGACCAGTACAGGATGTCATGCTCTGTAACATTTCCGGCATCGAACTCTTTGACGATCCTTCCTTTTGTCATCACGGCAATGCGGTCGCAGATCCCCATCAGTTCTTCATTTTCCGAAGAAATAAAGATGATGCCGCAGCCCTTTTTCGCCAGTGCGACCATCTGCTTATAGATCTCCGTCTTCGCCCCGATATCCACTCCCGTGGTAGGCTGGTCAAAGATAAACACCTTGAAGTCGCCCGTCATCCATCTTCCGATAACTACCTTCTGCTGGTTTCCACCGGAGAGTTCGCCCACCAGCTGCTTCTGTCCGGTACACACGATATTCAGCGCATCCCGGATCTCCTCAAACCTGCTGCCCTCCTTCTTTTTGTCAATGATTCCTTTTCTGGCCCACAGATCCGTGGAAGCAAGGGAGAGATTCTCTGCAATGTCCATCTGTGATACGATCCCCTCGTTCCTTCGGTCTTCTGGGATAAACGCGATTCCTGCCCGGCACGCTTCCAGCGGCGTTTTGGGAGCAAACGGCTTACCGTCAATCTTTACCTGGCCGCTCTTCATCTTCTCTACTCCGTACATAGCCAGCATCGTCTCCGTACGCCCTGCGCCCACCAAGCCCGCAAGTCCCAGGATCTCGCCTCTTCGAAGCTTGAAGCTGGCACCTTTTACCAGCGTTCCTGAGTAGACATCTTCTACCTCCAGGACCGTATCGCCAATCACGGCTTCTTCTTTTGGATAGAAATCCTTCAGTTCCTTACCGATCATCAGGCTCACCACATCCTTGCGGGAGATGCTTTCTGTCGAAAATGTCCCCTGCATGCGGCTGTCCCGCAGCACGGTTATGCTGTCTGTAATCCGGAAGATCTCGTCCAGATGATGCGATATGTAGATGACAGTTACGCCTTCCTTCTTCAGTTTCCCGATGACCTCGAATAGTTTCTCGATTTCCCGGCTGCTCAGGGATGCCGTCGGCTCATCCAGGATCAGAAGTTTCGGATTCTGCAGAAGGGCCGTGACGATGGCCACCTGCTCTCTCTGCCCAACGCTTAAGGAGGATATCTGCTGGTCTGACGTGAAATCAGATTCGATCAGCTTCAGTTTTTCGTCTACCAGTTCCTTCATCTTCTTAAAGTTCAGCTTCCCGCCTTTTCCTCTGATCTCCGAGCCCAGGAACGCATTCCTGGTAACATCGAAAAATGGAACCAGTTGCTGATCCTGATGAATGATTGATATTCCCGCATTTTCCGAATCCTTGGGAGAATTTATCCGAACTGGCTCGCCGTCCATGAATATTTCCCCTGCATTCATGGAATACACGCCTGTAATAATCTTTACCAATGTTGATTTCCCCGCCCCATTCTGTCCCAGCAGGGCATGAACCTCGCCTTTTCTTACCCGCAGGTTAATATCCTGGAGCACCTTATTCTTGCCAAAGCTTTTGTATATGCCCCTGCATTCCAGTAATACCTGGTTTTCCTCCATTCGTTCACCAACTTTCTTAAATATATGCCTTCTATATATGCCTTCAAATTGCTACGGGCGAGATTACTCTCGCCCGAATCCTCAAGTCTCTATGGAATACTTGGAAGCGCTACGATCACGTCTTCCTTTTTCGGGAATTGCTTTTCTACATCTTCTTTCACAAGTCCGGCATCTTCCCAGAAATTCTTGCCCCACTTCATCTCTGCTGCCTCTACGCCATTCTTTCTTGTTGCTACATAGCAGCTGGCAGGAATCTTTGGAGAAATCGTCTTAGGATCTACACTTCCATCCATCACGCCAAGCAGAAGTTCCGCAGACTGCTTGCCAATGCTTTCCGTATCCATTACAACGGTAGAGATGAATGGGCTGTCTTCCTGGAACAGCATCTGGAATCCCAGCACGTCCCCGTCAATGGCTACCATCTTGATCTCCTGGCCTCTTCCTGCACGGCGGATTGCTTCGCTTGCCCCGGATACCAGCTGGTCATACGTTCCAAAAATGCCTGCGATGCTGCCTTCGTCCGGGTTTGCTGTCAGAATCTCCTCGATCTGCGTCTGCACTTTTGCAGGATTATGCTCTGCCGGCACTTCATGGATCTTAACATCCGGATAATCAGCGGCAACGGCCTCGAAGATTCTCTTTCTCGTCTCCAGAAGCGGCGCTCCCGGAACCCACACAACGTATACGTCTCCTGCATATCCGATGCTTGCAAGCAGCGCGTCGGATGCCAGGGTTGCCATCAGCGGATCATCTCCATTTACATCTCCGATGGTATGCGCTACCGGAGAGCCTACGCCATTGGTGATGACCGGGATTCCTTTCTTTTCAGCCTCTTCCATCAAAGGAGCCATCTGCTCCGGGTCTCCAAGATGGACGATCAGGCCGTCAATTCCGGAATTGATCAGATTCTCGATGTTCTCATTGTGTTTCTGCACATCTGCCTGGGCATCCGCGATGACTACGCTTCCGCCTGCATCTTCGATCATCTTCTGGGAAGCTGATACGATGTTGCGGTTGTAGTCATTGGTAATCTCCCTGGCTGCGATGCCTACCTTGAAGCTGCCTTCCTTCTCGCTCTTTGTAATCTTGCCGCCTTCGTCGCTTTTTCCTTCGTCTCCCGCCTGCTCGCTGCCATTTTCCTGCGTCTTTTCATCTACAGCGCATCCGGTCAGGGTGCCGGCCAGCATGACAGAGGCCATCAGAAGGGCACACCACTTTTTTACCTTTCTCATTTTCTTTCCTCCTTGTATTTTTGATGGTTTCATTATACAATAATATACAGAATAGTCAATATAACAATAAACATTTTACTAAACATCTACATATTAGACAATTCGCGCACAACCTTTTTATCAAAATTGCACAATCAATTTTTCATTTTAACTGACACATGCTATAATATTACCAAATGTGACATTATATCTGACTGGAGGTACTTATGGACAAATCAAATCACAGGCTATCTTCTTCAATCAACCGTCTGCGAGGCAGGAAACTGGCTCCTTTCCATATATGGGTCCTGTCTGTCGTATCGCTTCTGGCGCTTTTTACACTCTTTATCATCAATCCGGATTACGCCGGCAAGGCAAGATCCGGAAGGCTGAACGCCGCCTATATCGAGAACAGGCTGCCAGTGGCGCTGAATGGGGAGTGGGAATATTATGACAGCCGCTTCCTGTTTTCCTCCGACTTTTCCGCATCCAGCGCGGAACATTATTCACCCGAATACCGGAAGCTTCCGGGAACCCTTCCGAACACCTTCGGCTATGGCACCTACCGGCTTACCTTCACCTTCCTTGGCACCACCGACCTGTATTCCCTGCGCCTTGCCGGAGTACAGGGAACCGCGCGCATCTATGTGGATGGAAGGCTTCTGTCGGATATTGGATTTACTTCTTCCTTAAAGGCCAGTTCCGAGACGGAAAAGGACAACCAGTATATCGTATTTCCGCTGGACATTATGCGGCAGACCCATGAGATCATCATCCAGGTATCGAATTTCAGCAATTATCATACCGGCATTACAAGCCCCATATATTTTGGCACCCAGATAGACGGCTACCGCCTTGCCTCTCAGTTTAAGTTCGCTGAATCCGTTGGGCTTATGAGTATAGGAATCCTTGCGATCCTCCTGATCTTCCTTTTGTTTTTTAAGGTTCAGATGGGCAGCACCGCTTATTTGCTCCTGTTCACTATTATGCTTTCCTTCCATCTGGTCTATTCCAGCAATAACCTGCTGACCCAGCCGGTACAGTCGTGGACTTATGCCATATTTACCAAGATCTACGTCCTGTCTTTTGCATTGATGGGACTGTGCATGATCCTTCTTGCCAGGCAGAATTGCTACACCAAGGGCATCTTGCAAAGGACCTTGAAGATATACCTGTATATCATTCCGTTTCTTCTGGTCCTTACCTTGCTCTGCCCAGGAAAGTATCTGCCAATGATGAAGATCCTGACCGGAACCTACTTTGCCGCCTCCCTCCTTCATACTTCCATCATCCTCCTGGGGCGGATCTGGAATAAGAGTTACAGCGCGCTGATGCTGATGCTGTCGCTCTCCTTCTGCTCCAGCTATTTCGCGCTCCTATACTTTAACAGCCGGGGAATGGTCTCTGCAGACGCATATGCCAGCAACTACATCTTCCTCCTGGTCGCCTATGTCACATCCCAGCTTGCCTACGTGGCCCTCAAGGTCTCCCGGATCTATACCGGCAATGCAAGGCTTGCCCGCAGGATGGTAGTCACCGACAAGCTTAAAAGCGAGTTCATATCCGCAACGTCCCATGAACTGCGGACGCCTCTGCATGGCATTATCAACATTATCGAATCCGCCAGTTCCAAGCTTGGAGAGCCGGATACCGCCAAAGAACAGTTAAGTCTCGCCCTAATGCTTGCCAGGAAACTGAACAGTGTCCTGAACGACTTGTACGGGTTCTATTCCTCCGAGCACAGAAGCGTAAGCCTAAAGCCCGTCAACCTGGACATTGAGGTAAATGCCGTAATCGAAGTATTCTACTATACTTCCGATAATACGAAGCTGATCTTTAAAAACAATCTCTCCAAAAACGCCCTGTGGGTGAACGCGGACGAGTCAAAATTGTGGGAAGTCCTGAACAATATCATTGGAAACGCCGTAAAATATACGGATTCCGGCACCATTACCATTTCAAGCAAGCGCATGAATGGGAAGGTATACGTCTCTGTGTCTGATACCGGGATTGGCATGTCGGCTAAAGATATCAGCCGGATTTTTGACAAGTCCGTGCGTCTGGATGATACCGCCCGGAAAGCAGAGGGCGTAGGGCTAGGGCTATACCTGGTCCGCCAGCTGACCGAGCAGATGAACGGAAGCGTGTACGTGGAATGGACTAAGCCGGGGCAGGGGACCTGCATTACCTTCTGTCTGGATGCCTGCACGCCAGATCACAATTCCATGGAAAACGCAGCAGCAGCCCAGGCCGGTTCTGCCTACAAAAGCCAGAATTATCTGGAGGACTTCAAAGGAACGTCAGCCTCCCTTCTGGTCGTAGATGACAACGAGGATAACCTGAATATCATACGTACCATTTTCGAAGACTGCAGTTTTTCCATGGATTGCGTAAAGAGTGCAAAAGAAGCATTAGAGTTGCTTGAGAAATCTTCTTATGATATCATCATATTAGATGTAATGATGCCAGAGATGAGCGGGTTTGAATTGTGCCAGATCATCCGGAAGCGCTACTCTCACTTCGAACTTCCGGTGCTTCTGCTTACCGCCTGCGATGGGGCGGAGGAAATCCTGACCGGCTTCTGGTCAGGGGCGAATGATTATGTGGTAAAGCCGGCCGACCGGATCGAGCTTCGCACCAGGGTTTTCAGCCTGATTACGCTGAAGCAGTCTGTCAAATCCGCGCTTGATAATGAGATGCTGTTCCTTCAGGCTCAGATCAGGCCCCACTTTTTGTACAACGCATTTAATACCATCAGCGCCATTGCGCTTACGGACGGCGTCAAAGCCAGCGAGCTGATCGATGATCTGGCAATCTATCTTCGAGGATGCTTTGGCAACGACGTAAACCGCGGACTTGTCACGATTGACACGGAACTTGGAATCGTAAATTCCTACGTCCATATCGAGCAGGCCCGCTTTGGCAGACGGCTGCAATTTAAACTGGTCCAAAAAACCGGGCGCAGCTTCTCTCTTCCGCCGCTTACCATACAGCCATTGGTGGAGAACGCGATACGCCATGCCACATTAGACAGTTACCAGGAGATTCAGATCCAGGTAACGATTACAGAAAAAAATGAATACATTCACATTGAGATTCAGGATAATGGAGTCGGAATCGAGCCGGTAAAGATCGCCAACCTGCTAAACGAAGAACAGGATGGATATCAGGGCGGCATCGGCCTTCGCAATGTCAGCCGGCGCCTGAAGCTCCACTATGGCATTCCTTTGGATATTCAGACTTCCCCGGGAGCGGGCACCACAATCCTGATTCGCATACCGCTGAATTCAAAATTTCAGGAGGATGAACTAGAATATGGATATAGCAGCAATCAACAGCACCCCTAAATACCGCACCATCATCGTGGATGACGAGCCGCCTGCGTTGGCCAAATTAAGTTATCTGCTGAAAGATTATGAAGACTTTGAACTGGTGGGCTCGTTCGATAACGCCGATGATGCCCTGGAATCCGTCAGGGAGGTGCAGCCTCAGGTGGCCTTCCTTGATATCGCCATGCCCGGGCGCAATGGCATGGAACTGGCCTCGGACCTTCAGTCCAGGCTTGCAGATAAGATAGAGATCATCTTTGTAACCGCTTTTGACCAATATGCCGTATCGGCCTTTGACTTAGATGCCACCGATTATCTGTTAAAGCCAGTCAGCAAAGAACGGTTTCAAAAATCCATTCACCGCATCAAGAATACTTTGGGTGCCCTGTCCACAGCACCGCAGGCAGTACCGTCTTCTTCCCCTATGCTTCATGCGTTCGGAAAACTTGAGATTACCGGGTCGGGCGCGCCACAGCCGGAGTGGCGGACCGCAAAGGTGCGGGAATTATTCGCGCTTTATCTCCAGAACCGCCCTCACGGCGTTTTCCGGAAGAATCTTCTGGATACTCTCTTTAGCACCCTTCCAGAAGAAAAGGCCCTGTCCAATCTCAACACCTGCAACTACTACCTGCGCCAGTTTCTGAAAGAGACCGGAACTGATATCTCTTTAAAGTATAAAAGCGGCTACTATTCCCTGGATCTTGGAAGCGTCACCTGTGATGCCGATCTGTTCGCGGATGCCGAAGAACAGGCCGGCTCCATCACTTCCGGCAATCTTGACTCCATCCTCTATGGAGCCTCCTTGTACCGGGGCAAATACTTTGAGGACGTCAAGTGCGACTGGGCCAATCTGCTGCGGGATCAGTATGATATCCGCTATGCCAGCCTGCGCGTTGCGCTGGCCTCCTACTACGCATCCATCGGGAAATACGAAGAATCCGCACAGCAGGCTTCCTTGGCGCTTGAGGTCGACCAGTTCTGCGACAGTGCCTGGAGGATACTGCTTCACAACTATAAAGAAATGGCAGACAAGACGCACTATGATACTACCATCGCCAACCGGGACGCCGTTTACCAGAGCCGCGGCCTGGCTGCGCCGCCCCTGGATGTATAGAGTATTTCCGCATAAGCATAAGAAAGCACGGTTTCGTCTTTTTACGGACACCGTGCTTTTTTAATACTGTCTCCCATTTTAAGAATAAAGAAGATTACATTTTTTCGGCATTTTTTGTCATCGGCCGTATCCCATCTATTCCCATTGGTTGAAGGCATTGAGCATGCTGTGGACATCCTCCTCCACCTCGTGCCGGACGATATCGGTAAAGCCCATCTGGAAGGCATTGAAAATAGCCTGGTGACGCTTTCCTGCCTGATAAAGTATCCGCTGCAGCTTCTCCGGTCCAAGCGAGTAATACAGGCAGTATCTGTAGTGCAGAAGATAGCCCTCCAGGCTTCTGTACATTCGCATGATGTAAGGATTACAGGAAGCCGTTACAATCAGAGAGTGGAACTTATGGTCGATATCCGCATAGTCATTCGGATTCAGTTCTTTGTTACTGCCATTGCATACCGCCACATACTGCCTGGTCAATTCTTCCAGTTCCTTCATCTGTTCTGCAGTGATCCGAATTACCGCAAGGGAGGCGGCAAACCCTTCCAAAGCGCTGCGCGCCTCATAAAGGCTATAGCCATCCTCTTTCGTCATCCAGGATACCGCAAGTATCTTGCCGCTTTTCTTATATACCAGCCCGTCCTTCTCAAGTTTCGACAAGGCGCTCTTTACAGGGCTTCTGCTTATCCCTAGTTCTTCCGCGATCTTGCTTTCGTTCAGTCGTGAATCCGGGGGCATCTTCAACTGTATGATGTCATTATAGAGAGACTGGTAGATGACATCGCTCAATACTAAAAACGGATTTTCTGCGAGCATTTCATCTAGTTCATGTTTATTCATCGGATTTCCTCCTTTCCCTTGACTTCTTATAATGTCATAATAATAGCACAATGTATGCCAACAGTCACAATTTTATTATAAACTCATCCAAATCAGCAATATATTCCCCCTGTTTTAATAAATTATCGCACAAAATAGTCTCTACATAAATCCAACTTTTTTAAAACCGGTCGTTTCTGCTCATTTTGCCGTCCAATTTCTTCTCTCTGGCCAGATCCGGGTTAAATTTTGACACCTTACTCTTATATCGTTTACGCTTATATCACTCAAAACGTTTTGAAAGCGACTATAAAAAGTTCTGAAAGAGGAGGGAATCTATGGAAACGAAACAGCACCATGCAAACAAATGGATCATAAACTGCATTCGTTACGCAGGCATGTATGTAGGCGCGATTATCGGAGCAGGCTACGCCAGCGGGCAGGAAACGCTGCAGTTCTTCGTCAGTTACGGATACATAGGCATCGTGGGCACGATCATAGCAGTCGTATTATTCGCCTGGTACGGGACGATGTTTATGGAACTTGGTCATAAGCTGCATACCAATTCGCACAAAGAAGTCTTTACTTATTTGTGCGGGCCGAAGGTAGGAGCAGTATTTGACTGGATACTCGTATTTTTCTTGTTCGGCGTATTGTCAATCATGATTGCCGGCGGGGGCGCATCGCTGAACCAGTATTTCGGAATCAATCTGATGTTTGGCAGAGTCATCATCGCCGTCCTCACCGTCGGAACCGTAATCCTGGGATTCAATTCCGCCCTCAATGCGCTTGGATTCTTATCTCCGCTGATCATTATCGCCACACTGGCCATATCCATTGGAACCATTAGCACGAATCTCTCAGGCATCTCGCAGGCAGGCGCTAATATGCAGGGGCTTACGATCGCCAAGGCAACCCCCTTCTGGTGGTCTTCCGCATTCATCTACATCTCCTACTGCGTACTGCCAGCAGTTCCAGCGCTGGCTTCCATCGGCAACGGGGAGAAAGATGAAAAACTAATCCGCAAATCCGGCATTCTCGGAGGCTCGCTTCTTGGCGTTGCGATTCTGTTCATGGTTCTGGCCACCTTATCCAGAATCGTGGATGTATCTGCCATGGAGGTGCCATTTTTGGAAGTTGCCCGACAGATGAGTCCTGTCATAGGCGGTATCTTTGCATTCATCCTGCTCTTTGCCGTCTATACCACTTCTGTCCCCATCCTGTATGGGTTTTCTGTCAGGTTCGCTGAGGATGGAACTACCAAGTTCAAGATATTGACGCTCGTAGCAGGATGCGTGGCTTTCGTGGCTGGGCTGGTTCCATTCAGCAAGCTGGTAGGAACTGTATATCCGCTGCTCGGCTATCTTGGCCTCGTAATTATGGCGGTAGGCTTCTATAAGACGGTAATTAAACGTCCCGGAAAGAAGGAGCAAGCAAACGATACTACTATGAAAGGAGAATAATCATATGAAACAAGTTGCGAAAAAAAATGACTGGGTCAGAATCATGCAGATCATCCTGACCCCGGAGGAACGGCTTAAATCCTTGCCGGAGAGCACCAGAAAGGTACCTTTGAAATGCTGGATCAATGGATTCCTAATGGATGAGTCGGCCTCAATCGGGGATACGGTGAACATTGAGACTCTGGCCGGACGTGTGGTTAGCGGCACGCTCTACCAGCTGTGGCCCCAGTATGATCACAGTTTCGGGCGTCAGCAGCCAACCCTGATGCACGCCGGAAATGAAGTACGCAAAATTATGAAGGAGGCGAATAAGAATGAGTAATCAGGCAGTTTCCGATATTACATGCAAGAACAAAGACATTTTGTTCCATTCAGTCAATATTAATTATGATGAATTCAAATCCGGGCGCCTGGCTTGGGATTATGAGAAATTCATGGACATTGTTGGCCTTTCCATGGATGAGATACGCAAAATTGCAGCCGAAGTTTACGTGGGCAGCACTCCGCTGATCGAACTCAACAATATCAACCGGCTGGTCCGCTCCATTTCCCCCAAGGGCAAGGGCGCCAGAATCTTCTTAAAGGACGAGGCCGATAACCCAACAGGAAGCTTCAAGGACCGCAGAGCCTTGCTTCCTGTCTATGAGGCGAAAAAATCCGGCTACCCCGGAGTCATCGCATCTACAAGCGGCAACTACGGTGCTGCCGTAGCTTCTCAGGCCGCCCGCCGCGGCTTAAAGGCTATCATCTGCCAGGAAGTCTACGATGATGCCGGCAATGGGCAGCCCGAATCCCTGGAAAAGGGGCGGGCATGCGAGTCATACGGGGCAGAGGTCCAGCAATATACCGTCGGCCCGGAAGTATTTACCTATGTCATATTAAAACTGCTGGATGACCTTGGCTACTTCAGCGCTTCTTTGTATCTCCCCTTTAGCATCGCCGGAATCGAGACCATCGGCGCAGAGATCATGGAGCAGGCCAAAGCGCAGGCTGGACGCCAGCCGGATGTCGTCCTGGTAACTCACGCCGGAGGCGGTAACTTTACCGGTGCTGCAAGAGGCCTGCGCAAGTCCGGCTACACCGGAAAGATGGTGGGCGTTTCCGTCAATCTGGCAGATCTTGACTCCCATGACGATGCTGTATTTGCCAGAAAGTCTTTCTCCACCGGGCATACAGGCTATGGATTCCCATCCCTTTATAACCCGGAGAGCGTGGATGTGCCGCTGAATGCAGCGAGGCCGTTAAGATACATGGACGAATTCTACACGGTCACCCAAGGCGAAGTCTATTATGCTACCGAACTTCTCAACCAGCTGGAAGGCCTGCAGAGAGGACCGGCAGGAAATACCGGGCTTGCAGCGGCGATCAGCCTCGCACGCACCATGGATGAGGATCAGATCATAGTGGTGGAGGAATCTGAATATACAGGAGCCGGAAAGGCCCACACCGCCCAGCTGACCTTTGCGGAAGATCACGGCGTAGATGTCAGGATCGGGCAGCATGAAGAAGAGATTCCAGGCACGAACATCATCATTCCAGCCACGCCTCAGGACATTCGTACAATTCCTGTTGACATGGATGAGATGCGCCGCAAGTATATAAAGATGAACGTCAAGGATAAAGGATTTGACAATCTGACCGCCGAAGAGGTGGAATTCCTCGCGGCAGAGACGAATCTGGATATCGCAGGCATAAGAAGGCTGCTGGATGACATGGACGTCTCCATCGCCTAAAAAAGAAATTCATGAAAGAAGCCCCGGAAACATTAAGTCTCCGAGGCTTCTTATTGTAGAGGCGCCAACCAGAATCGAACTGGTGATAGAGGTGTTGCAGACCTTTGCCTTACCGCTTGGCTATGGCGCCTTATCGAGCATTTGTATTATAACAAATGCCCGGGATTTAGTCAACATCTTAAAAGCCTAATTCTTCATTTACCAGAATAACTTTTATTCTTTCGGGAACTTTGGAGAATCTTGTCACCAGCATCTGACAGCAGATGGTGTCAGGAGACTTGCAGTCAAAGCAGGCTCCTGTCTTGTGGCAAGGCGTATCAATATCGAATCTCTGCGCGTTGATCGGCGCAGCCTCATTCCTGGCCCTTGATACAGCGTTCTCTACATCCCTTACCACCTTGTTCATCCCTACGATCATGATGACATTGCGCGGGCCTGCGGCTATGGCAGATACCCGGTTGCCAAAGCCATCTATGTTGACCATCACTCCGTCTTCCGTTATAGCATTGGCGCTTGTAAGGAAAAAGTCGCAGTCATAGCTTGCCAGCTCGATCTTACGCTTTTCTTCCGGATTCTTGGCGTCATCGCGGTTATATTCCTTATAATTGCCTTCACAGATTGCCTTCTTAAGCCCGATCTCTGCAATCGACATAGAGCCGCCCCAGGCGACCGTGCTTCCTTCTGGTATCCACTCCAGCGCTTTCTTAAGCGCGTCTTCTTTCGTCTCGGCGTAATAGCCATTCATATTGCGGGACTTCAGTCCCTGAACGATACGCCCGCCTAATAATTGATTCCGTTTTATCCGATTCTCATTCATTGCATCCGCCTCCTATGTATTTTATCTTGCTGTTCCCAACATTATACCACAAATTTAAAAGTCAGACAGTTCTAAATGCGTGTTATATTCCAATCTCCCCCAGCCTCATGATATAGAGCGCTATCATAATCTTTGTACGGTTCTCGTTGCTATGAATATCATATCCCAGAATATCCCGGATCTTATGAATCTTGTAGGTCAGCGTGTTCTTATGGCAGTACAGCGCTTTTGAGGTCTCAATGACGCTGCAATCATTGCGGAAATATTCATCCAGAATCTTCATATACTCCTTTTGATTCTGTTTGTCATAGTCTATCAAAGCCCCCAGGGTCTCCTTTACAAACGCCGGATAGATGGATACCTCTTTTACATCCGCCAATATCTTATAGATGCCCAGCTCGTCGTAATCCAGCAGATTCTTAGGAATGGCTGTCTTAGTCAGCTGGTAGGCTGTATTGGCGT
The DNA here is from genome assembly GCF_019597925.1 of [Clostridium] scindens. Lineage (NCBI taxonomy): Bacteria > Bacillati > Bacillota > Clostridia > Lachnospirales > Lachnospiraceae > Lachnoclostridium > [Clostridium] scindens. The sequence continues at coordinate 243,099 of NZ_CP080442.1, read as the reverse complement.
TATGATAAGACTTGTGGATATCCCGGATCTGATCCGCTGTCGTGCCGATTCCCACGTATATGTTAGAATCTCTCTGGCACAGCCGCTGGAAATCGGAGCGGATCTTTGAAAGAGAGTAGCCTGCGGCGAGGATGATCAGGCAGCCTTTCTCTTCATATACGATCACATTTTTCAGGATATAATGGAGAGACTTCTCTATCCTCAGCAGCCTTTCATTCCCATTGTCCGTATCGTAGGCATGGCAGCTGAGTATGACGATCGTATAGGACATATCCCGAAAGAATCCATTTCTCTCAAAATGGCTGAGATACAGTTCTTCATTCTCCGGATAGTAGATGGCGTTCTTTAATGCAGCGATCAGATTCGTCTCCCTCTGCTCGTTTTTCAGGAGAATCACGGAGAACATCCGCATAATGTCGATGTAAGGCGTCTTCCACGATGCAGAAAAAAGCGGAAACTTTATCTTATTGCAATAATCAATGATTTCCTGCGAGATGGTCCTCGTCCCCCAGAGGGATACGATCAGCCCTCCTGCATGAACCTTATTCAGCGCCTCCACGAATCTGCGAAGCCATTCATCCGAAGTATAGTTCAGGCCTGAGTTAAAGATTAGTTCATCTCCATGCAGCAGTTCTGCAAATTCCGGATCCTCCACCATATGGACCCATCCAATCATTTTTTCAAAGCACCCTGTCGTATGCAGTTTCACGTCATATTGCGGACTGATCTTTGCATAAAGTTCCTTCAATTCTACTGCCACGTATATACACCCGCCTGTCTGTCTTTTCATTTCTTTCGTCCGCATTATTATAGCATCTTTGTGCTTCAGGCACAATTTTTTTACTAATTTATGTAACATAAAACTATTTTCAAAGAAGTTTCTCCGTGATATATTGTTCTTGGAATACAAAATATGCTTTAGAAGCACCCCCAAGATTTTGCTATTCCTAATCCAATCTCTAGATTATTTAAACAAAAGGTCCTGAAGTTTTACTTCAAGACCTTTTTTGTATTTCTTCATGTTGAATCAGCCGCTCCCAAGTATCCGCGAATTCTTCAATCTTATCCTGCCTCAGGAATGCTGCCATCTGCTTGATGACCTCCCGGAATTCTTCATGAAGCCCCCGCTTCCTTGCCCGGATTACAGCAAATGGATATCCCCATACCAGCAGTTCCCTGAGTTTGCTGTAGCATTCTCTAATGACGCCGGATGGGCATTCTTCTTCTATAAACGACAGATACGCCTCAAAACATACATAACTAGTTTTTTCTCGCTCCAGCCTCTCCAGCCTCTCTGCCAGTCTTTCTCTTTTTCTGCCCCCCCTGCCGCTTTAAGCGTATAGACGGATATCGGCCGGATCGTGGCTTCCAGCAGTTCCATGCTGTCCTGGAACAGACGCATTCCCTCCTGTATTTCCGTCTTCTCCATATTGATTTCCCCCGGTTCCTTTCGTACCAGCGTCCCTTTTCCCTGGAGAGAGCTGGCCACTCCAAGCCCCTCCAGAATATCCAGCGCGCGGCGGATAGTATTCACAGATACCTGGTATTGATCCGCAAGCCGCGGAAGAGATGGCAGATAAGAGCCCTGTGGATATCGCCCCCTTATGACATCCCTTATGATATCGGACACCAGCGTATACCGTATCTGGGGCCTTTGCCGGTAGATGCTCCACCAGAACGGAATCGGTTCTTCCTCATCCAGGGGATACTCCTTGCAGGCTTCCTCAATAAATGTCAGAATCTCTTCTGCCGCCGGCCTGTAAGCGCTTTCAAATTCATTTCTCAAATAGGCGATGATGTCGCTTACTGACCGTTTCATAAGATTCTCGCAGATGACCCTCTGCTTTTCTATATCCATGAGATACGGAAACCGCAGATATCGTATGACCTCCCAGTAAAGATTCTGCGCCAGGCCATTGCTCATAATGATCCGCGTCTCCCACAGAGGCTCAAAAAGCAGTTCGGCCGACTGGAACAGATCCGCGATCCCTTCCCTTCTGACACCGAAATATCTTGCCGCATTTTCCCTGAACTTAGCGGGCGATGCCTGATAGATGACTTCTGATCCCTTTCTTGCATCCACTTTTATATATCCCTGCTTTTCCAGCTGTCCCAGCGCTGACCGGATGGTGGCCGGCGCCATGGCAAAGATGACGCAGAGTTTCTGTATTGATGGGAGCCTGTCTCCATACACGTAGAATCCATATAGAATCCTTGTCTCAAAATATTCCTGCACGATTCCATAGAATCCTGTATCCTTTTTCATATGCTTCTTTCTCCAGTAACTTTTCCTTTGTATTTTAGGATGGGGAACCTAGATATTTATAGAGAATCTGCTCCAATATCCGAATATCGATGGGCTTGGCAAAGTGGGCATCCATCCCTGCGCTTAAGGCGTCCCGGACATCTTCTTCAAAAGCGTTGGCCGTCATAGCCACGATTGGCATCTTTAAAACATCTTCTCTGTCTAATGCCCGGATTGCCTTGGTAGCCTCATAGCCATCCATATTTGGCATCTGGACATCCATAAATATGAGGTGGTAATAGCCTTCCCCGGATGCGGCCACCATCTTTACCGCTTCTTCCCCGTCACAGGCATCCTCTACCTGAACGCCCATCTCCTCAATCAGCGTATGGGCAATCTCCCGGTTCATGGCATTATCCTCTGCGAGAAGCACCCGCTTATCCTTAAACTCTAACTGCCCGCTCTGGTCCTCCATCTGTTCCATAGGCTTCTTTTCCTCACTCAGCCCCTGAAGAAGATAACACACTTTGGAACGGTAGAACGGCTTGGCAAGAAATGCATTGACACCGGCCATCTTCGCCTCGTGCTCGATCTCTCCCCAATCATAGGCAGACAGTATGATTACAGGAATGTCAGGTCCCACTTCCCTGCGTATGCGCCTGGTCACTTCAATGCCATCCATATCCGGCATCTTCCAGTCAATGATTACCAGCTGGAAAGGATCCTGCGTATCCTTTTCCTCTATTACCTTCTCAACAGCAGACGCCCCATCTGTAACGAACTGTGCCCGAAGCCCCATATCCTTGAGCAGGTCCGTCACATTCTCGCAGGTCTGCCTGTCATCATCTACAATCAGGCTGTGGACCCCCAGCCACTCTTCCGGGATATCTTCCTGACGGGCATCCTGAGTTTCAAGCGGAATAGACGCTGTAAATACAGATCCTTTGCCTGGCTCGCTCTCTACGGTGATATCTCCATTCATCAGATCAATAAGATTCCTGGTGATGGCCATTCCCAGGCCGGTTCCGGCAATCCGGCTGATCGTAGAGTCTTTTGCCCGTTCAAAAGGCTGGAACAACTTATCTAAAAATTCCTGGCTCATGCCGATTCCCGTATCCGAGCACTTGAATATATATTTCTGCCGCCCTCTAATGGAACTCTTTTCCTGGCTTACTTCTATATGCAGGCTTCCACCCGCAGGCGTATATTTGACTGCATTACTTAATATATTAATGTAAACTTGCCTTATACGCAAGGGATCCCCGATTACTTTCTCGTTCTCCAGCACCGACATATGGACATCCATCATAAGCCGTTTCGAATCCACCTGGGAACGCATTAATTCCACGACATCTGATATCAGTTCCGCAAAGTTGAATGGCTCTTCTCCCAGCGACAGTTTTCCGCTCTCGATCTTGGACATGTCCAGCACATCATTGATCAGGCTCAGCAGATGCTTGCTGGAAAGAGCGATCTTGCCAAGGCATTCTTTTACCCGGTCAAGGTCATAAAGGTGCGTCGCTGCAATCGTAGTCATGCCCACAATGGCATTCATAGGCGTACGGATATCATGGCTCATATTAGACAAGAACTGGCTCTTTGCAACGTTGGCCGCGCGGGCGCTGTCAAGGGCGCTCTGCAGCATCTGTCTTTGCTGTTCTTCTTCATGCCTCTGCTCATCAATCCGGCGGGATATCAGGATTGCCAGCTTATCCTCGGAATATGGATTGTCCACATGGATGATCTGTGTGGATGTCCAATGATAATTTCCATCTTCCAGCATCTGCTTGGCTTCCAGGAATACTTCCTCCCTGCCCCCATTCAAGGCGGCCTTGAGGCAGTCCGGCTCAAACCTGTGTTCAAATTCTCCCAGATGATCCGGGTGCACGATCCCTGCAAATTCCCTGTACAGCTGGGTATAGGATTCCTGCTGCCCAAGACTTGCCATGAGCCCTGGCTTGATATAGATAAACTTTAACGTATCCTTGCTTAGGTTAATGCTGATAATGACAGGATATATATTAGAGACTGCGCCCACCAGCATCATCCGCTCCTGCTGCTTTTCCTTTTCTGCCGCTTCTTCTGCCAGCTTCTCTTCTGTGATGTCATGGAATGTGGCGATCAGGATCGGGTCTCCATTCTCATTTCGTGTCTTTTCGACAATTCCCGACACCCAGAAAAGGCTTTCGTCTTCCTTATTAAGCCTGCTCTCGTATATATGCTTTCCTTCCGTTTCGGCAGCATTACAGAAAATCTCTGCAATCGAGCCGTAATCATCAGGATGGAGTATTTCTTCAAGGCTCTTTCCTTTTGGCGTGTCATTCAGCGCATCCTCAGGGTAGTTAAGAAGCCTGAGTCCCTCCTGGTTTAACTGGAGAATACGGTATGGCTGCTCTACCGTCACCAGCGCGACGCCTTCCGGCACTGCATTATACAGGTGGCCGATATACTCCGCCTGATTACGCAGCTTCCGGTTCGTACGGCTGGCATAGCGCAGATAATAAGCAGCCAAGAGGGCGAGCCCCATCAGAATGCACACGATCAGGATCAGCGTACGGGCCAGTATCTGGTTGGTCTGTTCATCAACCACCTTCTTAGGGATGATGGATACAACAAGCCAGTTGGACTCCAGCTGCAGAGGCGTGTAGCAGAATACGGTCTCCTCCCCCTGATAGTCAAAGACCGCCCACCCTCTCTTGGAATTTTTAAGTGCTTTTGAAAATTTTTCAAGGCTTGCCGAATCGTTCTCGGACTCCTTTAGCATATCAAACAGGTTCTTCACCGTCTTATTGCTGTTCGGATGAGGCGGCCTGATAAGGACGCTCCCCTCATCGTCAATGACATACGAAAAACCAGAATCATTATAAAATGACAGGCTGAACGTATCTACAATGTGGCTGATCTCATATTCCTTTACAAGGTAGCCTTCTGTTCCATCCTGCAAGTTTGCTTTTACATACAGATCAAATACATTGATGCCTGTAACGCTGCTGATATGAGGATTGATAATCCCATTCTCCTTGCCGCCGCCCACCAACGCCTCTTGCACCTCCTCATCCAGCCCGATGCCGGAAGGGTAGCCGCTGCCATCCGCCAGGTACAGGCTGATGCCTGAGTCGACCTTTCCATAGTCCCCTATTATGTCTTCCAGCATCTCCTTCTGATTTGCCGGAACTTCCTTTACATATCCTACCACCGAGTTCATGGACTCATATTCATCACGCAGCTGTACCTTAAGCGTATTACAGCCCTGCTGCGTACTTTCCATTATCGTGCTGACAGACTGCTGCCACAGCTGCTCCCTTACTCCCTGGACAAAGATAATGGCGATCATGCTTAAAATAACTCCAACACCTATGGCCATCAGGGCAATCTTTTTCTTTATCTTTCCGGAAGACCCGCTTTTCATTCTGGCATTCTCCTTTCCTGCGCTGCCTGCTCATCCAGCCACATTAGCGTCTCATCCAGGCTTTCCCCTGACAGCAGCATCTGCGAGGCCTCTGCCGTCAGATTCCAGATGGGAAGGTTCAAAAGTCCATCCGCGCCTATCACGGTGCGCCCTGCCTGATAGCATGGCACCAAGGGCTGCATCTCGCTCACCGTCGAAGCCTTTCCGCTCTTTAACGGACTAAAGGATGACTGCTGGCCGGCAAACTTCTGAATATTATCCTCCTGCGTAAAATACTCGACGAACTTTTTGGCAGCCTCCATGTGCTTGCTGTCCGCGTTTACGCTCAGACGCACATCTGCATTAATAACCAGAAATCCGCCATCTTCCAGCGCGGGAATCGGGTCAACCTCGAACGCAAAGTCCGACTCCATTCCTTCCATACGTCCGGCGGCCCAGGCGCCTGTCAGCATAAAGGGCGACGTGCCTTTTGCGAATTCTTCCAGATCATCGGATGTCTTCATCGTATCCAGCGTTTTTTCTGCATCTATATATTCTTCATCAATCAGTTCCTGCACCAGGGCAAATCCCGGCTCCAAATACTGGCTTATGTTCTCTTCCCCGCTGTTGAGCCGGGCAAAGACTTCCTCCTGGCGCTCCTGCTGATACACAGAAAAGAACCCTCGTCCGATCGCCAATGTCTTCAGGGAAATATCATTGTTGGCGATAATGGGCGTAATCCCTTCTTTTTTAAAATATTCGCATACTTCTTTCCATTCTTCCAGATTCCGGGGAACTTCCTGCTTATGCTCTTTCAAAAGATCCAGGTTGCAGTATAATCCGAATGCAGAGACAATGGTCGGCACACCATAGATTCCGCCTTCATCCTGCATCTGGCTGAGCATCTGGCCTGTATATTCCTCTATCGTATCAAGATCGGACAGATCCGCCACCTGGCCTTGGGCTTCCAGATCAAGCAGTATATCATGATTCACCATGAACACATCATCACCTTTCCCTGAAGCCATGCGCTTTGCAAGGGCATCGTAATAGCCATTTCCCTTCAGGCTCTCATAAGAGACCCGGATATCCGGATTCCGCTTCATGAACGATGAGATGATCTCTTCGATGACCTTCACATTCTCCGGCTCGTATTTATATCCGAAAAAGGTAATGGTCGTGACCTCTTCCTCCTGCGCGTCGTAGCTTACGACCTCGCCGCTCCGACCGCATCCGGCGGCTATCAGTGCGCAAGCCAGGACTCCTGCCGCAATTGCCATTATTTTCTTCTTCATGACGTATTCTCCTCTAATTTCCCATCCAAGGACTGACCCCAAACTCTGTCCACATATATTTCAGTATTATATCATAATCAAGTTCAAAACTCAATATGTCCCTATATATCCCTCCTTTTGTCTATGTTTTCCCTCTGGAATCTGATATACTTTATACAGATAAAGCGCTTATGCATAGATACCGGATGAAAAGGGGGAATTCGTTATGAAATTGCAAGTTCTGGTAGACAATAACACCTACATTGACCATTATTACCTGGGAGAGCCAGGCGTCAGCTATTATGTGGAGATTGATGATAAGAAGATCCTATTCGATGCCGGATACTCCGATATTATGATTCGAAACGCGCACTCGTTGGGAGTGGATTTGAAAAAGATCACGCATATTGTACTGTCCCATGGCCACGATGACCACAGCAAAGGGCTGAAATACCTGTTTAGCCAGTTCAGCCTGCCAAACGCGACGCTGGTCGCGCACCCGGGCTGCTTTGCGCCCAGGTGGGAGCAGGGCCGCTACATCGGCTCGCCCTTCTCCGAAGAAGAGATTGCCAAACTCTGCCTGTATCAGCCTTCCCGGACGCCTTGCTACATATCTGAAAACTGCTGCTTTTTAGGCGAGATTCCATCTTCGAACCCGTTTGAAGAACGTCCCGGCACCGGAACCGTTCTCTTGGACGGGAAAGAAGTGCCGGATCGCGTCCTGGATGACTCTGCCGTCGTATGCCGGACCGGGAAAGGGCTTTTCATCATCACCGGATGCTCTCACAGCGGCATCTGCAACATCGTAGAATATGCGAGGCAAGTATTTGGCTGCAGCCGGATCGCCGGCATTATCGGGGGATTTCATTTATTTGACGCAGATGCGCGTCTTTATAAGACGATAGACTTCTTAGAATCGTCCTCTGTAGAATCTATGTATCCCTGCCACTGCGTCTCCTTAAGAGCCAAGGCAGAGATGATGAAGCATATGGAAATAAAAGAAGTGGGCGTGGGGCTGTCCCTTCAGTTCCAGGACCGTCCCTGCCCACTTCCTTTTTCACAAAGCTTCTTCCTTCTTTCCTTCCAGTCTGGAAGATACTTTGTCATATATGCATGGAATCTCTTGTTATGGCTTGGCTCTATCAGATGGCACAGTTCATGCACCACGATATACTCCAGGCATTCGTCCGGGTAGTAGGCAAGCCTCGTGTTAATTCGGATACGCCCGGTATTCACCGTGCAGCTGCCCCACCGGGTCTTCATATACCGGAAGGTCCAGTGGGTAGCGTGCACGCCCATCACCGGCTCCCACTTGCGTGCATACGCTTCCACCATTTCCGTAATCCTCTCCATCTGCTCCTTCGTGATGGCTCCGGATAGTTCGTCCGCCATCTTCTCTCTGGAATCCAGCATACGCTTCCTGCTCTTTTCAATCCACTGCGCCCTGCCTTCGGCAAATTCGCGGATTCTGCTTTCCGCTGCCTGTCGCGGCGCGGTGATCAGCACATGCGCATCCGGCGGCTTGATATAGAGATTGATATTCTTTACTTTCCTGTATTCAATTGTTATCGGAATATCGTTTACGTATATAATCTTTGACATACTTCTACTTTATCCCTTTATGCCGCTGAGCGCAATGCCTTCCTTGAACTTACTCTGCATAAAAATGTAGAAGATAAAGGGCGGCAGGAAATTCACCACAGCGCAGGCCATCGTAAGCCCTACGTCCGTATTGAACTGGGTCTTCATAAGACTCAGCGCCAGAGGCAGGGTCTTCATCTCCTGCTTGGTACACGCCACCAGGGGCCAGATAAAGTTGTTCCATGCGCCCACAAAGGTAAATATAGACAATGCCAGCACGGATGATTTTACCATCGGCAGCACCACCTTAAAAAATGTCCTGATATTTCCGCAGCCGTCAATCTTCGCCGCATTGATCAAGTCCTGCGGCACATCCAGTATTGCCTGTCGCATGATAAATATGCCAAATGCCGTGGGAAGAGGCAGAATCAGGGCCCGAAATGTATTCAGCCACCCCAGGCTCTTTGTAATCAGGAACAGGGGCACGATTATCACCTCCGACGGCACGATCATGGTCAGTATCAGGAAGAGGAACAGCCGGTCATTTCCCCTAAAATTCATTTTCGCAAATGCATAGCCCGCCAAGGAGCACACCGTCACCGTCAATATCACCCCGGCCACTGCCACAAAGACGCTGTTGAAGATATACCGTTCAAAGTTGTCCATCGCGAATATCTTCTGGTACTGGACGAAAGAAAGCTTATCCAGCGAAAAATCAAAGTCGCGTGCATTGATCGTTGACTTGAATGACATCATGAACATGTACACGAAAGGCACCACATTCACCACGATAATTCCAATCAGCAATATGGAATCTATTCCATTTCTTAAACCTTTTGCTACTGCTTTCATATTCCCTCCCTATAGTTCCGAGACATCTCTTCTCATCAACGTTCTCTGCATCAATGCGATCAAGAGCACCACGAGAAAGAGCATGTTGGATATTGCCATGGCATAGCCTGCCTTGCTGCTTCCAAAGCAGGAGGAGTATGCATACAGCACCAGCGTTGTCGTGGCATTATTAGGTCCTCCTCCTGTCAGGTTGAAGATCAGATCAAAGCAGCGCAGAGAATTGGTGAGGGATAAGAACACAGCCAGTATTATGGTCGGCTTCAACATTGGAAGCGTGATGCTGAAAAAGCAGCGGATCCTGCCCGCCCCATCTACCTTTGCCGCCTCATAATAGGTATCGGATATGGATAGCAGGCCGGAAGAATAGATGACCACGTAATAACCCATATACTTCCAGACTGCCACAAGCCCCACGACGATCAGCGCCTTTTTGGCATCGCCCAGGAGCATGGATGGCTCTATCCCGAATAATCCAAAGAAGTGTTCCACCACCGGAAGTTTTCCATTGAGAAATTCCCTCCATACGACTCCGGCCACCGCATCCGCGCAGAGCACCGGAATAAACACGATGCAATTGGCAAGCTTCCCAAGCACCTTCTTGCGGTTTGCCACCAGGAAGGAAGATACCAGGATGCCCGACACCGTCTGCAGCGGAACAATGATGACGATCAGTTCCAGCGTATTTTTCAGCGCCTTAATAAACTTGCTGTCAGTAAGCAGCCTTTTATAATTGTCAAGTCCCGAAAAAACCGGCTCCGTCATAATATTATATTTGGTAAACCCAAGCACGACGGATATGATGACGGAGCCAATTACAAATGTCACAAGGATCAGGGTGATTGGCGTAATATAAGCATATGGCGCTATGTTTTTGATTCCTGTCTTTCTCTTTTCCATACCGTTCCTCTCAAAAAAATGCCCGCAATAAAAGCGGACATTTTTTGTATCTCATTGATTATTCTTTATCTGCCCAGTAATCATCCAGCAGGCCGTTTGCGTAATCTTCGGCCTCCTTCAGTGCCTCTTCCACCGTCATCTCGTCCGTCATCACGCCCTGGAAGTCAGCGGAAAGCTGCGTTAAGATGTCCACTCCGCAGGGGCCTACCTGAAGGCCATGCCATTTATCAATGTCCTCTGTATAGATACGCTCCATCTTCTCGTCGCCTACATATGGCTCGCTGACGGTAAGTGCCGCGCCGGGGCATTTTGCATGGTACTGCTTCATGAATTCAGCACCCGTCACGTATTTGATGAAATCCATTGCAAGGTCTTTATCATCTGCCGCGGACATCAGCGTCAGGCAGTCGGTTGCTCCGAATGTTCCATAGTCCACATTCTTAAGGGAAGTCACATAGTCCCATTTCAGGTCAGGATATGTCTCGGCAAACATGGTTTCATCCGTCTGGGATGAGCGGTATACGCCGAATGCCGCCTTGCCTTCTCCAAACACATTGGCAAATGCCTCTGACCATGACTGGGACATGAAATCAGGATTCATATACTGGGTCAGAGCCTTGATCCATGTCAATGCCTCCGTTCCGGCTTCATCAGCAAAAGCTACGGACTTCAGGTCATCCTTATAGACTTGTCCGCCGTTTTGCCACAGCGCACTGTAATAGTATGCGTTCAGCACCTGCATGGCTCCCACATCGCTGGTGCTCATTCCAGCTGCATAGCCGTACTGGTCAATCTTGCCGTCGCCATCCGTATCCTTGGTTGCCGCTTTGCAGATTCTTACGAAATCATCCCAAGTCTCGGGAGCTGTCTCTCCCAGGTCTGCCAGAATGTCTTCATTATAGTACAGCACGAAAGGCACTCCCGTCACGAGCGGCCAGCCATACTGTCCATCCATCATATATCCGTTTTCCAGATATTTATACTCTTCTTTGTCCTCATCGGTAACATATTCTGACATATCAACAACCGCTCCGGAATCGATATATGACGGGAACATCTCATTATACATATATCCCACGTCCGGTCCTTCGCCTGAGTTAAGCGCTGTCGTATATGTCTCCTCATAACTGTCCCAGGGCACTACTTTTACGTTAACCGTGCAGTCGTTCTCCTTCTCCCAATCCTTAAGAAGGGGCTTCCAGTTGTTCACCGTGTCGTCGTCCAGCGGAGCGACCCACACCTCCAGCGTCTTTCCGTCTCCCTCGGACTTCTTTTCATCCGCCCCGTTATTCCCGCAGCCGGCGATCAATGTCATGGCCATGGCGGAAACCAGCAGCATGCTAATGACTTTCTTTTTCATATCTTTCGTCCTCTCCCTATCATTTTATTATACTGTTCAAGAACATTCTACCATTGGCATGCTGCCGCGCACAAATTGCTAACTGCTATAAATAATCGTACTTATTGATTGTTTCTATAATTACGAACCTGTTCTATCCAGGCTTTTTCTAACGTTCCTCTCCAAAGAAAAGCTGCATATCTTCTTCCACAGTTCCTATCCCTGCGATGTTAAAGTTCTCTACCAGTACCTTTGCCACATTCTCAGATAAAAACGCGGGAAGCGTAGGCCCAAGATGGATGTTCTTGACACCCAGGTAAAGCAGAGCCAGCAGGACGATGACCGCCTTCTGCTCGTACCAGGCAATATTGTAAATAATCGGCAGATCGTTGATATCATCCAGGCCGAAGACCTCTTTGAGCTTGAGGGCGATCACCGCCAGAGAATAGGAATCGTTGCACTGCCCTGCATCCAGCACTCGTGGAATCCCCCCGATATCGCCCAGATCCAGCTTATTATACTTATACTTTGCACATCCGGCCGTGAGGATTACCGTATCGTTTGGCAGCGCTTTCGCAAAATCCGTGTAATAGTTGCGGGACTTGGCCCGGCCGTCGCATCCTGCCATCACGACAAACTTTTTGATCGCGCCTGACTTGACTGCCTCCACTACCGTATCCGCCAGAGCCAGCACCTGATTGTGGGCAAATCCGCCGATAATCTCTCCGCGTTCCAGTTCTACCGGAGGCTGGCACGTCCGGGCATGGGCGATGATCTGAGAAAAGTCCTTTTCCTCTCCAATCTTTCCCGGAATGTGCGTGCAGCCGGGATAACCTGCAGCGCCGGTGGTATACAGGCGGTCCTTATAACTGTCTTTCGGCGGAACGATACAGTTGGTGGTCATCAGGATGGGCCCGTTGAAACTTTCAAATTCTTCCTTCTGCTTCCACCATGCATTTCCATAGTTGCCTACAAAGTGGGAATATTTCTTAAAGGCCGGATAATAGTGGGCCGGCAGCATCTCAGAATGGGTATAGACATCAATCCCTGTCCCTTTCGTCTGCTCAAGCAGCATCTCCAGGTCTCTAAGGTCATGGCCGGACACCAGGATTGCGGGTCTGGTACCGACGCCGATATTTACCTTGGTCATCTCTGGGTTTCCATAGGCCGATGTGTTGGCCTTATCCAGAAGCGCCATGCCGCTGACTCCGTATTTCCCGGTTTCCAGCGCAAGCGCCACTAGTTCCTCTACGCCCAGCCTGTCGTCTTGCGTCTTAGCCAGGGCGCTTTGGAGAAATGCGTCCACCTCCTCATCTTCTTCAAGCAGTGCATTGGCATGCTTGCTGTAGGCGGATAGCCCCTTTAATCCATAGGTAATCAGTTCCCGCAAGCTGCGGATATCTTCATCCTTCGTAGACAATACCCCTACCTGGACTGCCTTGCCCATATAGCCTTCACGTCCCTTGCAGTCCCATCGGGCTGCCTCTGGCAGCGAGTCTTTACTGCCTGTAAGCGCCAGCAGATCCCGTTTCTTTGCCAGGGTCCTATCGATACGTTCCACAATTGCCTCCTCGTCAAAGTTGGCATTGGTGATGGTAATGAACAGATTCAAAGTAATCAGATGGTTTACATCCGCAGGCACTTCCTTGCCTTCGGCTCTTAATTGCGTCGTAATTGCCGACAGCCCCTTCGTCAAGTAGACCAGCAGATCCTGCATGGCTGCAGTCTCCGGCTTCTTGCCGCAGACCCCTATCTGCGTGCAGCCCGCACAGCCTGCGGTTTCCTGACATTGGTAACAGAACATTTTATTCTCCATAGTAATTTCCTCCTTGATTTTTGAATGGCTGGTTTGCTTTGATGTCCTAATGCTACCAATAATGTCAAAAAAAATCCGTAACATATGTTACGGATCGCAAAATCATAAAATTTTCCGCAATGCCAACGAATCTGGGACAAAGATGCCTCTCTTTGTCACCTTGACAAGTCCTTCCTCCTGCATCCTCATCAACTCTCTGGACAGTGACGGACGGGCTACATTCAGGAAGTCCGCCATCTCTTCCCGGTTCATGGTAATGGCCGGACTTTCGCCTGCCTTGCCATACTCCAGCAGAATCTTCGCAATCTTCTGCCGAAGCGTCGCGCAGGAGATAATCTGTATCTTCTGATTCAGATAGTATGCCTTCTGCGCGAAGATCGCCAGCATATTGGCAATTAATTTCGCATGATAGACGCAGGCTTTCCCACAGGTAGAGTAGAAATACTCCCTGGGGATATGAAGGATTCTTGAGGGAACCGCCGCCTGGGCATAGTGCTCATACTCCTTTTGGCCCAGGAATACAAAGACCTCTCCGAATAATTCCCCGGGCTTTTCAATGGATGCCACAATGCTCCGCCTCCCATCCGTGGAATCGTTACATACTGCCACCGCTCCATCTATAAGCACCGAGAGTTTTTCCGGAGCATCGCCCTGGCAGAAGATCATCTCATCCTTGTCATACCTGACTGACTGCGCATGGCTGCACTTCAAGCAGCATTCGATATCCTCCCCCGTCATGCCACGGAATAAGGGGCTGTCTTTCAAACTAGAAATCATCGCGCTTCCTTCCTGCGAAAATATGCTCTCGCCGCCTCCATGAAACTGTCAATCTGCTCCGGCCTGGTGGTCTCTGGAATATCACAGCCTGATGCCAGAACATACCCCTTCCGGGATTTAAGGCCAGCGCTGATGCAGGATCTGACCGCCTGCGTAATCTCTTCCTTAGTTCCGTTCAAGATGATCTCCACCGGGTCTACATTTCCTGCGATTGGGATATGCGGGCCTAATTCCTGCGCCGCCTTTTCAAGATCAACGATATTATCAAGACTTACCTCATTCAGTTCATATTTTTTAAAATAGTCCCAAATCCGCTCCGTCTGCCCGCACATGTGCAGCGATACCTTCTTCCCGGTCTTTTCATACGCGTAATCCGTCAGTTCCTTCGTAAATGGATATACGAACCGCTCATACATCTTAGGGCCGATAAGGGCGGGGTTCGCCACCGGGTCAGCCATGGCAATCCCCATGCCGTACTGCGCCGCCAGATCGATACAGCTTCTCTCGCTGTCCGCAACCAGCCTAATCAGCCTCAGCGCGTCGTCCGGGCACTTCCTTAAGTCCCGCAGCAGCCGCTCCACGCCCCGCAGGTTGGATGCAATCGTAAGCGGGCCGCCGATGCTCATTTCCACAGGGACGATGGGAAGCGCCTTATCTGCAAGAATCTGCGCCGTCCGGGCAAAGTCCCGGATTCTGGCATTCGTCCGGGCATCTACTGGTTCCATAGAGTCGAGCCTTCCATAATCCTGGATGAGCGGCGCATCCATATAGGGAACTCCCTTCTCGGGATAGATCACCTTGCCGCCCAGAGCCTCTGTGATCCCTCTGGAATTAGGCCCGATATCCATCCGGTCATATCCATAGCGGTTGAAAGGAATGATCTCCGCCTCCGCCATCTTCTCCGGGTCATGGGACAGATCCCACACGCTGATGCCGCTAAGCGCTCCCTTCAGTTCTCCCATGAAAGGGACGCAGGGCACGCGGTCGTAGGATTTCCCCTCCTCGATTGCTTTTTTTCTTTCTACGGGCGTCATCTCGTCGGCCCTATGCTTCTGAATCTCTGTCATATAACTGCCTTCTTTCTATATTTCTGCCTGCTGCTGTTTGGCTTGTCCGGAATTGTCATTTCAACTAATCCAAGTTTCATTGATGGTAAAAGATAGTTCTTTCGAAAGGTCGGCCTATGCTTTAACCCCAGTCTATCCATCAACTCTTTTGTTGTTAAGGTATCATTTTCCAAAGCGTCCAATAAGCGTTGGACTTGTTCGCTCACTTGTACCCTCACTTGTTCGGTGCTCTCGACCTCTACAAGCGTATCATAAATTGCCTGGAGCAGGAACTCTATAAACACCCTGGAATCAGCCTTATGATCAGCCTCGCCCAAAACTCTATAGTATTCCTCCTGCCTCTCTCTGATCAAGGTTTCTATTGGAAGCCATCCAAAAATAGGCTTCCACTGATACAGAAGAAGTGTCTGCCACATACGCCCCATTCTCCCGTTTCCATCCGCAAATGGATGAATAAATTCAAATTCATAGTGAAATACACTGCTCTTTATCAGCGGATGGGCCGGATCTTTCTTCACCCAATCCATCAACTCTTTCACTAACTGCGGAACTCTTTCTGCCGGAGGGGCCATGTGTACTAATCTCTTGCCAGCAAACACTCCAACGCCTCCCTGTCTAAAGGCACCTGCCTCTTTGGTTAAATCATGCATTAACATTTTATGTGCCTTGAGCATATCTTTTCTGGAATAAGGGTTCATTTCCAGCAAATGTTCATAAACTTCAAATGCATTTTTTACTTCGCAGATTTCATCTGGCGCTCCCAGAATCCGTTTTCCATTAATTATATCCGTTACCTGCTCTAATGATAATGAATTATTTTCTATCGCAAGCGATGCATGGATCGTCTTCACTCGATTATCTCTTCTTAGCCTTGGATTTGGACTCATTTTATTATCGATAGTCAGTTCTGTTAGAATTTCTGATATATCAGAAATAAGATTTACAATTTTATCCGAAATAGTATACGGTGGCGTATATCCTCTCTCTTCCATAAAAACTCCTTTCACACTTGCACTATATTATACCGTACAAGTCAATAAAATGCCAGCCCGTCTCCCGGAGGGTTTTTATGATATAGGCAGCAAATTTCGTATGTCACAAAAAACGCAGGCATCCACTATATGAATGCCCACGCCTCGCCTAAAATATCTTATATATTATAAATTCTCTTTGCATTTGTTCGGAATATATTATCCGCCAGTTCCTTCCCTTCCTCCAAGGTCATGAACGCATCTTCGATCAGGTCCGCCAGCGCCTTTGCCACCGCATAGCGGCCAGCCAGATATGCGCCGTAGCTTTCTATCACCGTCCAGGAGTCGCAGCCCCAGGTGATGGCATCTGCCTTTCCGGTCTCTATAAGCTGCTTCAGGAAGTAGATTGCCGTAGTAGTGGATATGCTGGGGAGCCAGCATAGGTCCGCGTACACGTTGGAATAATTGTGGATCAGCGCCAGCGCGTCGTCCGTCCAGGGGAAGCTTCCATGGAACAGGATGAACCTGGTCTTGGGATTCTTGCTGATGACTTCCTTTAGAAGCATGGCATTGCTGCCTTCCAGATTGCCAAGCCCGGTATGGTTCTGGAATGGAATATCATACTTTGCCGCAATCCTGCAGATATAAAAATAGATATAATCCTGGAATGCCACGATATCCTCCCGGGAGGCATCTGGATTCTGGTATCCTCTTTTCGCCTCGTCATAGGTCCGCTCCTTAAAATGAATGGAACGGTCATAGGGAAGGGATGACTTTAACGCCACGCATCCTTGCGCCATCTTCTCTGTGATCTTCTCCTCAATCTTGTCTAAATACTGGTCGAACTCCAGGTCTTTGGGCCATCCATATACAAGGAAGGGATTGTTGCCGTTATCATCCACCGTATCCGGCTGATATCCGAACAGAAACTGGTTGATCCGGTAGGTCGGCGTATACAGACCGGGATTGCCAAGGTTCGTCCCCGGCTCCCAATATCCGTCCAGGACGATCTTGTCATAATGGCAGACATTCCGCAGAAATTCATCATCCGATGCAAGGGAAGAAGAGAATTCCCTAATCTTCTGGTCAAACCAAGGGTACGTATTTTCATCCAGCCTTTGTTCTGTACCAAGCAGTTTCTGAAGGCTCTTCTCGATCCAGAAAAAATAGGAATTATGCTTTAAGCCTCTTACAAATTCCGCAGCAGCCTCCTTCGTGCCGTCCCAGTCGCGGTGGCACCATCCCAGGTAGGAATGTTCCACCAGATCCTGGATTCCCGCGGGAAATCCTACCTGCCGGGGCAGTTTATGGCAATGGGTATCTATCACGGATATGGTATCTATATAATCTGAGATTTCCTGAAATACTGACATATATAATTCCTCCTTTGATCCGTCAATCCGTCCCATGGATAAACCGGATAGCATGATTTAACGCATCGAATGTCTTCCCGTACGTCCAGTTAAGGAATCCATGTACCATCCCTTCCATGATATGGTACTCCACGCTTACGCCGCTGTCCTCTAGCTTTGCCGCATACATCAGCCCCTGATCCAGAAGCGGGTCGCACTGGGCAGATATGAAGCAGGCCGGAGGCAGTCCTTTCAGATTTCCGGATAGGAGCGGAGAAGCCAGCGGGCTTTCTTTCTCTTCCTCGCTGTTAAAATAAAAGTCCATCGGGTCTTCCATACAGTTATATTCTAGGAAATACCCCTTGCCATAGTGTTTTTCAGAATCTGTCATCTCGCTCTCCACATTCGTTGTCAATGGATAGTACAAGATCTGCCTGCGGACAGCCGGGCCTTTCCGGTCTCTTGCCAGCATGGAGACTACGGTCGCGAAGTTGCCGCCGGAACTATCGCCGCAGACGCTGATGTTTTTGGGGTCTCCTCCGTAATCCCTTATATTCTCGCTGGTCCATACGAGCGTATCATATGCCTCGTTAAGTCCCTTCGGAAACTTGTATTCCGGGGCCAGGTGGTAATCGGGAGCCACCACGATCATGCCTCCGTAGCAGGCCAGGTATCTGCACACATACTCGTATACATCAATGCTGTTCATAGAGAACGCGCCGCCGTGGTAGAATACGACTGTCGGGCACGGCTTCTTCCCTTCCGGCGTATAGATCCGAAGGCGTATGGGCCCGTCGTTTCCATTTAGCAGCGTCTCTTCCGTATGTACCGTCATAATCTTCTCATAGCAGCTGCACCGCTGGTAAGCCGCCGTCATTGCCGCCACGGATTCGTAGTTGCTCTTCGTCCGCCACTCCTTCTTGTGCTCCATATCCATGGCCTGCGGCTCCATAATTTCGACTTCCGGTGCTACTTCCCCATATTCCGGTTCCAAATACTTTCGATAATCTCCCATACTAGGCCACCTTCTTCACTTTCTTCCTGCCCGCCAGCTGCTTCTGGATTCCATCCAGGCATACCGCGCCAAGGAAGATGCATCCTCTGATGATCAGCTGGTAATATTCGCTGATATTAAGGATCGTCATGCCGTTGGTCAGCACGCCGATGATCAATACGCCGCACACAGCCGTAGAGATGCGCCCTTCTCCGCCGGTCAGGCTGACGCCGCCGATTACCGCGGCTGTCAGGCAGTCCATTTCCATATTCTTTCCTGCCGTAGGCTGTCCGGAACTGATTCTGGCAAGCATGATAAGTCCCGCAAGCCCTGACAGGAATCCTCCGATCGCATAGGTGGCCACCTTTAATTTGCCTGTATTGATGCCGGAGAGCCTTGCCGCCTCTTCATTACTTCCAATTGCGTAAAAATGCCTTCCAATGTAGGTTCGGTTCAGCACAATTCCAGCAATGATAATGACAACGATGAACAGGATCACTGGCAGAGGAATCATCCCCACATAGCCTTGCCCAACCACCTTGGCAGAACTTGGCAGATTGGATACCGGCATTCCTCCGCAGATCAGATACGCGGCGCCTTGCAAGATGATCTGCAAAGCCAGGGTTCCGATCATCGGGAAAATGTTGGTCTTTACGATGATGATCCCGGTTACCAGCCCGATCAGCGTAGTCGCCAGAAGGCCCAGGGCGTATGCCGGGAATAGCCCCATCCCGAACTTTGTCAAAAGGACTGCTGCCAGGACAGATTCCAATGATATCACTGATCCCAGGGACAGGTCGATCCCTCCCGCGATCATGACGAACAGCAGGCCAATAGTGGCGATTCCCATGATAGAAGACTGCCGGACTACGGTAAAGAAGTTTGACATCGTCAAAAATGATTCCGGCTGCAGGCAGCCAAATAGTATAATCAAGAATATTAATATCACCAATACGAAATACTGCTTTATAAAACTTTTAAACTTATCCATTTTGCGTTCCTCCTAAGTCGTTATATTCGATGCATATCTAAGAATCTTATCCTGTGAGAACTCCTCTTTCTGCAGTTCCCCTACCACGTTTCCTTCCGCCATTACCAGCATACGGTCGGACATCCCCATAATCTCCTCCATCTCCGAGGATATCATGATGATTCCAAGGCCTTCCTGGGTCAGCTGATTGATCAATTCATAGATTTCCTGTTTAGCCCCCACATCAATCCCCCGCGTGGGCTCATCCAGAATCAATATTTTTGATTCGCTGGCAAGCCACTTTGCCACTGCTACTTTCTGCTGGTTGCCTCCGGACAGGTTTCCCACCAGCTGGTTGACAGATGGCGTCTTGATCCGCAGTGCATCCTTATACTTATTTACGCACGCATTTTCCTCTTTCTGGCTGATGAATATAAATTTCGACAGTTTCCTAAGTATGGGAAGGGTAATATTCCAGCGGATGGACATCTTAAGCAGTACTCCCTGGTTCTTCCGATCCTCCGACACATAGGCAATCCCATTCTCGATTGCATCCTTGGGCGAATTAATGACAGCCTTTTTTCCCTTTACATAGACTTCGCCGGAATATTTCTTATCGGCTCCGATAATGAGCCTGGCCATCTCGGTTCTGCCCGCGCCCACCAGGCCCGCAAGCCCTACGATCTCCCCTTCTCTTACGCAGAAGGATGTCTCCTGGTTGGAAGGCCCGCATACGCCTTTGACTTCCAGCAGCTTATCCCCATATTTGGGATTACGCTTCGGATAGGTCTCGGTAAGTTCGCGTCCCACCATGTCAAAGATCAGCTGATTCTTCGTAATATCCTGTATCTCAGCCGTCTTGATCATCTGCCCGTCACGCATGACCGTAACCCGGTCGGACAGTTCGAATATCTCATCCAGCCTGTGGGATATGTAGATAATGGACACTCCTTTTTCTTTTAATTTTCTGACTAGTTCAAAGAGTATCTCCACCTCGTTGTCCGTAAGCGGCGCCGTCGGCTCATCCATGATCAGCAGCTTTACATTCTTTGCAAGCGCCTTGGATATCTCTACCAGCTGCATATAGGCCACCGTCAGATCCTTGATCTTTGTATTCGGGCTAATGTCCGCATTCAGCGACTTCAGGATTTCCATCGTATTTTCCGTTAACTTCTTCTTATCTATGAACAGGCTGTTATTCACCTTGCTTCCCATGTAGATATTTTCTTCCACCGACAGATCCGGAGCAAGATTGAATTCCTGATAGATCGCCTCTATCCCAATCTCTCCCGACAGGATCGGATTTAGTTCCGGGTAATTCTTACCCTGGTATATGATGCTTCCTTCATCAGGCTTGATCGCGCCTGTAATAATCTTGATCAAAGTTGATTTTCCCGCGCCATTTTCACCAACCAGCGCGTGGACTTCCCCTCTCCTCACTGAAAGGGAGACGTTATCAAGGGCTACTACGCCCGGATATCTTTTCGTAACATTTTTAATCTCTAATATATGATCCATGTATCAGTCACCGCCTCATCCATTATCCATTCCTTAAAAAATTAATGGTATAGGTTGTACGCTATACCATTAATTCCTGTCATTTACTATTCCTGACTTGCAATATACTCGTCTACGTTTTCTGGCGTGATCGGATCAAGCGGGAACAGGACTTCTCTTTCGTCCAGTTTTCCTTTTTCCGTCAGCTCGATTGCCATATCGATGAAATAGTCCGCATGGAGCAGCATATTCGTGGTAACCGTGGCTTTGAATGCGCCGCCTTCTTTTAACGCAGCCAGAGCATCGTCTACGGCATCCCCGCCGAACATTCCCAGCTTGTCATTCTTAATGCCCGCTGATTTGAATGATTCGTATACGCCCAGCACGCCTGCGTCATTGATGCCTACAACCACATTTAAGTCAGAGTTGGACTGCACCCATGCGTCTCCTACATCCACGCCTTCAGGGGTGTAGCCTGCTTTGGCGGTAACTACTACCTTGGCATTAGGAGCAAGTTCTTTTAATGCTGCCAGGATTCCTTCTTCTCTGGTTACCAGGAATGGATAATCCGGATAGTTGCACACGCCCACTTTGACGGTATCAGACTCTTCAAAATTCTCGTTGATCCAGTCCGCGGCATTCTTTCCAATAGCGTATCCATACTCATAGTTGTCGATTCCGATGAATCCGGAAGTTCCCTCGATATCAGAATCATGAGAGATAAATTTAACGCCGGCGTCCTCTGCGTTCATTGCCGCGTCCTTAAGCGCGTCTGCATCCGTAACGTGGCAGATGATCGTGGTGCATCCAGCCTCCACGAAGTTCTCGATTCCGGTAATCTTATCGCTGATCTCTGGGCACTCCTTTACCGTGAGCGTTACGCCCTTGCTGTCAGCATCATCCTGCATCTTTTGCACCAGGTGCGCGAAGAATGCATCTGACATATCGCTGACTACAAAGCCAATCTTTACATCGGATGATTTCTCGGATGACTTCTTGTCGTCAGACTTATCGTCTCCTTTACTCCCGCACGCTGCCAGGGAAAGGATCATTGTTAGAACCATCGCTGCTGCCAGCACCTTTCTCCACATCTTTTTCATTCTTTTTCCTCCTTTTGGTTATTTGATATGTGTAGTATAACCTTCCGGAGGCTCCCGGACAATGCCGGGGATTTTGGAATATGTGCACTTTTATTAGAAATACTCGGAAAATGCTTCTTTTTCTACTTCCCTGATGATCCGATTTCCCTCAATGACAAGGATTCGGTCGCACAGCGGCAGCAGATGAGATATATTGGCGCTGCTTAA
Organism: [Clostridium] scindens; assembly: GCF_019597925.1. Lineage (NCBI taxonomy): Bacteria > Bacillati > Bacillota > Clostridia > Lachnospirales > Lachnospiraceae > Lachnoclostridium > [Clostridium] scindens. Next base: position 220,772 of record NZ_CP080442.1, on the reverse strand, counting down.
TACGATCCCCGTTCCCTTGCTTTTAAATTCCAGCAGCAAAGCCTCCAGCTGCTGCCTGGATACGGCGTCCAGCCTGAGGAATGGCTGAAAGCAGAATAGAATCTTCGGCTTCGTAAGCTGCCATCTGCGGTAGATGATCTGCATGGCATCCCTTCTGCTGACATTGACCATCTCCTGGTTGATCCGGCTATTCTCGCAGATCTCCATTCCAATTCTATCCAGATATCTTTTCACCCTACCGTTAATAAAGCACCCGCACACGGTAGTCTTCTTATAAACAGCCATCTCCATATTCTCCCTGACGGTAAGATCCGGGAAGATCAGTGACTGGTATTTATTCCCATCCACCACGCCGATATGGCTTCTCACCAGTTTATACTCAGAATCCGCCTTATAGGGTGACCCTTCTACGATCAAGCCGCCGCTGTAGCTTCTCCTGCCCAGAAGCAATCTGCGCAGTTCTCTGCTAAACTTATCCTGGAGGTCATAGATGCCAAGCATCTCGCCCTGCCTGCAGCAAAAATCCAGCCCATCAAAATAATCATTCTGTATATTCTCTGCCTGGAAGATGATCCTGCTGCCCGCCTTAGACTCCTGTACCGACTCCTTTGGACCTTTCTTTCCAATCATGCACTCAAACACTTTCTGCCTGTCGTACTCTTCCTTATAGAACATCTTACAGTTCCTTCCCTGACGGATGACCACGACCTTATCGGAACTTTCCGTAATCGCGTCCGGATAACTGTTGATCCACAGCACGGATATGCCTTCCTGCTTGAAGCGTTCCAGTATCTCCACGATCTGGCCGATCCGCTCAAAGGAAAAGTCGTCCAGAATATCGTCCACCACGATCAGCCTGGCACGCTTCACATATGCCCGCATCAGACGCAGGATATAGCACTCGTACCGGTTCAGCTCATTGGCCTTTTTATCCGGGGCGATCTTAATCTCGAACTGTTCCAGCATCCTTCGCGCCTGCAGTTCCATCTTCTTCTTTGATACGCTGAACTGGAAATAATTGATCTTCTCAATAATATACAGGTTCTCGGCCACGCTCAGGTTCGGAATGATCAGTTCTTGATTTCCGATAAAAAATATCCCGTTGGATCTTTCGACGGGCAGTTCCTTCCCTTTTTCATACTTCTTTCCCGCAAACCATACCTCTCCCTTATCCGCACATTCATCACCGAACAAGATAGAATATATCTCTTCCTTTCCGCTTCCTTCCAGCCCGATCAGATTCATGATCTCGCCGCTTAGAATCTCGACATAGAACTGATCCAGCACTTTGCTGCCGGCCTTTTCTTTTGTAATATTTTTCAATAACAGAACATTCTTTTTCATGGTCAACTCATATATTCCTCAATCTGATATAGAAGCGGCATCGATATATGCACCTGTGTCCCGACTCCCAGGTCGCTGACGATCACCATGTACGCCGCATCCCCCCAGTACAGTTTCAGCCTCTTTTTAATATTCCTGATGGCAACGCCGTTATGCCGCCGTCCTCCTGTCTCGGAGGATTCCTCTTCTTCTCCGTCTTCATAATCCCGATTCAACTCGTCTACCTTCTCCTGGGACATTCCCAGACCATCATCCGCAACATTAATCTTCAGGCTGGAATCCGCTGCAGTGATATGTATCTTGATATTTCCCTCTCCCATCTTAAGTTCCAGTCCATGATAGATGGCGTTCTCGATCACCGGCTGAAGGAGCAGTTTGGGAATGTAGCAGTTCTCTACCTGGCCCTCTTCTACATCATGGTACACTATCTGACAGGATATCTTGTCCCCGAACCGGTTCTTCTGTATATTAAAATAGTTCATGCTGTTCTTTAACTCATCTTTCAGGAATACGAATGTCTCTCTCCTGCTGATGTTATAGCGGAAATAATTGGCCAGGGACGCCGTCATGTCCGCAATCTTCCTGTCACCGTTAAGTAAAGCCTCTCCTCGTATGACTTCCAGCGTGTTATAGAGGAAATGCGGATTGATCTGGTCCTGAAGGTTATTAATCTCGGCATTCTTCATCAATATCTCCGCGTTCTTCTGCTTAATGGCCATAGAATCCAGGGAGGAGATAATGCTTTTAATCTCCCGGAGCATGTCGTCATCTTCTTTGATCTGCTCATGGTTCAGATCCCTGATGATCTGCTCCAGCCGAAGGTTGGGCTTGTAGATGCTTCGGTAGAAGACCGTATAATAACCTGTCCCCAGCGCAATCTCCGCCAGAATAACGAACAGGCGCAGATACCGGCTTTCTATCATGCCGGTCATCAGAATCGCCGAGGCAATCACCAGAAGCAGGTAGATGAGCACTCCTGCCAGGATGATTTTCTTTATCTTCTTCGATGAATATTTTCTCTTATCCATGTCTTCCCCTTTATGAATACAGTTTTCTATATTCGGACGGCTTAAGCCCTACCTGCTTGGAGAACTGCTTGCTGAAATACCTGGCATCTTGATATCCCGACTGGTGCGCGATCTCGCCGATGCTTAGATTCGTCTCCACCAGAAGCCGGCTTGCCTGCTTCACTCTGCAGAGAATCAGATACTCCGAGTAAGTCATGCCCGTCTCCTTCTTAAATACGGAACTTAGATACGAGGCATTCATATCCACCAGTTCCGCCAGCTGGCCAAGACTGATCTCCTCCATATAATTTTCTTCGATATACTTCTTTATTTCCCGGATTGGCTTGATATCTTTTGACTTCTTTTCCTCCGCTGCATATTCCAGCGTCTCTCTGATCAGATCTTCCGTAACAGCCAGGAGCATCTTCTCGCTTCTGATGTTGTCTGTGCTTACATTCCATTTTTTCAGGTTTCTTTCATATTCCTCGCTGTACAAGTCCTGCTGCTTGCAGTAATCGGTCAGCAAATCTACGTATGCGATCAGGATGTCGAAAAACAGAATGGGTGAATAGCTGCCGCCACTATATCTGATCTCTCTGAGCGTAGCGGCCAGACATTCCTGGGCGCCTCTGATATCGCCTGATACCACCTTAGACAGGTAGGCCTGCTTCTTACCCTCTGTCACGATCTTATCAATATCATAGGGCTCGAACTGATAATTCTCCAGATAAATGATATTGGTATTGCTGATCCGGATCCGATACTTGATCGCGTCAATGGCCGTCTGAAGGCAGAGATTGGATTCCAGGAAATGATCCATCTTGCGGCCTACCCCAAGTACCACAGAGAACCCTTCGAACCGGTCTATATATTTCTTAATCTCCTCATACATCTCTTCTATCTTCTTCCTGACCAGCGCCTCCTGCTCGAACTTATAATTCACCAAGGTAATAATCCCCGAATGCATCTCTGTGGTAATATGCTCCTCGCACACGTCCCCCAGAATATCGGTATATTTCTCCAACTTTTCGATCATAGAGCCGATGCTTTCTTCCTCCCCTCCATCTGTATCAACCTTGATAAATACCGCCTGGAACACGCCTTCTTTAAAACTGGTGCTGTATTCCTGGTTAATGCTGTTGCAGTCGGCAATCTTCCTGCTTTCCTGCTCTCCGAACAGCATGGAAGTCAGGAACCGTTTCTTCATCTTATCCCGAGTCTCCTGAATCTCCAATTCCAGCTGGTTCCGGTAATGATCATGCTGCTTTCTGCTTAGAATGGCATCCTTGATCTCTTCTGCGATTTCCTGAAGCTTATCCTCCTCGATCGGTTTTAAAAGATAATATTTGACGCCGTACTTCATTGCATTCTGCGCGTACTCAAACTGCTTAAAGCCGCTGATCATAACGAATTCTGCCTCTATCCCGGCCTCCTTCGTCCTTTTTATCAATTCGATGCCGTCATATCCCGGCATTCGGATATCAGATATGATGACGTCCGGCTGTTCCTTTCGGATCATTTCATAGGCATCCACCCCAGTGTATGCCATCCCTACAATCTCGTACCCCAGCGCATTCCAGTCAAGCAATTGGGATATCAAGGAACATATCATCTTCTCATCATCTGCTATCAATACTTTTAACATACCATTCACCCGCCCCTGACTCATTAATAAACCGATAACTACTTTATAATAGTTTATTCTTTACTAAATGTCGAAAGATGTCAAGCATCCATTGTTACATTCCCCTGACCACAATTGTACAATTCTAATAAACAAAAAAATGATTTATGTAAAATTCTATCAAAAATTCGTCATTTATTACACAATTTTTCGTCATTATTGTTGACAAATCAGAAAGTCAAGAATATGATGAAGGAAGGGAGCAGATTATTGTTTTATTGACGGTATCGCAGATACGGTTAAGCAATAGTCAAAATAATATAATACAGGGGGAATACATAATGAAAAGACATGGCCGGGTATTGGCGGTTCTGACCGCTTTGATCCTGACTGCTAATCTTGCGTTTACTTGTTATGCGCAGGAAAATTCTGACGGCTCGTCAGAAAGTACAGGGGAAAAATCAAACGAGACGATAACGATTACAGGCGGCATCGAAACCAGGGATCCACAGGAAGATCCGGGTGAGGCAGATGAGACGGAAGTTACAGAAGAGCCACAGGCAGCGCCAGCGGACGGCGATGTGCCGGAAGGAACATCCGACGCTTTTTTGGCGGTACCAGCATCTGAAGAGGTGGCTTCAAACGACCTGCCGCTTATTTTAGAGGGAAATACTTTATATACTTACGGCGTTCCGGTCGTCATCAAAAAAGATGACTCTGACCAGAAGGCCTATATTTATGACGGTTCTGGCAATGAAAAGCTGATTGCAACGCCAGTAGGTTCTTTGACCATCTACGGCGGCGGCAAGAATGAGCCGGTAAATGGGGATGTCAATATCGTAGTTGACAGCGTAAACATAGGAACTATCTACGGCGGCGGATATTCTGACGGGACAGGCAATGCAGATGTAAATGGCAGCGTTTCTATCACTGTCAAAGGAAATGCCGATGCCTCCAAGGTATACGGGGGCGGATATGCCGTTGGCAAGTCCGGGAACGCCAGTGCCAATGTTACCGGCAGTGTTTCTATAGATATTTCTGCAATTCCTGTTGGCAACCATGGTAATATCTATGGAGGCGGTTCCGCCGTTGCCAGCGGGGCTTATGATGCCTCCGCCAATGTGGGGTCATCCAGCACTTCCATATGCGGTCGGACTTACTCCGTCCGGGGCGGCGGTTCGGCTTCCGTAACAGGGGGAGCCTCCGGCAATGCCACGGCAGACGTAAAAGGAGCGGTACAGATTCAGTTATCTCAGGTAGATATCCGGGAGGTCTACGGCGCAGGCTCTGCAAATACCAGTTCAACCGCGGCCGGAGGCAGCGCCCAGGCGAATGCTGAATCCGTCGATATCCAGGTGGATGGCAATGAGATGATGATGTTATATGGAGGCGGTTCCGCATCTGGTTCTTCTGTTGCCAATGTATCCGGAAAGGTTTCTATTGATATAAAAAATTGTTCCAGCCTATATGGATACACCATTGGTGGCGGCGATGCCAGCAGTGGCGGCAAGGCAAATGTCGGCGAGACTGCCATCCATATTACGAATTCTGTAACACCTGTGGAACAACAGTTTGGCAGTTGGGTAGCCGCGGCAGTATACGGCGGCGGCACGGCGAATGGAAGCGGATCTCAGGCCAATGTGGCAGGAAGCATTAGTCTGGCAATCAGCGAAGGCGATACCGGAGCCATAACTGGCAACATCTACGGTGGCGGCGATGCCAGCAAGGGAGGTTCTGCCAAGGCCGGTTCCATCCATATTGCCCTAGATGATATAAGCGGTTACTTCTGTGAAGAAATGGGCGACGGCGGCACGCAGTGCTATCCTTCTATATGGGCCGGCGGATGCAGTGACGGAGCCGAAGGAAGCAAGACTGGCGGGGACAGCACAGCCGTCACGCTTACTTCCGCTACCGCAGAGCATATCTGGGGAGGAGCGGAGAATTCCAGCAATCCGGAAGCCATCAGCGGTAGTTCCACTCTGATACTGAACGACAGCGCCGTAACCGAAACGGTTACCTGTTTTGACAGCATTACATTGAATCAGCCGCTTCATATCACGGCATTTCTCGGAAAGCAGGACGGCGTGCCTACGCAATTGATCGATAACGGCATCAAGGCCGGCGATATCATCGTATCCTGCGATGATACAGATTCTGACACAGGATGGTTCTCCCTTAAGGACGGGGAACTGGACTATGAAGTAACGGATACGCAATCCATCTGGAGGATCAAGAAAGTTCCCGGACCGGACACCGACTTCGAAGTCCACGTTGACGCTTCCACGCCCGATGTCAAAGTATCGGTGAATAATTCTGCTCAGATGGCAGAACATCTTCTGGACGATACTGACCGGCAGGATATCAGCGCCGGGAATACCATCGGCTTCCACTTGCGCATGAAGGAACTGGAGGCAGTCGATGATACATTGGCCGAGGCAGTGCAAAATGCCCTGGCCGAGGATCAGGTACTGGCTTTACATTTGGATATCAATCTATTTAAGATAAGAAACGGCGCTGAGACACAGCTTAGCGAGGCCTCCGCGCCAATACGCCTTACAATCCAGATCCCGGAGAAGTTCCGGGAAGGCCTGGATGACTCGGAGGAACTGGTATTCTCTGTTATCCGCGTCCATGAGCAGGAGGATGGAACGCTAAAGACGGATATTCTTAGCGATCTGGATAACGACGATTCTACGATCACCATTGAGACAGACAAGTTCTCGCTTTACTCTTTGGCCTATAAGAAGCAGGCAAAGAGCGAAGGCAATCATGGCGGTAATGGAAATGGAGGCGGCCAGGACGGCAGTTCTTCATCGGCCCAAAATACCAGCGGCGGTTCTGCAAATGCCAGGGCGGCCAAGACCGGGGATACCGCAAGACAGAATGAGTATGGCTTGCTCGCGGCAGCATCGCTGGCGGCTCTCATCCTGCTATCACGTAAAAAATTCAAATAATCCAGCCTAATCCAGCGCGTAAAATGCAGTTCGTTCTTCCACTGCATTTTACGCGCTGATTCATGTCAGGAAATCACCAAAAGCGCATTCCCACATTGAGTTTTTAAATTGCCTGGCTTATAATGGTAATAAATATCTACAAGGGGGACAATCTCTGTATTTGACCCGGAAAGAGGTGGAAATATGATTCAGTCAGGCAAGGCAGCCGAAGTGGTTCAGGAATTCCTTCATGCATACCTGGTTCAGCGGAATATAGAACGTGCATTAAAATGCCTCACAGAGGACATCCATTGGAATGGAAAGGATCTGGTGATCCAGGCATTGCGGGCCACATTCTCTCAAGTCCCGTACTCCTGCCGGATCGAATATGACGACATCCGGGAAACCTCTATCGCGGCTCACTGTGCCGTAGTTCTCCTTGCCGCCTCTGTATTCCCGGATGTTCCCGGTGCCGATGCGCTCAGGTTTGAGGTCACCGCTACCTGTGTCGAGGAAGGCGGACTATACCGGATCGCCTCCATCCATGCCTCCGCCCCGGATGCCTTGCAGGAAGAGGCTAAGTTCTTTCCTTCTTCTTCTATCGGCCGTGCCGAACTGGACCGTCAGCTTGGCTTTAGGGCGCTGGACATTCTTGGAAAGAGTATTCCCGGCGGCATGATAGGCGGATATCTGGAGCCAGGCTTTCCTCTCTACTATGTCAATGACTTCCTTCTGTCCTATCTGGGCTATACCTATGATGAATTTAACCGTGCCATTAATGGCATGGTTATTAACTGCATCCATCCGGATGACCGTAAGGCTGTGGACGAGCAGGTTGCGAAGGCATTTTCGGAGGGCAGTGCCTATGAGATTCAATACCGCATGAAAAAGAAGAATGGGGATTATATCTGGGTGAATGATATTGGCAAAAAGGGACTTTCCGAAGATGGACGTAAGGTCTGCATAAGCGTTATCCGTGATATCTCTTTGGAGGTAGAATCCAGGGAGGGATTAGAACGGCAGGCCCGGAGGTACAACCACCTCTTCGAGTCTGTTCTCTGCGGCATCGTCCAGTATAAGCTGACGCCCCAGGGAGTCATATTTATCAATGCGAACCGGGAAGCCATCCGTATCTTCGGATACACGCCGGAAGAATTCTGGGCCAAGAAGAACTGGGATCTCACGGCCCTTATCGCCAGTGAAGACCGGGTCCGCATCCTTAAAGAGATCGAGACCCTCCAAGCTCCAGGAGATAAGAGTCCCTATGAATACCGCCTCCTTCAAAAAGGCGGTACCCCCTTGTGGATCATCGGCAGCGCGGAGGTCATTCTGGATATTGACGGAGAACAGGTGATCCAAAGCGTATTTCTTGACATTGACAGCCGAAAAAGGGCAGAACTGAGCAACCGGCGCTTATCCGAACAGCTTGAGGCCAGCAACGAGATTCTCCATCTGGCACTGGAACATACCACAACCTGCGAGTTCTACTACTACCCCCAAACCCGGGAGTGCCTTGTTCCGCCACGCACCTGCTCTATCTATCATTGTCAGGAAAGGTATGGCAATATGCCCTATGATTTTGCCACTGACCAGGTGGATCCCGCGTATCATGAGGCCTTCTATAAAATGTATGAGTGCATAAGCCAGGGGGAGCGGACTTCATCTTGTGAATTTCTGGCGCAAGACGGCGTTTATTGGTGCCGGGTAACCCTTTCTGTCATACTTGCCAATGAAGACGGCTCTCCTCAGCTGGTCATCGGTATTACAGAAAATATTACCCACCAGAAGGAGATAGAGGCAGCGCTGATAAAAGCCCGCTCTCAGGATGAACTGACCGGCCTTTATAATAAGGAAAGCGGCATCCAGATGGTAAAAAATTACCTGGCGCACAGGCCAGCCGATGAGCATGGGGTAATGATGCTGCTTGACATGGATAATTTCAAAGAAATCAACCAGAAGGAAGGCAATGTATTTGCCGATGCCCTCCTTCTGGAGGTTGCTGACATTCTCCGTGCCGAATCCCCCCAGGACAGTATTTCCATGCGCCTGGGCGGGGATGAATTCATGTTCTTTGTCAAGAACAGTAATAAGGCCCAGGCCTCCGTCATCGGACCCAGAATTGCCCGCCAGGTACAGAGTATCCTGGCAGCTCCGGAAAAGGATATTCACGTATCCGTCAGCATCGGCATGTGCAGCACGGAAGTGACGGGTGAGTATCATGCGCTCTACCGCTGTGCGGAGAGTACCTTGAAATATGTCAAAGAACATGGAAAGGGACAGGCTGCCTGCTATCTGGATACGTCCAATGAACTTGGAGTGTTCCTGACCCAGCTGTATACGGACGAGCATCCTGTCAATGCCATCGAGCCGGATATCCCGCAGCCCAAGGGCGACTTTGTCGCTTTTGCGCTGGATCTTCTTGGCAAGGCAAAGAACCTGGATGACGCGGTCTTCCTGCTGCTTTCCAGGATCGGCAAATTATATCATTTTGACCGGGTATCCATTATCGAAGCCAATCCTTCTTACCTAAGCTATCACTTCTCTTACCAGTGGGCACGCAGCCGGGAGGATCTGCAGCTTGGGTGCAACTTTTATGCTGCTGCGGAGGATTTTGACGCCTGCGCCACTATGTACGATGAAGAAGGCCTTGCGGACCACAATGTGAAGGAAGGAATCTCCCGCTTCCCTTCCTGTCTCCACGCAGGTATATGGAACTATGGGGAATATGCGGGATCCATGAGTTTTGAAGTGGATCGTGAGAATTACCAATGGACCCCTGAGCAGCGGAAATTGTTAAAAGAGATGGTTAAGATTGTTCCTTCCTTTATCATGAAGTCCAAAGCGGATGCCGTAAGCCAGGCCAAGACAGATTTCCTCTCCAGAATGTCCCATGAGATCCGTACGCCCATGAACGCGATCAGCGGCATGACCACGATTGCCAAAAGCGTGCTGTCGGATCGCGAAAAGACTCTGGACTGCCTGGAGAAGATCGAATCGGCCAACACCTATCTGCTTGGCCTTATCAATGATATATTGGATATGTCCCGCATCGAAAGCGGCAAATTGGAACTCAACTATGAAACCGTGGATCTCTCCCATCTATTATCAAGCCTGGAATCCTTGTTCCGGGCCCAGGCCACGGAGAAGGGGCTTTTGCTGCGGATTGAGGACATGCGTGTTACGGACAGATGCCTCATCGCCGACAGCCTCCGCTTGAACCAGGTGCTGGTCAATATCATCGGCAACGCAATCAAGTTTACCAGCCAAGGCTCTGTCACCTTGCGTGTGGAGGAATTAGAGACTTCGCCAAAGAGCGTGCTCAAGTTTTCTGTCCAGGATACCGGCATCGGCATCGAAGCTTCCGCAATGGAGCGGATCTTCAACGCCTTCGAGCAGGCAGATTCCCGCACTGCCTCCCTCCATGGGGGCACAGGGCTTGGACTGTCTATTTCCCGGAGCCTGGTACAGATGATGGGTGGTACGCTGGAAGTTCAAAGCCAGGTAGGCAAGGGCTCCCTATTTTACTTTACCCTTTCCTTCGAATATGCTCTGGCTTCGGCCTCTCCTATGGCCAACAGTAGTAAAAAGCCATCGGCGGCGCTTCCTGACTTCCATGGCTATAGAATCCTTCTGGCAGAGGACAATGAACTGAACCAGGAGATTGCCCAGACAATTCTTGAGATGAATGGATTTACCGTATGCTGTGCAAATGATGGGAGGAAGGCCCGGGATCTTTTTGTCAGCCACGCGCCCGGATACTTTGATGCAATCCTTATGGATATCCGGATGCCGGTAATGGATGGCCTGGAATCGACCCGATGCATCCGCACCTCCGGCCGCCCGGATGCACGTACGATCCCGATATTGGCGCTGACTGCCAATGCCTTTGACGAGGACTTGAAGAAATCCATGGAAAGCGGCATGAACGGCCATCTCTCCAAACCAATCCAGGTGGAAGAACTGCTGGAGCTTCTAAGCAAATGTATCCGCCGGAATTCTACCGGATCATAGGCCACGCATCTGTCCCTATATAGAATGCCAATCGTATCAATAAAAAACTTACGGCGCGTTACACAGCCCAGTAATGCGCCGTAAGTTTTTTATTGACATTTTTCTCCAAAAGGAATATGATAATTATAATAACTATTATTGTTTTTGGATTCATAATTACAGAAGGAGGAACACTATGGATAATAAAAAATTAACCAATGAAGTCGGCGCTCCCATAGCGGAAAACGAGAATTCACTGACCGCCGGCCCCCGTGGCCCGGTGGCATTGCAGGACGTCTGGCTTCTTGAGAAGCTGGCGCATTTTGACCGTGAAGTAATTCCTGAGAGAAGAATGCATGCAAAAGGCTGGGGCGCGTATGGCACATTTACCGTAACCCACGATATCACCAAGTGGACCAAAGCGAAGGTATTTGAGCCCGGCAAGAAGACGGATGTCTTTGTTCGGTTCTCCACGGTTGCCGGGGAGCGCGGGGCTGCGGATGCGGAACGTGATATCCGCGGGGTTGCCTGCAAGTTCTACACGGAAGAAGGCAACTGGGACCTGGTAGGCAACAATACGCCAACCTTTTTCCTGCGGGATGTACATAATTTCCCGGACCTTAACCGGGCAGTAAAGCGGGACCCGCGTACAGGCATGCGCTCGGCCCAGAATAACTGGGACTTCTGGACGCTGCTTCCGGAGACCTTCCATCAGACCACCATCGTAATGTCCGATCGAGGCATCCCTGCCACATTCCGGCATATGCATTTCTATGGCGAGCATACCTTCAGTTTCTACAATGCCGCCAATGAACGGGTATGGTGCAAGTTCCACTTCCACACCCAGCAGGGCATCAAGAACCTGACGGATGAGGAGGCTGAAAAAATTATCGCTATGGATCGCGAGAGCCATGGGCGGGACTTATATGAATCCATTGAAAAGGGCGATTATCCACGCTGGACAATGTATGTCCAGATCATGACGGAGGAACAGGCCAGGAAGCATTATGAGAATCCATTCGACATTACGAAGATCTGGCGCCATAAGGAATATCCGCTCCATGAAGTAGGGGTACTGGAACTGAACCGCAATCCGGAGAACTATTTTGCAGAGGTAGAGCAAGCCGCATTTACGCCGGCCCATGTCGTACCGGGCATCGGCTTCTCGCCGGACAAGTTCCTGCAGGGCCGCCTCTTTGTATACGGCGATGCTCAGCGCTATCGTCTCGGCGTTAACTACAACCAGATTCCTGTAAACCAGGCCAAATGCGAAGTGCATGACTACCATCGGGATGGGCTTATGCGTACGGACGGCAACTATGGCGGAGCGCCCGCCTATTCTCCTAACAGTGCCGGAGACTGGGCCGCCCAGCCGGATGTGATGGAGCCGCCGCTTGATCTGTCAGGCGCGCTTTATGCGTATGACCCCAAGGATGATCCAACCGACGACTGCTTCCGGGCAGGCGGAGAACTGTACCGTCTGATGACCGAAGAGAAGAAGGCGCTGCTGATAGAGAATACGGCACGCAACATCGCGCCGGTAACCGACAACGTAAAATACCGCCATGCCGTTCACTGCTATCTGGCAGACGAGGATTACGGCCGCCGCATAACCGAGGCCATGGGGCTTGACTTTGGGAAGGTAAAAGAACTATCTGCCCTGTCACACAGCGAATTGGTAAAAGCAACCTTGAATCCATAAGTTCAATATTCAGGGAGGCAGGAGCATAGGACTCCTGCCTTCTTTTCGTCCTATGCGCTTGACATCCGACAACCTTTACATTAAAATAAGGTTGTCAGTATGTATATTTCAAGGAGAACAGCAAGCAATGAAACTTTCGACGAATGTACCTGTCTATGCGCAGGTCGCTTATGATATTGCCTCCCAGATCGCAAACGGAAAACTAAAGGAAGGACAGCGTCTTTCAGGACGTACCATTCTCAGTTCCCAGTATGGCGTATCTTCCGAGACGATACGCCGGGCTATGAATCTTCTGGCTAACATGAACGTAGTGGATATCCGCCAGAATGTAGGCGTAACCGTGGCATCTAGAACGCTCGCTATCGAATACGTGGAACAATACGGGATCGATAATGATCTTCGCGGATTGAAAGAACGGCTCAAGACTCTGACGCTTCAGAGAAATAAGCTGAACGAAGAGATCAGCAGCCTTTTTGAAAAAATCATGGCGCTGGAAGAACGTTTCCAGCACAGCGACCAGCTAAGGACTTATGAGTTTCCAATCCAGCCAGGCAGCGAGGCTGTCGGAAAGACGATTGGAGAACTAAAGTTCCGCCAGAAGACAGGCGGCACCATAGTCGCTGTCCGCGAGGATGGGGAAATCCAGTTTTCTCCCGGCCCGCAGACACTGCTTCATGAAGACACAATCATTGTAGTGGCATGTAACGCTGCCAATCTCAGTTATGTGTCCGAACTTGTCCGCTGACTCCTGCACGTTATTTATATCTTCATGGGAGGGCATTGGATATGAAAAAAATCTTGTTACTTTTTGCAGTCTTATCGTTATCAGCAATGACGCCTGTAACTATGGTATCTGCCGCAGATGAAAAGAAGGAAATCGTCTTCGCGGACGTGGGGTGGGATTCCATAGAATTGAACAATGCCATTGCAGGCCTGATTGCAGAAGAAGTCTTCGGCTACACCTGGTCAGAGGTTCCAGGCTCTACGCCAATCACCCATGAAGCCTTAATGAATAATGAGATCGATGTACACATGGAAGAATGGACGGATAATATCACCACTTATCAGGAAGATCTGTCTGCCGGAAAATTTACGGAATTAGGGGTCAACTTCGATGACAATTATCAGGGACTCTATATTCCCGCGTATGTAGCAAAAAAATACCCGGACCTTAAGACCGTTAAGGATCTGGCAAAATATCCGGAACTATTTGCGGATCCGGAGGATCCCGGGAAGGGGATTATCTACGGCGGGATTCCCGGATGGCAAGTTACCGAGATCATGCAGAAGAAAATCAATGCTTATGGTCTGAATCAATACTACAACTATGTCATTCCCGGAAGCAATCCCGCTCTTGATTCCGTCATCACTTCCGCCTGGGATAAGAAGACGCCTTTCGTAGCCTACTACTGGGAGCCTACCTGGCTGATGGGGAAATACGACCTTGTGCTGCTTGAGGACAGTCCTTATGATGCTGCCACCTTCCAGGACGGCATCGGCGCCTGCCCGGCAGTCACGGTTACGGTAGCGGCAAGCAACGAATTTACCAAGTCTAATCCTGATTTCTGCAAATTTCTCTCTAAATACCACACAGGTTCCAAATTGATCAGCGAAGGGCTTGCTTATATGCAGGACCATAAGGCAGACCACTCCCAGGCCGCCAGATGGCTGCTAAAGCAGCACCCTGAATTGATCGAAGAATGGCTGACGCCCAAGCAGGCTAAGACTATGGCTTCCAGCCTTCAGAATGGGGCGAATAAGAAAGGGACTGACTGGCTTAGCGGATTTCCTTTCGTACATAAGCCCAATACCGATGCCATCGATAATGCAGTCCGCCACTTTGCGGTTTCCGCAGAGCCTGTCCTTGAGAAGATCCAGGCCCTGCTTGGCGGAATGGTCAACGGATTCAAATGGCTGTTGGAGCACATTCCCTGGTTCTTATTCCTGATTCTGGTATTCCTTGCGGGATGGCGCGCAAAAGGAAGGCTTCGAACCGGCGTCCTGTATGCCGCGATCCTAAGCCTGGTAGGCATAGTGGGATTTTGGGATGAGATGATACTCACCCTCTCCATCGTGCTTGCCAGCGTCGTGCTTGCCCTTCTTCTGGGACTCCCTATCGGAATACTGATTTCTAACTCGCCACGTGCCAATCGCATCGTGCGTCCCATTCTGGACACGATGCAGACCATGCCCGTATTCGTATATCTGATTCCCGCCCTGCTTCTTTTCGGGCTTGGAAATGCTTCCGCAGTCATTGCAACCGTCATCTATGCCATAGTCCCCGTCATCCGCCTGACCAGCCTTGGCATCCGCCAGGTAGACAAGGAAGTGGTGGAGGCCGCGCGGTCTTTTGGCTCTACCAGATGGCAGACACTATTTAAGGTGCAGATTCCACAGGCAATCCCGACTATTTTGACCGGCGTGAATCAGACCTTGATGATGGCCATGGCAATGGTCGTGACCTGCTCCATGATCGGGGCCCGGGGTCTTGGAATGGAAGTCTTGAATGCGGTAAACCGTACGGAGATCGGCCGGGGTCTGATAGCCGGAGGCTGCGTGGTCATTCTGGCAGTCGTGATAGACCGTCTGACGCAGGGATGGTTCACCAGAAGCAAGACAGAGTCAGAAGCCAAGAGTGAAGAATAGCGAGGGAGGATGATGAATATGGAATGCAAAGACACTGTATTTGAAGTACAGCATGTAACGAAGCTATATGGCCTTAACAAGCCGGAGGCATCACATATGATGAGCAATGGAAGCACGAAAAAAGAAGTGCAGAAGAAAACCGGCGTTTCTGTGGCACTGTGGGATATCAATATGAAGATTCCCAGAGGCCAGATCTTCGTGATCATCGGCCTGTCCGGCTCAGGCAAATCCACCCTGGTAAGATGCTTTAACCAACTAAATAAGCCGACCTATGGACATATCCTTTTTGAAGGAAAGGATCTTGCAGACCTTTCGAAAAAAGAACTCCTTACATTCCGCAGGGAAAAAATCTCCATGGTCTTCCAGTCCTTCGGCCTTATGAGCCACCGGGACGTGCTCGGCAATGTGGCTTATGGGCTGGAGGTTAAAGGCATTCCAAAAGCGCATCGGGAAGAAAAGGCCATGGAAGTTATCTCTATGGTAGGGCTCAACGGCTGGGAGCGCCAGTCCTGCGCAAGCCTCTCCGGCGGTATGCGGCAGCGCGTAGGCATCGCCCGCGCCCTTGCCAATGACCCGGACGTGCTTCTGATGGATGAGCCCTTCTCCGCCCTTGATCCGCTGGTACGCCAGGACATGCAGTTTGAACTGCTGCAGATTCAGCGCAAACTGAAAAAAACCGTCATTTTCATCACGCACGACATTGATGAAGCCTTCAAGCTGGGGGATATGGTCGCAATCATGAAAGACGGAAAACTGATCCAGACGGACACGCCGGAACAGATGAGCGCGCATCCCGCTGATGAATACGTAGAAGCCTTCATCAACAATGCCGATAAATCCAAGGTTCTAAGCGTCCACAACATCATGATAACGCCAAAGGCCCTGATTAAGGAAGATGACGGCGTAGACCATGCCATCCGGGTGATGAAGAAGAACGAACTCTCTACCGTATATGTGGTGGATGCCAGCCTCCAGCTAGCCGGTATTCTTACCATCGCCGACGCAATCGAGGCCAAAAAGAACAGCCTCTCCATTCGTTCCGTTATCCATAAGGATGTCCCCACGGTAGATACGGATGCGCTTGTTGGGGATATCATGGGATTGGCGGCAGAAACAGCTTACCCGATCGCGGCAGTCGGCAAGGATGGACAGTTAAAAGGAATCGTAACCAAGGCCAAGGTGCTTTCTTCCCTGGCATAACCCGATTCAGCACTTCTATAACAATAATGTTATCAATTCGTACATTTTTGCAATTTGATTTTGATACAGGCAAATGGTATCTTGAACAGTAGAATGAACGATAGCATAAAGGAGGTACTATTTGAGATGAGTGTAGATGTGACGGCTAAAACAAAGTTGCTGGGAGTACTCGGAACCCCCATTGAGCACAGCAGTTCGCCAAAGATTCACAATACGGCGTTTGAAGCGCTCGGACTGGACTATGAATACCTTGCATTTGACGTCGGGCCGGAAACGCTCGGGCAGGCAATCGAGGGACTGAGGGCGCTCGGAGCCAGGGGATTCAGCGTCACCATGCCAAACAAGCAGATTGCGGCCCAGTATCTGGATGAGGTCAGCAAGGAGGGCAGACTCAGCGGTTCAGTGAACTGTGCGCTGAACGAAGATGGCCGGCTGAAAGGTTACAATACGGATGGATATGGATTTATGGAAACGCTTAGAAGCAATGGCGTTACCATCGAAGGTGCCAAGATGACTCTGATCGGAACGGGAGGCGCAAGCGCTGCCATCTGCACCCAGGCAGCTGTGGACGGCATGCGGGAAATCGCGCTGTTCGGGATTAAGGACCCTACGTTTGAGAGCGGGCGCAGGCTGGCCGAAAGACTGAATGAATCTACGGAATGCAAAGTAGAGGTGCTGGAACTGTCTGACGAAGAACTTCTCAGAAAGCATGTGGCGCAAAGCGATGTCCTCGGAAATGCAACGCCTGTAGGAATGGGGAAAATGGAAGGAAAGAGCCCGGTGAATGATACGAGTCTCTTCCGTCCGGGACTGGCAGTCATGGATGTAATCTACAATCCCAGAAAGACGAGATTTCTTGAAATGGCTGAGCAAAACGGCTGCACGATTATGAACGGGCAGAACATGCTCCTCTTCCAGGGTGCCAAAAGTTTTCACATATGGACAGGCCGAAAGATGCCGCTGGAACTTGTAAGGCCGATCGTGGAAGGACATTGAGAAGGGAATGGTCTATCTTTTTGTCTCTTCCAGTAGAAACCGGTAAAATTTACCGGCAGCTGGAGTAAAACTGTGCCCCTTTGAGGTTGCCATGTAAAATACGCGGTACAAAGGTTCCGGTCCAAAAGGAATCAGTTTCACGTCGTAATGCTCCAGCATTTTATTTTTAGGGATTATGGCAATCCCAAGATTGATGGATACAAGGGCGGCAGCGGCGTGATCCTCCTCCACTCGGCTGGATACGCTTGGAGTGATGCTGGCTTTTTTCAACTGCTGCTCCACGAAGCTTGTCTTGTCCAGCGGAAGGATAAAGTCATAGCAGGCCGCCTCCTTTAAGGTCACGGTATGCTTTCTCGCAAGCGGATGATGCCTGGAGACCATAAGTACATATTCCTGCCTCGTGATCGGACGCAGCTCGACGAGGGGTTCATCTTCTACGTAAGAACAGAATCCCACATCGCAGCTGCCTTCTTTTATTTTTCTAATAATATCTCTGGAATTCCCCTGGTAAAAATGAAAGTGTATATTCTTATTCTCCGGGGCGTCCAGAAATTTCTTCACCAGATGCGGGACAAAGGACGGGCTCAGCGCATAGATGAAAGCAAAGTCAATCGTTCCCTGCCCTGGATCAATGAACTCTTTTAATACGGACACTCCTTGGTCGATCTCTCCTACGCCGCGGCTGACATGATCTAAAAATATTTCCCCCTGCTTTGTGAGAATAATGTTGCGCCCCTGCTTTTCAAACAGCGGGGTTCCAAGTTCTTTCTCCAGCTGGGCTATCATTCTGCTCAGAGAAGGCTGGGCTATCTGGAGTTCCTCCGAAGCACGGGAATAATGAAGGGTACGGGAAAGCGTGCAGAAGGCACGCAGCTGATTCAGATTCATATGGCTCCTCCTTAATTAGAATTATCATAACACAAATGTTATAAATTATAAAGATAAATGAAATTGTATAGGCTGCGTAAATTTATCTTCGGAAAAATTGGTGTAGAGTCCACCCACGATGCTCTGATAAAGTATCAGGCAATGACTTGTGGTTTAACTATACTATTTTTGCGTATCACAAGCAAGCCCGATTTTAAGCGGGCACCCTATGGCTTATTCCTCTTGGGTGTTCTTTTGACCGAAGGTTTCCAGTTGTCAATGCTGCTTCGCACCGCATTGCGGCTATGGTATTGACAACTGGAAATACTTCGGTCTATTTGTAATCAGGAGGAATAAGCCTCTTTCTCACATTTCATGTGCTTCTTATAAGCCCCAGATATGACTGTTGAAATACATTTTCTTTTTGCTTTGTAATGATATACTGTGACTAATTGTTTCCGCATATTTTCCTAGTTCGCCATGGCGGTCTCTCTCTGATGATATTATCTGGGCACTGCTTAGAAGATTATATTCTTCTGCTCCAGCAGCTTTCGGAATCTCTTTTTCCTGAAAACGTACAAGTTCCAGCATATCTCCACCATTGTAATAATAAGCCCTGAGTCTAGCCATGTTTGTTGCACCAATAACACTCCAGCCTAATGGGCGTGAACTCATTCGACTTGAAAGAACATGACTTACATGACCTTCCGTACTACTCCCTTTTACACCATCTTTATGTTTTAATCTGCGCTTTGCGGCACTCCAGTTACACAGTATATATTCTCTGGCTTTTTCCATTCGCTCTAGCCCTGCATTCGGGTATTCTTCTAACCTATCAACCAATTTTATAAAGTCTGCTTTTGTTTGACTTCGTATACAGTCTCTCAGTTCCTGTTTTGCATCATCCTTTGTATCTTTCATGTGGCTTGTGAGTTTCGTTAAATATGTTTCCAGATGAAATCCATCCAGTACGTGAATTGCTCCTTCAATTCGCTTAATACCTGCCATTATCCAAGCCCCGCCATCTGAGTTTACATATATTTTCTTTACTTTGCTTAAGTCATAATGGCTGTCTAAATATTCATACACTTCGTCCCAGAATCTGTGATTTTCCTCGCCAGTGTTTACACCACAGAAATAGTAAGGATTTACCAACCGGTACCTGTGACTCTTAGGAGCTTCTCTTTCAGTTCCTTCATACACGTAGATTAACTTTGTAATTAAGCAGTTGTTTTTCTGATTATTATCGTTCCTTATCAAATCGCCCTTATGTTCGCGAAATTGCAGGGATACATGGTCTTCATCAGCATCAATATATAGATAATCGACCACCTTCTTTATTTTTGGTTTCTCTGCATTTTTAGGAAATTTCAATTCATGGATTTTGTTTTTCACAGTCTGTTTTGTTACATCAGTAGTTAAACTGGCAGCTTCCCCTCCACGACGATATGAGGTTTGCACAGCCTCCTCTAGCAGTTTTGCCTCTGCATCTTCAGTCATTCTTTCCTTTGGTTCGAGTCCGATTATCTTATCTAGCAGATATTCACTTTTTCCTGTCTCCCGATTTTTAAATAATGTTTTAGCAAACTGCACATCTCCGAGAGACGTTGTGAGTTGCTTTGTATCATGAGCTTCTACAACCCAGTTTTTCTTACGAATGGGACTTTCCTGAAGCATTTGATCCATAGACTCCAGCGATTCTTTAATCATTTCCAGACCAAGCTTGTGTAATTCATCTGTTACGCCAAGAACATACTCTGCTATCTTTGTTGGCTCTTTCATAAAATCATCTACAAGTTTTTCAAATTTTTTAATGCATTCTTCCTCAAAATATTTTATACTTTTAATCATAGAGGACACCTCCCTTTGTGTGTATTTTTGCTTGTCGGCCTAAATACTTTATCACAAAGTGGTGTCCTCTTTTAATTTCTATTTCATTTTTCCGAGTAAAATTTTACGCTAGCAAATTGTATATGCACTTCGTTAATTTTATACTTATCTCAGATGTGAAGAACCTGAAAATAAAAAACGGAGGACAATATGATGAAATCAATTGGTGTGGCGGTAATCGGATGCGGATTTGCCGGAAATTTTCATTCAAACGCATGGGTAAAGGTTAATTATCTGGATATCAAGCTGAAAGCCGCGGTTGACAGCCAGATCGAGCGCGCGGAATCATTGAAGGAGAAGTGGAATTATGAATATGCAACGGCGGATTACGAGAAAGTACTTTCCGACCCGGAAGTGGATATTATTGACATTACGCTTCCCCCGTTTCTCCATCTGCCTTTTGCCTATAAGGCAATGGAGGCAGGCAAGCATGTTATCTGCGACAAGCCTCTGACCGGGTATTTTGGAGATGAGACGGATGAGAAGCCGGTGGGGGACAAAGTTTCAAAAGCGAAAATGTATGAAAGAATTTTAAAAGACCTCAAGGAGGCAAAAGAGAAAATAGGAAACAGCGACAAACTCTTTATGTATGCGGAAAACTATATTTATTCCCCTGCCATTGTAAAGGCAGCGGAAATTCTGAGAAAGAAAAAAAGCCGCGTGATCTATATGAACGCAGAATGCAGCGTTCACGGATCTACCTCGCCGCTGTCCAAAGACTGGAGTCTCGTAGGAGGCGGCAGCATCATGCGTCTTGGCTCTCACCCGATTGCTGGCGTGCTGTATCTGAAACAGGTGGAGTCCGAGATACGCGGCTATAAGATCAAGCCAGTAAGCGTCGTCGCGGATACTGGAAGAATTGTAGCCGATTTCCCGGAAGAAGATAAGAAGCATATCCTGAGTAAATTTAATGATGTGGAAGATTTCGGACATATCACGCTTACCTTCTCCGACGGCACAAAAGCAGTTATACTAAGTTCCGAACACTATATGGGGGGAATTCAGAATCATATTAATCTCATCACAAATGACGGAGTTCTCGAGTGCCTCATGACGCCTCCAAATAACATGAGAAGTTTCTTTATGGACGATGAGGGACTGGATGACGTCTATATCTCCGAGAATCTGAAGTGTAAAACCGGCTGGAACAATGTGTTTGTGGCGGAGGAGACATTAAGAGGCTACACAGCGGAATTACAGGCGTTTGCTGAGGATGTGGCCTATAACAGAGAGCCTGAATCAGGAATCGATATCGCGCTGGAGACAACAAAGATTATGTATGCCGCATATCTTTCCGCCGAGAAAGGCAGAAGAATTGAACTTTAAATAGAGCGCCAGGATGAAAGGACGTACTATTTTTAGAAAAAAAACTGGCAACGCGATGTCATTTAATCATGCATCTCGTTGCCGGCTCTTTTTTAAGTTTGTTAGATATTAATTTTCGTCTTATCAAAAAGGCGCCAACCAGAATCGAACTGGTGATAGAGGTGTTGCAGACCTTTGCCTTACCGCTTGGCTATGGCGCCATTCTATATATAAAGCGCTTTCGCGCAAATGACTCCGACGGGAATCGAACCCGTGTTACCGCCGTGAAAGGGCGATGTCTTAACCGCTTGACCACGGAGCCATATCTTGCTTATCCTTAAGCGTGACCGAGATATATGTTATCATAATCCGCTAGAATTTGCAACTCCTTTTTTTATTTTTCTCCAATAAAATGTAAAAATTATCTGACAGGATATTCGGCTTATATGGGCTATCCGTTGACAAACTGGCTTAAATCCGCTATGTTGAATAGGTACATTCAACCGAATATCAAAGGAGACTATCATATATGAAATCACTCGTACTGGCTGAAAAGCCTTCTGTAGCCCGCGACATTGCCCGGGTTCTGGACTGTCACAAGAACCTGCCGGGTGCCATCGAGGGCAGCAAATATATCGTGACCTGGGCCCTGGGGCATCTCGTAACCTTGGCTGACCCGGAGGAATATGACAAAAAGTTCAAAGAATGGAATATGTCCTACCTCCCCATGCTTCCGGAAAAATGGGAGCTGGTGGTCATCAAGCAGACCTCCAAGCAGTATCACAATGTCAAGACCCAACTCTTCCGCAAGGATGTATCGGACATTATCATTGCCACAGATGCCGGGCGGGAAGGCGAACTGGTCGCCCGCTGGATCCTTGACAAGTCCGGCTGCCATAAGCCGATCAAAAGGCTGTGGATCTCATCCGTTACGGATAAGGCTATCCGGGAAGGATTCTTAAGTTTAAAAGACGGGCGCCAATACAATAATCTGTATTACGCAGCAAAAAGCCGCGCTGAGGCCGACTGGCTGGTGGGCATCAACGCCACCCGGGCGCTGACCTGCAAGTATAATGCCCAGTTCTCCTGCGGACGGGTACAGACGCCTACCCTGGCAATCATTGCCCGCCGGGAAGAAGAGATCCGTACCTTCAAGCCGGAAGAATACTATGGCCTTTCCTGCGTCGCCGGCAATGTAAAATGGTCCTGGCAGAATGAAAAAAATGGAAGCCTGCGCTCGTTTCAGCGTTCTTTCATCACGGATCTGGAATCCAGCCTCAAGGGTCAGGCTCTGCAGATAACGGATGTCCAGAAGTCCGCCAAGAAAACGTTTTCTCCGGGCTTATACGACTTAACGGAACTACAGCGGGATGCCAACCGGCGTTTTGGCTTCTCCGCCAAAGAGACCCTGAATATCATGCAGCGCCTCTATGAGCAGCATAAGGTCCTGACTTATCCCAGAACGGACTCCCGCTACATTGGCTCCGACATCGTTCCAACCATCAAGGAGCGCCTGAAAGCATGCAATATCGGACCTTACAAGAAGTTCATACCTTCGCTTTTAAAAGCGCCTATAAAGACCAGCAAGGCGTTCGTAGATGACGCGAAGGTCAGCGACCACCATGCCATCATCCCGACGGAAGAATATGTCCAGCTGGAGCATATGAGCAACGATGAGCGCAAGATCTATGATCTGGTGATACGGAGATTTATCAGCGTCCTCTATCCGGCCTTCGAATATGAGCAGACTACTTTGAAGGCCTCCGCCTGCGGCCAGGCCTTTACTGCCAAAGGAAAGGTCATCCGATCTCCTGGCTGGAAGGCTATCTATGATTCCTCCAGCGCAGCTGACAGTTCTTTCCTGGATGATCCGGAAGAAGACGATGCCTCCTGGCAGTCCTGCGAACAGCCCCTGCCGCTCCTTAAGAAAGGAGAGCAACTATCCATCAGCCAGATTTCCCTGACGACAGGGAAGACAAAACCGCCTGCAAGGTTTACCGAGGCGACCCTGCTGACTGCTATGGAGAATCCGGTCAAATACATGGAGTCCCGGGACGCAAAGGCGCGCAAGATGCTTGGCGAGACCGGAGGGCTTGGAACCGTGGCCACAAGGGCGGATATTATAGAAAAACTATTCCACTCCTTCCTGATAGAGAAAAAAGGAAATGAGATTCTCATCACTTCCAAAGGAAAGCAGCTTCTGGAACTAGTTCCCGAGGACTTAAAGAAGCCGGAACTTACGGCCAAGTGGGAACTGGAACTTTCCAACATTGCCAAAGGCGCCCACAAAGATGCCCAGTTCCTTGCCGAGATACAGGATTACACCAAGGAACTTATCCAGGAGATCAAGACAGCGGACGGTACCTTCCGCCATGATAATCTGACCAATACCAAGTGTCCAAGATGCGGCAAGCGGATGCTGGCGGTCAATGGAAAGAACGCGCGCCTCCTGGTATGCCAGGACCGGGAATGCGGCTACCGGGAGACCATTGCCCGGCTGAGCAATGCCCGCTGCCCAAACTGCCACAAGAAGATGGAGATTATCAAAAAAGGCGAAGAAGAGACCTTTGTCTGCGCCTGCGGATACAAAGAAAAACTCTCCGCTTTCAAGAAGCGAAGAGAAAAAGAAGGCGCCGGAGTTTCCAAAAAAGATGTCCAGAACTATCTGAAGAAGCAGAAGGAAGAACCAATCAATAATGCTTTTGCAAACGCGCTGGCGAATATCAAGATTGACACATAGATTGCAAATGCATATCCATAATTCAGGCACGGAATGGCCTCTCCCATTCCGTGCCTGCTTTTCTTACCCCTCCAGGCAATATACATATAATTCATGAAGGGCTCTGGTGGCACAGATATAGGCGGCCTGCCCAAGAAGTGGATTCTCTTTGTCCCCCTGAATCTCAAATACCTGGTCAAACTCCAGTCCTTTCGCGAGATAGAAGGTCGTAACCGTCAGTCCCTTCTTAAATAAACTGCTATCCCGGTCAACATAGGATGCCTCAATGCCTCTGTTCTTAAGGAGCCGATAGATAGCAATGGCTTCCCCTTCCGTCATTGTAAGAACTGCTGCCGTCTCGTATCCCTCGCTGCTCCTCGCAGCGTTGGCGCTATTTTCCTCATTCTCTCCCAAGTTCAGATTCTCGCAGATTGCATCCAGCATCTCTTCCGCTTTGGAAAATGTCTGTTCTTCTACTGGCTTCCCATGCCGGTTCAGAAGTTCCGTTCCTTCGATGCCGCTGATCCGTGCTGCATAGTCTGCAATTTCTACCGTATTGCGGTAACTCTTATCCATCACGATCTTACGGATTCCCTTTCCGAATATCCGGGGCAGGAAGGCAAGCACGTCATGGGGCTTTTCATCCAGCGTCTGCGCCCGGTCTCCCAGGATCGTCATCCTGCAGGAGAACAGATTCTGAAGGATGACATACTGAAGATACGAATAATCCTGCATCTCATCTATGACCAGATGCTTGATATGCTTATGGGCTTTCGTTCCCTTCAGCCTGTACTTAAGATAGAGCATGGGAAACACATCCTCATACTCGATCAGGCGCTTCTCATATGAGGCCTTGGGAAGTTTCGGATACCCGCATTCTTCCATAAGCATATTGTAGATCTCATAGATATCCTTTGTCACATACATCTGATCAAACTTACCTTGAAGCCGTTCCCTCTCCTCGTCAGAAAGGGACCTGCCATGCAAGGTCTCGTATGCGTCAATGAAATACTCCATTACCGCATCCATCCTTGCAAGAAGCGGCGTCTCTTTAAACTTGAAGTAGAACAGACGGATCAATTCCTCCTCGGTCAATTTCATTTCCCGGAATTCCACATCCTTAAAATCCAGAAGTGCATCTTCCAACGAAGCAAGGAAGCCCTCCGTCTGCCCGATGAATGCCTCCGACTGCTTCTCGTGGTATCGTTCTGCGCTCCTGGCATCCGAACATCGCATCAAGCGTTCCAGCTGATGGTATCTGTCCTCGCAGTCCGCTGCCGTATCCTTCAGTTCCCGATAGGCAAACAGGTCAAAACTCATTTCCCGGATGTTCTCCTCCCCCAGTTCCGGAAGAATATGGGAAATATAGTCGGCAAAGACGCTGTTGGGCGACAGGATCAGTATGTTGGAAGACTTCAGGTTCTTACGGTCATGGTAAAGAAGGTACGCGATGCGGTGCAGGGCGACGCTCGTCTTGCCGCTCCCCGCTGCTCCCTGGATTGCCAGGATCTTATCCTTGGTGTTGCGGATAATGGCATTCTGCTCCTTCTGTATGGTACGCACGATATTTTTAAGCCTGACATCGCCGTTCTTTCCCAGTTCTTCCTTTAGAATCTCATCATCGATCTTCGTATCGCTCTCAAAGGCATAGATGAGTCTTTCGTTCTTAATCTTGTACTGCCACTTAGCACGGATCTCCCCTTCTATCCGGCCAGCCGGGGCCTCGTAGAAGGCCGGGCCGCTGTCATAATCGTAGAACAGGCCGCTGACCGGGGCCCGCCAGTCGTACACCATAGGCCTCATCCCCAGATGCGGCGCAAAGTTTCCGATACCGATATAGTATGGCTCCATCTCTCCCTCGCAGATAAAGTCTACTCTCCCGAAGAATGGGGAAGCGATCATCTTCTCATACCTGTGCTTCTGCATCCATTTTTCCTGATTGGCATTCACCTGATGCAGCAGCGCCTGCTGATTATCGTAATCCTCATAGCCATACTGGTCCATCTCCGTATAATTCTCCCAGTAATACTCGTGCATGTTTTCAATCTCCTGCTGGCCTTCTGCAAGAGACCGGTCGATTTCTTCAAGCCTGGTTTTTATTTTTTCTGTCACGTCCGCTAAAAACAGCGCGCCATCATACTGTCTGTCCATCTGATTCTTATATCCTCTCCTGTCAAGCTGACCTTTTAAGGCTGTCTGCTTCTATTCTGTCCAGTTTTTATTTATTTAATTTCTCTTTGTAATAACTATCCGCCGTGTAAAGCGCAGCCACCGGGTTATGCCCCAGCACTCTGTCTTTTGTCACCGCTGTAGTCACGATCGCGTCCGAATATTTATAGAACAGGCTGTCATGTCCTACGCACAGGCCAACCACTACGTTCAAGTCCGTTTTCTGCTCATTGAGAAGCTTGGCCTGAAGAATCGGATTGCACATGTTCTTCCCGATCCCGGTACATTTCTCTGGTATTCCGATGTCAACCTTTGGCACGACGCCCACTTTGCAGGCAACACCATACACTTCAAATCCATGATTCCTGAATATTCTTGCTAAAGTACGGCTCTCTGACAGCAAGCCGACACAGGTGGCGATACCAATCTTCTTCGCCCCGATCTTTTCAGCAAAAGCCATGATCTCCTGTACTCTTGTGTACTGGCAGTAATGCTCGTATTCCACTTCCGCCGCTGCTACCATCGTCGCATGATTCTCTTCTTCCCGATAGCACTCCAGCGCATCCTGCAATACTTCCTGGTTCAGATGCGTGGTCACGCAGAATTCTGGAAACGCCTTATCTTCCTTATCACAATTCTTTACTGCACAGTCAATACATGACATCTTTTCAATCTCCATTTTTCCTACCTCTGTTCTTTCTTTCTCATTTTTAATTTCAGCATTGCCAGCGCCTTTCTGGCATCCAGCTTATTTACCGTATTCTCGGCAAGTACCGTCGTCTCATCCCCGGCCTGCCCCATCTTGTCGATCGTCTTATAGTAGGACAGCACGCCATCCAGATGATCATTCTGCACCACGAAGTCCTTCGCCGGACACATGCTAAGAGCCACCACTGGCACATCCCTTACTTCTGCCGCTTCAATGGCATGGGCATAATCAACGTGATTATTGCCAATCCCATTGCAGGAGAAAATGGCTCCGTCCGCCCTCATGCATTCCAGGCTGACCCCGACCCGCTCCGCTGACAGATATTTATCCTCATTCTTATCCGGCGATCCCACAATGATGATGCCCCTCAGATTGACTTCCGGGTCTTCCGATACGGCTTCTACCAAAGGATCCCTGTAATAATGCAGGGAAGTTTCTTTCATGCTTGTTCCAATTCCCATAACTGCACCTCCATACTTTATCGTCGAATCCTAGTCCATCGCGCGCATAATGCCATCCCTGAATTCATTGGGCGTCACCAGCGCAGGCATGCAGCCCATATCAATGACAGACTTCCCGCCTTCGAATCCGCAAGGCTCATGTCCGAACATCCGTGTATCATATACGGCGCCTTGCCCGGATACTTCCTTTACAATATAGACATCTTTTTTCCCCGGCTCATACGTCTCCTGAAAAACATGCTTTTCTGCGCACTTGTATCCATTGAACTTCTTCATTTGATCCCGGAATATCTGGCAGAATGTATCGCAGGCGCGATGGGCTGCTTCCGGGCCCGGACGGTCCGCCCAGGATCCTTCCTTAAGGACTACGTCAAAGGAGATCAGCATATCGCTCCTAAGCGGCGTTCCTGCCCGCCCCCAGGCAATCTTCTCCTCGAGTATTCCGTCGCTGGCTCCAAAATTGCACACCTGGCGCCCGCTCTCATCCACGCCGGTAAGGAGCACATATACGCCTGTCAGGGTATGGGTAATGCCCTCCCCCACCCGTCCCAGCACTTTTGTTGCCAGAGGAATCACATCCATCACCGTGTTGGTATGCTGCTGGTGCTCATCCGGCATGATAATACGGATATCAATCTCCTTAATCAATGGTTCCTGCGCCAGAATCTTGTCTGCAATATTCTTGCAGACCGTCATCCTGCCATCCACCGTCACCCGATTCTCATCCCCATAGCACAATTCTGTGACAGGGTACGCCTTAACCGTCAGCCTTGATCCTACATTCATATACTATCAGCCTCCTTCTTTATCCTACTGATTCCTTCCTCCTTGTCTAATTCCGGATTCTCTGAAATAGGTTTTCCTCCTTGTTTAATTGCAGGAGGCTCCCTTCTCGCACCCTATTCATTCCGGAACCTCTCTGCTGTTTTCCTGGGGTTTTTAAGCATTGAGATTTCCGAATAGATGCCGGTAGGCAATAGATTGAAGATACGGCATATGCCGCTAGAGTATTAGAAATATAATGCTTTATTCATATTCTAGCATAGACTGAATGTCTACGCCAGAATAACTTGCAAATAATAGGCGACGATCAGATCGACCATGCGGTCATAACTTTTCACCCCGTCATCCTGGCCGTTTGCCTTCAAATAGGTATCATTCACCTTGTTGGATACTTCTGCCACTGCCCCGTCATATCTGGCCCAGTACTCCCGGTTTGCCGCAAGATCCGGCTCCACTTCCGGCGCCAGCGTCTGCCGTACTTCTTCCCACGCGTCATAATCTACCGTATGCAGAACGCTCATACAGTAGACCCATCCCAGCAGATTCCCGCTGTATCTGAACTGGACGTTAACTGATCTGCTACAGGCCAGATAGGCGATGAAATTGGCTTCCTCTTCCTGCATGAATCCTCTCAGATGGGAAAGTTCGTGGCAGGCGGTAAAAGGAATATTGTAATCTGTCATCCC
The DNA here is from genome assembly GCF_019597925.1 of [Clostridium] scindens. Taxonomy (NCBI): domain Bacteria; kingdom Bacillati; phylum Bacillota; class Clostridia; order Lachnospirales; family Lachnospiraceae; genus Lachnoclostridium; species [Clostridium] scindens. Next base: position 191,741 of record NZ_CP080442.1, on the reverse strand, counting down.
GCTGTTATAATTCGCTTCTACGGTAAACGGCGAATAGACCCCTGTCAGATTCTGGATAGAGAGTATCCAAGGCACCAGCAATCCCTTAGGCCGGGGATAATATCCGGCCAGTTCCGGATATTCCTTCCCCAGGCTCCTCATTGCCTCTGCTGCGTATTTCTCCATCGGGATATCCAGTACCATCACTCCGTCTTGATCGCGCTCCACCTGGCTGCTTGTCTCATTTACCTTCTGGGTAAGCCACTGGCAGACTTCTTTTAAATCGCCCGCCGTATAGTCTTTTACTTGGATGCCCGAACTCTCCGAGAAGGATTCCCGGTGGTAGTTGACCCCGCAGTTTAATACATAGAGAAAGAACAGAGAGGCCGCAAGCAGGAACACGCCCATTCCCCAGGAACACGCCTCCTTCTTCCCTGCCTTTCCTCTCACTTCTTTTATAATCAGCACTCCTGCAGACAATAGAATAATGACAATCATGATATACAGAAGAACTTCAGACACGGAAAAAGGAAAAAGGTTCATCAGCCTGCCTGTGGTTCCCACCCAGACCGGATACACCTTCGTGCTGTACCAGTGGGCAAACTCCTGGGATAATCTGGAGATAAAAAGCAGTGCAAAACCGGCTGCCAATAATATGCAGCCGGCGATTCCTTTTATTCGGTTCGTTCTATGTAGTCTCTTCCTCTTCATAACATGCCTTTCCATCTTGTCTTTCCTTCGCGATATGTCCTGCCAATATTCTAACATACCAGCAAAGAATAGGAAAGCGGCGGACACTATAAGTCAATATGTTCCAGTACTTTCTTCTCCCATTTCATACACCATCCCATCAGTGGCCCCAGCACCAGCATTCCCGCTATCGTCCCCTCGCGAATCTTCAAGGTCAGGCCAAAGGCAAATGTCAGGGCCAGAGAGATTATAATGCAGGCTGCATCCGCTGACAGGCGCAGTTTGGCAAAATCAATTCCATACCTGCTGCTTATGATATAGCAAGTTCCCTCTACAGGCATGGTAATGATATCCATGATCGTCAGCGCTCCAATAAAAAGCGCGAGACCTATATAGGATAACGCCCACAACAGCATCCTGACAAAGTAGCTGTGTATCTCAAAAACCAGTACATGATAGTATACTGCGTTCGTTACAATACCGAAAAGGATGGCTACTGGAATCTGTAAGAATTTCACAGGTGGAAATTCTTTCTTCAGAATCAGCAGCTGGATCGCCACGCAGGCCAGATTCCCCACTATGCTGAATGTCCCTACCTTTATTCCGGTAATCTGATATACATTCATGCTGACAGAATCCCAGCAGGCGCACACGCCGATATCGGCCTTCATACTTAATGTCTGGGAGAATGCCGCCAGTATGATCAGCAGGGCAAGCAAACTATATTTCACAACTTTCTTTTTCATTCGTCTTCTCCAATGTTCGTAAAAATGGTATCAAAAGCGGCAGCGATATTGCGAATGTCATAAGATCGGCCGCCGTCTGGGCAATCTGCACGCCTGCAAGCCCCATAAAAGACGGAAGGATCAATATCAGCGGGATGAAGCAGATGCCGCTTCTTAGCGATGCCAGAAAAGATGCCTTCCCACTCTCCCCTACGCTTTGGAACATCATATTCGTACATACCGTAAGCGGCTGGAAGAAGCAGGCGACACACTGGAGCCGAAGCGCCGTCACGCCGATTCGGATAACCTCCGGGTCATCCCGAAACAGGCCGATAACATCAGCCGACACGAGCAGTCCCATCGCCGCGAGCCCGCCCAGGATGATCTCGCCTGATGCTGCTGTAAACCAGAAGCCTTTCTTCACCCGGTCGTATTTTCCCGCACCATAGTTGAACGCAGCCACCGGCTGATAGCCTTGCCCCAGGCCAAGCCCTACAGAAAAGATCAGCATGCAGATCCGGTTCACAATACTCATGGCAGCCACCGCCGCATCCCCGTAGACGCCAGCCTGATGGTTAAGAAGCATGGTGGATATACTGCCAAGCCCTTGACGGATCAGGCTGGGGAATCCCGTCTTTACGATCATTATCACATCTTCCGCCTTCTTCGTCACCAGACGGATCGAAAGTTTGCTCTCTGTCTTCCCAGTAAGAAACATGCCAAGGAGGATAAGGAAACTGATCATCTGTGACAGCGCCGTAGACAGCCCGGCTCCGGCAACGCCCAGGTTCAGATAGAACATCAGGATGGGATCCCCGATCATATTCAGAATCCCGCCCGCGGTAAGCCCCACCATGGCGTAGGCCGCCCGCCCTTCATAACGCAGGATGTTATTCAGCACGCAGCTGCTGGTCATGAATGGCCCTGCAAGCAGAATAAAGAATCCATACTGCCTGGCATAAGGCAGTATCGTCTCCGTACTGCCCAGCAGCCGCATAAATGGAGTCAGGAATAGAATTCCCAGGGCTCCAATCAATGTTCCAAACAGCAACGCCATGAAGAAACTGGTGGACGCGAACCTGCTGGCGCTTTCCTTATCCTTCTTCCCCAACTTGCGGGAAATGAGGCTCCCTGCCCCATGGCCGAACATGAATCCGAATGCCTGAAGAATCGCCATCAGGCTGAACACGATGCCCACAGCCCCGCTGGCGCTGGTCCCTGCCATGCTCACGAAATATGTATCTACCGTATTATAGATATTCGTTATCAGCATGCTGATGATCGTGGGGATGCCAAGCCGCGTTATGAGCCGTGGCACTGGCGTCTCCGTCATTTTTATGTACTGTCTCGTCTGCCGTTCGTTCTCTATCCTGTCCACATTATTCCCCCCAAGCCGCTTTCCCTTCTTCTATGCCTATATGTATACAATAAAATAAGTAAATAAGGGCAAAATATTGTCCCTACTTACTTATTATATGCAGTCTTGCTCAAATTTGCAATTCTCGTGCAGACATGATCAAGCAAGGGCTTGTTGTGGCTGACTACGATCAGTCCGATCTGCCTTCGCCCTACTTCCTTGACCAGGAAGTCCCATATCTGGCTCTGAGTGATCAAGTCCAGCATGGTACTGATCTCATCTGCTAGTAAAAACCTTGTCCTTTTCCCCAGCGCCCTGGCTATGCAGAATCGCTGCAATTCGCCGCCGGATAACTCTGTGGGAAACCGGTTCATCCAGTCTTCTTCGATCCCTAGCTCCCTCCAGACTCGTTCTTCAACCTGGTCTCCTTCCAGAATCACGTCTCTCATACGCATCCTTGGATTGACAGCCATCTCCGGCTGCTGCCAGATCATCTGAACCGGGCAGTAGCCGTTCTCCTGGCTAAGAGGCCTTCCATCCAGAAGAACCTGGCCTCTTTCCGGCTTCAGATAACCGGAAAGCAGTTTGCACAGAGTTGTCTTCCCATATCCGCTGGGTGCCATAATGCCCACCCTCTCCGTGTGTTCCATTTCAAAATCAAAGTCTTCAAGAATCCTTGGACTTCCATTTCCATACTGGTAAGCAACCCCGCGTGCCTCTAATCTCATATTCCTGCCTCTCCTATCTCTTTAATCTCACTTGCCTTGCGGCCACCAGGCCTTGGACCTCCTGATTTTTCACCCTGCGGCAGATCGACTATCTCGCATGCAGGCATCTGACGCGCCCATCCCTTAGATGTCGCAGTGGAACTTCCCTCACACACTCCTTTGTATATGACTGGCATCTGGGAGAAAACGGACACCCCTCAGGCATATCCTTGGCATACGGCTGCGTGCCTTCAATAGTCTGGAATCCATGCATTGGCATGGCCCTCCACAGCGCCTTGGTATAAGGATGGCGCAGCGTCTCTTCCTTCTCGAAATCACAGGCTTTGGCTTCTTCCACCGTGCATCCCGCATAGAAGACGACAATCCGGTCTGCCACTTCAAGCGCCAGTTCCAGATCGTGGGTGATCACCAGCACACCAGCCCCCATATCCGCCAGTTCCCGAAAATGCCCCATGGCCCTCTTTGCCACCTTTAAGTCCAGACCCGGCGTCGGCTCATCGGCAATCACCAGCCTGGGTTCTTCAATCAGGGCGGTTGAGATCAGAATCCTCCGGTTCATTCCCCCGGAAAGTTCGAAAGGGTACAGATTCTGCACATCCTCCTTCAACTCATACCTGGAAAAAATGTCTCTTAACTTCTTTTTCGTAGTTCCGTCTTTTCTCCCTTTGCGGATCTGTGGACCTATTTTCATCAGAGGATCCAGATACGCAATGCTCTGGGGAACCATGACGATCTCGTTTCCCCTGAGTTTTTCAATTCTCTCCTGTGTCAGTTCGCTGCCACAATAGGCCATATCGCCTTTTATGGAAGCATTATAAGGCAAAAGCCCCAGAATCGCATGGGCCAGCAGACTTTTCCCTGAACCGCTGGAGCCTACCACTGCCACCATCTCCCCGGCGTTCACCGTCACATCCAGGCTGCGGATCACGTTCAGCTCGGTCTGGCGCATCCCCTTATCATACTGCGTAAACGATATATTCAGATCCTTGATATTCAGTAATTCCATTTTCTCTTCTCCTATCCGTGCACGCTTCCTGGATCTGCAATCTTGCGAAGCCCTTCCCCTGCTACATAGAACATGGCTACAGTCAGTGCCAGGAATATTCCGGGATACAGGGCAAGCCACCATTTTCCCGTCACCAGATGCTTCATAGATTCTGACAGCACGATACCGATCGCGGGCTGCTGTGCAGACAGGCTGAATCCCAGGAAGGTGATGCTGGACTCATGCAGGATCGCATGGGGAAATAAAAGCACCAGCCCTACCAGGAACTGGGGCAGCAGATGGGGCAGCATGTGCTTTCGGGCAATGTACCATCTGCTCTTTCCAAGTTTCTGCGCAACCTGTATGTACGGACTTTCTTTAAGCTGTAATACTTCCGCCCGTATCAGGCGGGCAAGGGATGGCCAGTGCGTCAGCGCGATTCCCAGGGCCACGCCTCTAAGCCCTTTGCCCAGAGCCACTGAGATCAAAAGCAGCAAAAGGATATGCGGGATTCCAAGTATCAGATCAATGATAAACGTAATGACCTTATCCACAGTCTTTCCAAGTGTCGCGGAAGCAATCCCCAGAATCAGGGCAATACATGCGCTGGCCCCGGCTGCCAGGATTCCAAGAAAAATGCTCAAAGACAGTCCTTTCAACGTCCGCGCCAGCATATCCCGTCCCATCCAGTCCGTGCCAAAAAGATGTCCCGCTCCCGGAGGAAGGTTCTTCTGAGTAAAGTCTGTCGCCACTGCCAGTTCAGAGCAGATAGAACCTCCGATAAATACGGCAAGAAGGAAGGCCGTCGCCAGCGCCACCCCTGCCATTACTCTCTTTCTACGGTTCAAATGCTTCATTGTGCCTCCCCTCCTCTTCTGATTCTAGGGTCAACCAGCCCATAGAGGAGATTGGCGATCAGATTGCCTCCAAAGACGAACAGGGCGGTGACGATGGTAATCGCCATCAAAAGCGGCATATCGCTTCCAAGCCCTGCCGCTACCGCCGCCTGCCCAATCCCCGGATAGGAGAACACCTGCTCTACAAGGACGGAGCCTCCGATAATCTCGCTGATGGCCGCAAAGTGCAGCGTAATCGCGGGAAGCAGGACGTTGCGGAATCCATGGCGCCAGAAAAGCCTCCAGCCCCTCTCTCCTCTGGCTAGCGCAAACAGCATAAAGTCGCTTTCCATGATATCTATCGTCTTCTCCCTGGTATGAAGCGCGATATTTGATACGCCGGTAATGCTCAAAGTAACCGCTGGCAGAATCGCGTGATACACCCGGTCCATGAATGTAACCCCGCTGGCCTCCACTCCGATCGGCACGCTAAGCCCAATAGGCAGTATTTTCAGCCATACTCCGAATACTACCAGCAGAAGAAGCGCCAGCCAGAAGGTGGGCGTGCTGGAGATCAAAAGGCAATAGCCCTTGATTCCCTTGTCTATCAAACGTCCCTCATTCATCCCGGCGACCGCTCCCAGCGCAAATCCCAGTATCCCCGAGATCACCCAGGCAAGCGCCATCAGGAAAAGGGAATTCGACAGTTTGACCGCGATCACGTCCTTGACCGGCTGACGATACAAAAGGGATGTCCCCATATCGCCTGTAGCGAAATCGGCGGCCCAGGACAGGTACTGCCGGACAGGGGATGTCCCGACTCCCCAATATTCACGCAGCTTCTCAATCTGCTCCTGGCTCATGCTGCCCAGCGCGGCCTGCCCGACGTTCGCCTGAAGCGGGTCTACCGGGGAGGCCTTCATAAGCGCGAATGCCACCATGCTGGTCAGGATCACCAAAAGCAGCGCCCGTATGATGTTTTGAGTGATCTTAATGGCATAGCGCCTTTTCATTATTTGTCCTCCCAGAACCACTGATCCACATTATTTACTATAGACCATCCATGCCCATGAGGATGGATCTTCTGATCCGCGATCGCTAGGCCGTCCCTTACAAAATACAGATGATCTATATTGCACAGCCAGATCCATGGGATATCCCCTTCCTGGGTAATGCCAGTGTTTCCATCCCACTGGGCCTTTTGCCATAATTCATAGGAATCTTCCAATGAGCCTGTGGCAAGCGCCTGATCCATATACTGGTCTACCTTTTCATTAGCGTAAGGCGAATACTCCGCCTGTCCAATACCTTTTCCTTCAAGAGTATGATAAATATTGTACAGTTCCATCGGCGTATGGGCGCCCCAGCCCCACATTAGCGGCTCTGACTGGGCCCTGTCGTACGCCACATCCCAGCCTACGCCCTCGGTCTTCACTTCAATCCCGATTTCCCTCAGCTGATTGGCCGTATCTTCCGCAAGCGCCTGGCGGACGCTGTCCCCGGTGCTGAACATCAAGGTAAAGGCTGCTCTTTCCCCGTTCTTTTCCCGGATGCCGTCTTTGCCCTCTTCCCATCCGGCCTCCGAAAGAAGCCTTTTTGCTTCCTCCTGGTCATATTCCACCTCGCACTGGCTGTTATACCAGGGCATCTTGTCACATACGCTATAGGCCTGGGTTCCGTATCCATTCAGCACATTTTCAATCATCTCTTCCCGGTCTATTCCGATATTGATCGCCCGCCTTACATTCACATCTGCCGTAAACGAGTTGCCGTAAGTAATGCCCTCCTTTTCCCGCGGCTTGCCGCACGGCAGGTTAAATCCCCGGTTGTCTACCGTCTGCACGGCCAAAAGACTGTAGCCTTCTACGTTCTGCTCGCTGTAAGAAGCCGCAGTATGCGCCACATCCACTTTTCCAGCCATTGCTGCTGCCAGCGCAGCGTCCTCTTCCATGAACAGAACCGTAACTTTCTTAATTCTTGGCTTCTCCCCATAATAGTCCGGATTGGCCTCAAAGATCACCTGCTGTCCTTTATCCCACTGCTTCATGATATAGCGGCCAGAACCCATCGGATTCTGTCCATACTTCTCGTCATAGGCATGTTCCGGGACGATTCCCACTACCGCCATAGTATAAGGCCAGATAGAAAATGCTCTTGTCATATGGAACTCAATAGTCTTATCATCCACTGCCACAGCCTTATCCAGCATGGTAAAATCATTGACTGTGCTCTTATCCTTGCAATTATTATAAGTAAATGCCACATCCTCCGCCGTCAGAGGCTCCCCGTCCGTGAACGCCGCGTCATCACGGATCGTGACCGTCCAGGTAAGGCCGTCAGGGCTTACCTGATAGTCTGTTGCCAGATCCTTTTCAATCTTAAGATCTTCTGTCGTCTTAGTAAGAGTGCTTTGGATCAGCGGCTCATGGACGTGTTCTCCCGCTCCCCAGCCATAAGCCGGATCAAATCCAGATTCAGGCTCTGACGTTGCGGGCATGGTTACCACAACCTCATCCATCAGCCGGTCTTCCTCCCTCTCTACAGAACCTCCATCTGGAGAGCCGCTTTTGCCGCAGCCTGCAAGAAGGCCCGCCACCAGCGCAATGCTTCCTAAAATACTTATCAGCCTTTTCTTCACCATTTTCCTCCTCCAAAACCATCCTTTTCACCAAGTATATCATTGCATTTTGGGGGTCACAACCCCGGTAGGGGGTCCTTTCAAACAGCCAAAAAAGCTGGACAGAATATCATTTCCACTTCTTTCTTTACACATTTTTCCGGGCATGTTACACTGAAATTAGTAAAGGAGTCCACCCTAACAAAGGACTTTCCTAATAGAAAGCGGGGTATATATATGAGTAAACGTGTAATTACCATCGGACGGCAATTCGGAAGTGACGGGCGCATCATCGGAAACGCTCTGGCAGCAAAGCTTGGGATCAACTGTTATGACAAGGAACTCATCAAACTGGCATCCGAACAGATCGATATTCCCTATGAGCAGTTAAAGCGTGTAGATGAAAAACGTGAAAAGCCCTGGTCTTATCAAGTCGATCTGGATTCCGGCCTGGACCGCAGATATCGATATGAGCACATTGACGAGAAACTGTTTGAGACCCAGTCTGACGTGATCTTAAAACTTGCCGAAAGGGAGGACTGCATCATCGTAGGCCGCTGCGCTGACTATGTCCTTAAAGACTGCCAGACGAGCCGCCACGTCTTCTTGTATGCGCCTTATGACGACCGTATCCGGACAGTCATGGAGCGTTATTCTCTGGATGAGAAGAAGGCGGAGCAGCTGATCCGCAAGGTAGACAAAGACAGGAGCTACTACTACAACTATTATACGGATCAGTATTGGGAAGATATGGAGAATTACGACCTCTGCCTGGATACCGCTGCCTTCGACAGAGAACAGCTTCTGGATATCCTGGCGAAAGTCTATGAACAGATCTGACATCGCTATCGCATAGATCGCATAAAACCTGTCCGTCAAGAAAGAGAGAACCCTGTGGAAGGTCAAGGCTTTGAAAAAGCCTGAATTCTACAGGGTTCTCTCTTTCTTAAATATCAGGGGCTAAAATCGGTACTAACCGACAGCCCTCTCTTCGCACGTTACAGATATCCGTATTTCTTTCTCTGTGCCACACAGAAGATGGCTGACACGCAAAGCGCCATGATTTCTGCCGCCACCACCGCCAGCCAGACGCCATCCAGCCCCAGGAATATTGGCAGGAGCATAACCGCGCCGCTCTGGAATACCAGTGTCCTGAGAAATGAGATAGTGGCGGATACCACTCCATTTCCAAGGGCGGTAAAAAAGGCAGAACTCCAGATATTGAAGCCGCAGATGATAAAGAACAGGGCATAAATCCGGAATCCATGGCAAGTCATCTCGAATAATTCCCTATCATAGCCTACAAAGATCTCCACCAATGGACCGGAAGTAATCTCCGCCAAAGCAGTCAGCACGATCCCCGTTAAGCCGATAAGCCCCAGGCTCTTTTTCAGCAGATTCTTTAATTCCGTCCGGTTTCCAGCCCCATAATGATATGAAACGATGGGTGCCGCACCGATAGAATAGCCAATATACATGGAAGAAAACACAAAATTCACATACATGATGACGCCATAGGCCGCGATCCCGTTTTCTCCCGCTACTGCCATCAGCCGGAAATTATACAGCATATTTACCAGGGACATAGAGACGTTGGTCATCAGTTCTGACGAGCCATTGGCGCAAGCCTTGAGAATCACATTTCCATAAAGCCTGGTTTTCGTAAATCGGATCAGCCTGTTTCCCTTCCCCGCAAAATACAGGATAGGCGCGACTCCTCCAACCACTTCCCCCATGGCCGTGGCAACCGCCGCTCCTACGATTCCCCACTTGAAGATTACAATAAATACAAAGTCCAGCACCACATTCGTAAGTCCCGCCATTATAGATACTTTCAGGCTTAATTCTGGCCTTTCGGCAACCACCAGGAAGTTCTGAAATACATTCTGCAGGAAGAACGCCGGCATCGAGCACAGCGAGATTCTCGCGTATATCACGCAATATTCCAGCATCTCGCCCCTGGCTCCCATGGCGGCCATGATCGGGCGCGCAAAGATAAAGCCTGTAATCCCGAATACCAGGCTTAATACTGCCGCGGCAGCAACAAGAAGGGTAAAATATTGGCTGGCTCTGTCTTCCTTTCCTTCTCCTAATGTCTTGGAAACTATGGCGCTGCCTCCTGTTCCGATCATGAATCCAATGGAGCCCAGCCCCATCAGAAGAGGCATGGTCAGATTAATCGCCGCAAATGGAGTCTTCCCTACAAAGTTGGATACAAAGAGCCCGTCTACGATGCTGTATAAGGATGTGCAGACCATCATGACAACAGATGGCAGCACGAACCTAATAAGTTTTCTATAAGTAAAGTGATCTGATAGCTGTATTCTCATGAGTCCCCCTAAATCATAATATTTGTTCCGCTTTTTCCCGTAAAAGAGAAGCATACTTCCTGGTCAGCCTGATCAGTTCCCTGCTTTCTTTTTGGGTCATAGCGGCAAATGTACTGTTTTCCGCTTCTATTACCGGAACAATCTTTTCCCGGATCAGTTCCTCGCCTCGAGGCGTCAGGCAGATATGCATATCGCGGCCTTTTCCCGGACGGAGGCATACATACCCATTCTTCTTAAGATTGCTGATGGAAGAATTGACCGTCTGCTTGCTGATATAATAAATCTTCGCAATATCTTTTTGCAGGCACCCGTCTCCCAGTTCCGCCAAAGCGTACAGTATAATAAATCCGCTGTCCGATATTCCCATCTTCAAGGCTATCTCATGATATATCTCATCCACTTCTTTATAAAGGCAGTTAAACTCTCTCAATTCATTTCCAAACGTATTTTCCATAAGCCTCTCCTTAGTCCGATTCCGTACTCACAACAGACGTATTATAGTACGGAATCGGACTTGTGTCAACCCGCCATGCAGGAAAACGTCCCTTGGGAGAATGTCTTAATTTACTTATTGGCAGCGTTGCCCAACCGGCTTCTTCAGAAAAAGCACGAGGACAATTCCTACTAGCTGATGAAGCGAAGCTGCCACAAACGCCAGCGTCAACGAATTAAAATGAGCCAGCATAATGCCTACTAATGGTGATATTCCAATCGTTGCAAGCGTAGTAAGCGGCAGCGCAAATCCCCATATTATCGAAAAATTCTTTTTGCCATAATAATCGCCAACAGCAGTAGTCACGATAGGCAGCCCCATACTCATCGGAAATGGACAGCATATCAAAGGGATAATCCAGGTAAGATAACTGCAGTTTACAAATACTATGCTTATAATTCCAACCGCCCCCATTAAAAACGCGAGTATAAAACTTTTCTTTACCCCAAGATAGTCAACAATGGTCCCGATAAACAGCGTGAAAATAAACGTCGTAACACTCAGGCCCGATATAAAATAAGTGGCCTGCATTCCTCCCATCCCATTCATTTCAAGATGAGTGATGGAATAATTCATAACTACAATAAATGGCGTACAGATGAATCCATACAAAATTCCAAGAATCCATATCTGCGGAGTCTTAAGAGCCGATTTCACATCCCAATCTTCCGGCTCGTCCGCCGGCTCATTCGTTATCCGCTTCTTTTTCTTCAATTGCTTTGGCTTCAGGCCTTCTTCAATTTTTAATCCCATTTCTGCCGGGCGATCTTTCATCCAGAAAAACTGCGGAAGGGCTGTTATACAGAAAAGAAGAAGCCCGCAAAGCCACATTGTGGTCTTCCACTCAAAAGTCCTTAACATCCAGGCGATTATAAGAGGAAAGATAACTCCTCCTGCATATGAAAACGTCATTAACATACTGCTCATCTGGCCTCTTCTGTTTTCCCACCAATTATTGATTACTGTAGTACAGGCAAGATTATCATTAAAATACATTGATACGCCAACAGCCAGGCCAAATCCAAATACGAATCCCCATGCTGAATCAAAGTATCCGCATATAATAACAATTATAGAAGTTAATAATGTTGTCCAAAAAATAGTCCGCCGGGGGCCAAACCTGGCCAGTATAATGCCTACGAGCGGAGATATTGCAGAAGGAATAAGCCGCATAGAATATGCCAGGCCTACAATTGCTGCATTCCACCCTTTCTTCAGAATGCCCGCGGCAATAAAATTCCCCATACAAGACGACAAGATTCCATAAGATCCCATAATTGTCAAGCCTGCCAGGAACGTCACAAAATATCCATAATATATTTTTGATTTCAAGACTTTCTTCTCCTTTCCACATGGTTATCCTTCAATATTTTGTTAAAATTATCACATGGCCTGGGGCAGAAATATATATACAAATCATTAACTCTGTATACTGGATAAACAAAACAGCTGAAATGTCTCGCATTCCAACTGTCCTAACAAAAAAAGGAGGGGGCTGACGCACCCCCTTCCTTAATTGCCATAACTTATACTATTTATACATAGAGCGCATATCTCGTCGCTTCTTCAACCGCATCAATGATCTTGCTCACTTTCACAGCATCCCCGATGACCTGGACTTCAGGAATATCCCCCAGCTTATCAGAGAATACATTCAGCGGCTTTGCGCCACACGCAAGTATCACGCTGCCATAGCCGTCCAGAGTCAGTTGTTCTCCATTGCATTCTAAGACGACACCATCCTTTAATACTTCCATCACCTTAGAACTAGTCTGGATCTTGCACTTTTCGGTTACAAACTCCAGCAGATCCTGCTGTGCCCATTGCTGCCACAGCGCAAGTTCCGGCAGCAGATGGTCTCCCATTTCCACGATCGTAATCTCATGTCCCTGTTCTGCCAGCATGGATGCCAGCTCGCATCCTACTAGGCCGCCGCCGATAACCATTGACTTATGTTCTGGAGTGACTTTGCCTATAAGAACCTCTCTTGCATCCATAACCGCATGTTCTTCAAGCCCCTTGAACGGAGGATGGGCAGACAAAGATCCGGTTGCGATGACCACGACATCAGGATTCTCCGCATTTATTAATTCTACTGTCGCAGTCGTATTTAATCTGATCTCAACATCGTACTTTCGACACATCGTTTCCCAGTAACGGATTGCCGAGCAAAATGCCTGCTTAGACGGTGGCATAGCCGCCAGAAGAACCTGTCCTCCAACACGATCATTCTTTTCAAAAATAATAACTTCATGTCCCCTCTGCGCCGCAATCTGGGCATACTGCATACCTGCCGCCCCCGCGCCGATAACGACGATTTTTTTCTTTTGTCCTGCTTCTTCGATCTTCCATTCATGCTCCCGGGATACAAATGGGTTCATCAGGCAGTTAATGTCAAGGTAATCTGGATCATTTAATCTGCCCACGCAGCCCTGAAGGCAGGATACGCAGGGGCATACCTCTTCCGGATGCCCGGCCAGAAGTTTATTCGGGAAGTATGGATCAGCGATAGACTGGCGGCCTACTGCCACGGCATCTACCCATCCTTCGTCAATTGCCGCGTCAATCATATAGGGATCATGGACACGTCCTACTCCAATTACTGGTATTGATACTGCCTTCTTTACTCTTGAGGCATCATCAAGAATATGGCCCATGGGGTAGGAAGGCGGTGCCACCGTTGCATTGGTTGCTCCATTCCCTACGCTGATATTAAGGGCATCGGCGCCTGCTGCCTCAATAATTCTTGCAAGTACCGCGCTCTGAAGCGGCGTGCGCCCTCCGTATGCCCGTTCATCTCCGCTGATACGTACGATCACCGGGTAATCTCCACATTTTTCTTTGATCTCCTTGATGATCTCTGTAAGGAATCGAGCCCGGTTATCCGTATTTCCGCCAAATTCGTCTGTTCTCTTATTTGTATAAGGCGAGAGAAACTGTGCGATCAGATACTGATGGCCACCATGAAGCTCTACGCAGTCAAATCCGGCTTTCTTAGCGCGTACGGCGGCATCGCTGAATGCATGTATCAGTTCCCAGCATTCTTGTGTTGTCAGTTCCTTAGGTGCCACAGATTTGAAGAATGGCGAAGAAGACATCTTAATCGGGGAAGGTGCTTTCTGGCTTCTTTCTGCTTCACGTCCAGCGTGATGAAGCTGCGCGCAGATTTTACTGCCATATTGATGTACTTCTTCCACCATCTTTCTTAAGCCAGGAATGAACTTATCGTCATAAATACTAATTTCCTGTGGTATGGAATTGCCGTCCTCTGTTACACGGACAACCTCTGTCATGATGAGCCCATACCCGCCCTTTGCTCTTTCTGCATAATATGCCTGTGCCTTTGGCGTCATATCTCCAGCCCCGTCTTCTGAGCCAAGATTGTTTCCCATTCCAGGTATAACCAGGCGATTCTTAAGTACCATGTTCCCGATTTTCAACGGGGTAAAAATTGATTTAAACTCCATTTCCTTTCATCCTTTCTGACATTTGATTTGTTCTATGTATTATCTATGATTCAGTTATAACCTCGCTGCCCTCCAAATACAATGAACAAACACCCCTGAATGTCCATCCAAACAACACTTGGATTATTTTGTTTTATTTTTAACACTATCAATCAATACAAAACCCCTGAAGCAAAGGAACTCCAATGCTTCAGGGGTTTAAACGCTTTCCCTATTATAACTCTTCCACCCTGCAGATGCGTTCAATACCAGGCGCCGTATTCTCTAGCAGATACTGCGCCATCTTATCCGGCTTGATAAAAAATCCCTGCACCACCCATTTGTTGAGCAGATAGGCATGCCCCGATGACATATAATCTATTGCTATCAGGATTTCCTCCGGGAGATTATCCGTTTTTTGAATTCTCCTGGCCATTTCAACCGCTCTTTTTTGCGTGATCTGAAACACAAATTCATAAAAGCAGTTCTGGCCCTTATATTTACAGATCTTCGAAAAGAAAGTTTTCTTTGAATAGATGAATTCTAATGGCTCCAATTGCATGGAATAGTAATCCATATCCACGTGCTCCTGCGTATTCAGATATCCGGTCAGGAAATCCTCGTATATCCAGTTCGCAAGATCGTATTTATCTTTAAAATGATGATAAAACGTACTTCTTGCGGCCCCGCAGTTCCCTACGATCTCATTAACCGTTATATCCTTCAATTCCCTCTTCTCTAATAAATTTTCCAATGACTCAGCCAGTATTCTCCTGGTATCAACTTTTAAAGCCATATGCACACCTCATATAGAATATTAGTGATTATCACACATTCGCCAAACGCTTCCCGCCTGGCTCATTGTGTTCATTATACCATAAATTCCGCTTTAATCTAGTTGAAATACTTGACATCCCGGCCATCTAGAAATCAAAAAATATTCAATGCCGCTTAATTAGCGTTCTTCCTAATCCGAAACATCTCATCCCGCCTGCGCACGCCTGCAGCCATCTTATCTCCTAAGGAAATCCATACAAATACTGTAGCAATCGCTATGCCTGCTCCGGTAATAACGACAGGCGTTACATATGAGCCTGTCATCCCATAAAGTCCGGTGGCTATCGGTCCGATAATGATCGAGCACAGGCTTCCGCAGAAATTAATATAGCCCATAAGCGAAGCGCTTCTTTTTACGCCAAACATCTTTGGCAGCGCCATAGCGGCAATCATATTCCAAACCGAGCAGCAGGGGATAAATACAGCAAAAATCACAGCGCCTGTCCAACCCTTTAATAACGGACACGCAAGGCAGACTGCTGCCGCAAGCCCAAAAAATATTGATAACCCTTTCTTCGGCCCAAGCTTATCAATGATCACGCCGCTCAAAAAACTAATGGCCATGCCCGCGATTCCATATATGGACATTGCCAGAGCAGCGCTTTCATAATCCAGTCCAAAACTTTGGAAGATCATGGTTGAATTGCTAAAATAAATATTTGAGCCCATAGACATAAGGAATACACTGACCGCAAGCAGTAAAAACGCGGGTGTCATAATGATTTTTAACACTGGCAAAGAACACTCGTATCCTTCTGCTTCTTTTTCTTCTGATATCTTTTCTTCCTTCATATTTTTCCCGAGATCAATCGCTTTCATATTATAATGTTCCGGGAATCTGCTCACCGCAAATGCCAGGAGGAAAAAGGATACTCCCGAAAATACAATTCCTAATAGCAGGGCCGCTGCCTTTCCTCCTATCGCTACTACCAGTTTTGCCAAAATAGGATTCAGTATAACGCTCGCTAATGCCTGCAATACAAATGCAATAGATACGACTTTCCCCCTGCCTATATTGAACCATCTCGCGCACATGGCACTCAGCAATGAATTTCCGCAAAACTGGAAGATTAATCCATACAAAAATCCCGCAACAATAATTACAAAAATACTATTGCTTAGCCCAATTGCCGCATAAAGAATTAATGCGCAAAGCGAGCCTGCCATAGAAAACGCTTTGCTATTTATCTCAATCGCTTTCCCCACTAACAGGCTGCCTATCAATAAGCTAATTCCCATTGCTGAAAAAATAAATCCAAACTGCGTCGGCGTGCACCCGGTATTTTCCAGTATAGTCTCATACAGCAACGTAGGAGCGCCATATGCAACCCCCATTAAACTCCCTACTATCGCCAGGCCAAGCCATGTAAGCCAAGCTCTTGTCTTATTCGTCATCTTTCCTACTCCTCCTTTGATTTCTTATATCAACGGTTCATATTGTCCGGCAACCCGGTCTTCTATAAGTCCAAGCCGGATATAGGAATCCAGGCCAAAATCCGTATATATCCCCGCCCCTGTTACATAGGTCATCATATTTGAGCACATAGCGATCAATGGAGCCGCAACCTCCTCTGGCGCGCAGATATGGTCAGCGTTTTCCAGCACTGAATTCAGCAGGCTTTCCACTGGCGCTCCCGCATTATCCATACACGCATGAAGCATTTTGGTATCAATGGGGCCAGGCAGGACATAATTGACCCTGACATTACGCTTGCTTAGATCATGGGCAGTCCTGGTCAGAAAATTGTTCATGCACCTTTTAGAAAAATTATACCCATCCATCCCTGTTTTCTGGCTTAATCCGGAATCGATAAGCTGCTGTATCGTTCCTTCCCAGCCCTCTGCCTCAATGGTTGCCTGACACTCTTTTCTAAATCTTTCCTGCTCCCAGTGCGTCCCGTTATTAGATGTTACAAAACCAATCGTACCTTTGTCGACAATACGCTTACTTAAATATTCCTGGATTATGTATTTATTCGAGACAAAATTCGTGATAGTTACAGACATAAAATCATTTACATCCCCAAATAATCCAGCGCAGCCGATAAAACAGTCAATCTTCTCCGGGAATTCTTTAAACGCTTTGTCAATTGACTCTTTACTGCATAAGTCCATAATGACAAATTTCTCAATCCCCTCAATCTCCCCCCTGTTTCTGCCTGCCGCGTATACCTTCGCTCCAAGATCAACAAGAATTTCCGCAGCCGCTTTTCCTACACCTGTTCTTGCTCCAGATACAACGCATACCTTTCCTTTAAAACCTAGATAATCTTTCATTCCTTTTTGTTCTCCTTTCTGCTAAAGTTTTGTTATTTAATTAACATTCTAGGCACATATCCGCAAAAGATAAAGGAACAAACATGCGTAAATGTTTTTTATGTAGACAGACCCTTCTATTTGTCTAATCTTACGTTTTCAAGCAATATAAAAGCAGGCATATCTCTTGCCTGCTTTGTTCATGTATCTCTTCTCTTACTAAAATTAATATTGCGTTTACGATATAATCAGGCCTGCTCTTCCAGCAACTGCCGAATCGTCTCTTCATCCTCTTCCAGGATTTCCGCAATCTCCTCTATAGATTTTCCCTTTTGCTGCTTCTTTATAGCCAATTCCCTCAATTTTCTTCTCTCGCCTGTTTGAATGCCTTCCTCAATGCCAAGCTTTATGCCTTCCTCCCTGGCCTCCTGTTTCTCATAATATTTCTCTTCCCATGCCTGCATATACTTCACCCCGACTTCCTCGCTAAGCCTTACCTCGCAAACCCGTTTATGGATCCTTTTAATCCTCTCGCTGTCCGTCCCGGCTGCTGCCTCATCCGTCGTATTTTCCAGATAGTGCAGGAACTCTACCAGTTCCCGGGGAACCTCGCTATCATTCTCTCCCCGGGTATTCAAGAATATTCGGGTTGCCCCATCTTCAAGAATGCACTCTGCCTCCTCCTCGCACCTGGATCGAAATGTATATACATACCTTTTATAACCGAATAAATCAAACGGCATTATCATTATAATATACGACGTATTCAGCCGATTGTAATCCGGTACTCCTGGCTCCAGCAATGATGTATCCGTCATGGACTGGTAGTATCTGCTGCGCTTCGCCAAATCTGCCCTTCTTTTCTGCTGCATTTCCGTATTATAAATAACCTTTTCCTGATCCATGGAAAATACATCCATTCGGATGGAGCGAAGCAGCGGAGACACTCTTAATTCTTTTTCGGTCTCATTCTTTTCAAGCAGAGGGATTTCTTTTTGGAAGATAATCTCTAATATATCCTGATGGGTCCTGGGATCTTCCAATACCTCTTCAAATAAAAAACGGCTGGTAAGGTTTAATTCTTGCAATGGTATCATATTCTGTTGTTTACTCATATGTTTCTCCTTTTATTTTATCACAACCATCAGTTACTTAACAGACACAAAACAAGAAACTTCCCCCATAGGCCATCCCTCCCGTCATTTTTAAATTTGATCTGAACATTGGATTTGTCGGCGAACTGCCATTGATTAATTTTAGAAATCAGAATGTCTGATATGGTAAATATTAGCATACCCCTCTTTGCTATTCAAGCAAACATACGAAGTATTTGCAAACTTTTCTCCACAGTTTAAGCAGAAAAACCGGTCAATCGATTCTTCCTTATCAATTGACCGGTTAGTGCGAATTTTTATAATTGCCGGAATGGATTTCTACAGCATTTCCACAAACGCTGCCATTCTTGTATTCAGCTGTCCGCAGTCTGCCATAGAATAGTCCGTCTCCACGCTGATGTAGGGCTTGCCCTTTTCATTTACAAACTTGCGGATACCCTTGGTCTCAATATTGTATGTATGGCAGGCCTGCAAGATCACTTCTACCACGCCGTCCACATGGAATTCGTCGATCAGCCTTCCCATTAAGTCAATCCTGTTGGGATTCGGCGTCATGACTGAGCATCCGATGTCCATATATCTGCGGGCCAGGGCATCGTAGATATCCGGATTATCTTCATCCACCAGCTGGTCGTGATTCTTCGCGCCTACGCAGTTCTCAAAAGCAACGACAACGCCTCCGTTATCCTCGATGGCCTTGATGACTTTCTCCGTCGCGCCGCCGATAGGGCAGCCGGTCACAAGGATGCGCGGCCGCTTGTCAAGATGCTTGCCCTGCGCGTATTCATCCTCCAGCTGTTTTGTGAGCGCGTCTACTTCTGATGGAATTACAGACTTATCAAATTTGAAGGTACTTCCATACATGACATGGAACATATCCAGTCCGGTAGCCGGAGCCGGATCATATGCCATAAGCGCGGACAGCCGCTTCATGGACTTCCTTACCTCGTTCATGGTATGTGTGGCTTCACGTACCTTCTCATCAGTAATTTCTATATCAAACTTATCTTCCAGATATTCTTTGAATCGGATAATCTCCTTCTTCCACAGAATCAGTCCTTCCTCCGTCTGTCGGTTCGGAAGTTCCATAAGATATACTGGCTTGAATTCAGACATATACTCGTACATCTTTTTCTTTCCGTCGCAGGTCGTCTCTCCAACCACCACGTCGGAAAAGTAAAAGAACGGACATTTGTCGGTCTTGGCAAACCCGTAGCTGGACTTGATCAGAGGGCATAGATTCTTTGGAAGGTCTTCTTCCGCTGCCGGGATCGTCTCATCGGAAGTGGAGCAAAGCCCAACCACCGCCGCACCCATGGCAACCGCAATTTCCTGAGGGAAATATGTACAGTATACGCCTACGATCGGCACTCCTTCATCTTTCAGTTTCTTAATACCCAGGAACGATTTCTGTCTCTGTTCCGCAAACTCTTCAAATACCTCTGGCAATTCCTTGATAAGTTCCATCTTCTCTTCCTCCTGTTAACCTTTCTCTTCCGCAAGATACGCCGCGCCGAGCGCGCCCGCGTATTTTCCCATTTCCCTTGTCTGCACCGTCTTTCCCAGTTTCTCCGACAGACGTCCCGCAAAATAAGGGCTGTTGCTCAATCCTCCGGTGAGGATGATCTGATCCTGCAAAGACTGGCGCTTCGCAAGCTGCGCTACCTTCTCCGCCACTGATTCTACCACTCCGGCCGCGATGTCTCTTCGTTCCCTGCCTTCTCCGATATAGCTGATGATCTCCGTCTCCGCAAATACCGTGCACAGGGAACTGATCGGGATGGCCGTCCCCTGATCTGCCAGATCAAATAATTCCTCCAGCGTAACCCCCAGCCGGTTGGCCATGATCTCCAGAAACTTGCCTGTTCCCGCGGAGCATTTATCATTCATCAGGAAGTCATATACCACGCCATCCTTTAACGAGATAACCTTCGTATCCTGTCCCCCCACATCGATGATCATACAGTTTTCGCCTGCCAGTTCCCGGCCTCCCCGCCCGTGACAGGTGATCTCCGTGATCGTCCGGTCCGCATAGTCTACCACGATTCTGCCATATCCTGTGGCAACCACCTTCGTTGCCTCATCGTCCACATCAATCCCCATCTCTTTTAGCCTGGCCCGGATAGTCTGGGCCGTCTCCTTGCTGCTCCAGCCTGTGGGCAGCACAAAATACGCCTCTTTGCTTCCCCGTACTACGACCTTGGAAGCAGTAGAGCCGATGTCAATCCCAATATAATTCATAAGCCATCACCTCTTTTTGGTTTAATCCCGTATGGTTTAAGTCTATCATTTCCCGGCTTATGTGTCTTATTGCTTTTTTTGTTATATTATGGCATTTATTGAAAATACAAATAAGTAGCCGCTTTCATAAATGAATCTATGTCATCTGTCCCGGAATGTAGTTTCTCCTTGCTGAAATCCGACTTCCATCACCACCTTATCTTCATGGCAGGCTTCGCCGTTAATCAGAAGGTCAATCATTTTCGCCGCCTCATTGGCCAGTTTTTCTACTGGCTGTATGATTGCCGTCATCCCGGGTCGTGTCATCCTGGACACATAGGTTCCATCATAGGATACAACCCGAACGTCCTCCGGAACACGAAGGCCCCTTCCTTTTGCCTCCCTTAAGTATAAAGCCGCCAGCATATCCGTGCCAAATACGCCGTCAAACTTTATCTCTCTGGAAAATATGTCCTGGATGACTGCCTCAAAATACTCCATGTCAAAACGGTTTCGTTCCAATTCATAAGAATACACTTCCACCTGTCTTTCTTTCATGATACGGTCAAATGCATGATGGCGGTCATGATAAGGGGATTCTACCGCCTGATCGCCTCTAAAGTGCAGCACCATCCTGCACCCGCTGCCCGCCAGTTCTTCTGCCGCCATCCGGCCGCCCTTTTCATGGTTCACCGCCACAACAGGGATATCCGCCCCAAGATACCGGTCCAATGCAACGATCGGCTTCTTAATCTTCTGATATTCTTCGATCTCCAGCGAATGGACGCCGCTGATAATCCCGTCTACGATATGGCGGTTCAGCATATCCAGATATTCCAGTTCTGCATTTTCCTCTTTTGCCGTATTGCAGAGCATCGTCTTGTATCCTCGACTATGGAGGGCTTCCTCGGCTTTTTCCACAAACGCGGCAAAAAACGGATGGGAGATGCTGGGGACCAGTAACGCTACGATCCCCGTCTTCTTTCGAAACAGATTCCTGGCCAGTTCATTCGGCGTATAGTCCAGTTCCATCATCGCCTGCTCTATCCTGCGCCGTGACTCTTCCGATACATAGCCGCTGTTATTCAGGACCCTGGATACGGTAGCCGGTCCTACATTTGCTTTTTTCGCCACATCTCTGATACTTGCCATGCTTCTTCCCTCTTTTCTTCCCCATTAACTACATTGTTCTTTTCAAGCCATAGGATTCTATATCCTCGATCCGCGCCTGGCCATCTACGGCGCATATGTACATTCTATCCTGTTCATTTCCCGCAAACACGTTCATGGAATGATTATTTCGATAGTCATCCGTAAATAGTTCCAAGGAACTCTGGTCTGACAGGATATGGATATCCAGCTTCTTCTTATTCTTCAGGAATAAAGGACTTCTGGATACCCCTTTGCTCCAGCCGTCCGCCAGGCTTCTGTCCACGCTTATCTGGGCTTTCTTAAGGTCTATGACGCATCTGGTCCTCCTCTGCCCGTCACCTCTTAGCATCAACTCTATCCGGGAAGCGTCCGTATGTTCAAGATCTATCTTCATCTTTAGTTCATATGCCACTCCGTCGCCCGCTTTAAGGTCATATTCCTTTCCCGGCTCCAGAAGCAAGGCATCCTCCCTGTAAGCACCCTCCCTGATGGATCTGATTTCTTCGATCGGACGGAACTGAAGCGTGCCATCTTCCATAAGCCTGACCTCCCTTGGAATATTGAAAGAGCCGCACCACCCTTCCTTGTAGGTTGGCCCCCAGTCTTTCCAATAGGACATCCATTCCCATTCATTGGCCCATCCTACGATCAGCCGGCGTCCGTCCGGCGCAAGAAATGACTGCGGCGCATAGTAATCATGTCCCCAGTCAATCTCCCCCGATGTCTGGTAGCAGAATTTCCCGGTGGAATAGTCAAAATCCCCGGTCAGATATACGCTTTTTCTATCACCGGCTCCCATGGGAGAAAATGTCAGGACATACTTGTCCCCAAGGGAATAGAAATCCGGACATTCCCACATGTATCCCCACTCTCCCCGGCTTTCCGCCAATACATTTACATATTCCCAATGAAGCAGGTCTTTTGATCTGTACAGCAGAGCCTGTCCTCTTTCCCCCCGGCTGGCTCCGCATACCATATAAAATAAATCTTCGTGCTTCCATACCTTTGGATCCCGGAAAAAACAGGCAGGCACGCCTTCCGGCGCTTCAATCACCGGATTTCCATCATATTTCTCAAAATGGATTCCATCTTCGCTATAAGCGATGCACTGCGTCTGTTCCATCCCGTTTCCCACATTCGTAGCGCCTGTATAGATTAAGTACAGCCTGCCTTCATGCTCTATCGCGCTTCCGGAAAAGCATCCGCCCTTCATATGGCTGTCATATGCCTCGCTTGGAGCCAGCGCCTCCGGCAGATACTCCCAATGAAGCATATCGTCGCTGATCGCGTGGCCCCAATGCATACAATCCCAGAAACTGCTATATGGATTGTGCTGAAAAAAGAAATGGTATTTCCCTTTATAATATAGCAGCCCATTCGGATCGTTCATCCAGCCGGCTTGCGGCATAAAATGATAGCGCTGGCGCATGCTGCCTTTGGCGACTTCTTCCTTCTCCGCTTCGATTCTTAATTGCGCCCTTTGAATATTCATCTGCATTAATTCCTTTGACATATGTAACCTCCAATTATAATTCTGATAACAGGATGTGGAACCCGTTCCATAAATTCCGAAAATAAAAACGGCTTCACCGTTTCCTAAGGTTCATTATATTCCTTCGGCATAAAAAGTCAACACCTTTACACTTACTATAAAACATATGTAAAGAATAAAAGGATCCGCGGCCTTTACAGGAAAAGCCACGAATCCTCTGCTTTATATTCCATTCTGAAGATGCTTCTTCAGTTCCATATAGCGTTCTTTTCCAATAGGCAGTTCCTGCCCATCCGTTAAGGACGCCCGATAGCGTCTGACGCTGTCAATATACATCGTATTCACAAGATAACTCTTATGAATACGTCTGAATGTCTCCGGCACTTTTTTCTCAAAATCAGCCAGCAGCCCCCAAGTCTTAAAACGATCCGACTTCGTGTGCACAATAGAATACTGCGCCGCTGCCTTCAGATAAAGAATATCGGAAGGAAATAGATAATGGTAATTCTTCTCCTTATCCCGAAATACAATCTTCTCTTGATTCGCCTTTTGCATATCCATGTGCTTCATATATTCCAGGAAATCCGCATCAGCCAGATACTGCCCTGCTTCAGAAGCCCGTTGACCTGTTGGCATATCGCCATGAGAATCATGGACATGGGCCAATTTCAGTTCGCCATTTACCATACGCCACACATAGGTACCCCGGACATGCACATGAAATACGCTCCCATCCTCCTTTGTCGCAGTGACTTTATAACGTCCATATACAACCCATACATTCCTCTCATGAAAGAGAAGATGATATTCTTCATCTGACAACAGGATTGGAAACTCTTCATGCTCTATACCAGCCAGTTCAACAAACTGGTCCCGGCCTTCACTCCACTGGGAATCATACGCCCCGATCCAGACAAAATCATCGGCCGTTGGAAGTACTGCTATCTCCTGCTTGCGATTGTAAAAACTACGGACATTCTCCAACGTCTTCTGTATGATCTGCGCTTCTGTAAATGCTGGTCTTGCCATGCTACTATCTCCTTTTCCTAAAACTGAGTTAATTATAGCAGGCAAGAATACCGCCATTACCAGAATGCTACCATTTGGTTTTCCCTATTTCTTCTGTTTATTTTTGTTTAATCTCCTTTCATTATGAATTATTGTCCCATATTCCGTCTACGTAGGTTCGTTGATTTTTAAATAAATAAAAACATTCCATAAACTTACGTCTATGAAATGTTTCCAGAACTCCCCGAGTTGGGCTCGAACCAACGACCCTTCGGTTAACAGCCGAATGCTCTACCACTGAGCTATCGAGGACTATGCTATCTTTAATTGAAGAAAAACACCGGCCTCCACACATTCTAGTATGGCCTCCTGGTGCCCTATATATACCTTCAAAACCGCATACGGGAAATACTTCCATCCAACGCCCCGGATCCGGGCCTCCTTGCCTTCCGGCCTCTCTGGTCATGCCCTCGACCGATTAGTAATAGTCAGCTCCATGCATTGCTGCACTTCCACCTCTATCCTATCCACCTCGTCGTCTTCAAGGGGTCTTACTGGCTTGTCGCCAGGGATATCTCATCTCGAGGGGGGCTTCACGCTTAGATGCCTTCAGCGTTTATCCCGTCCCGGCTTGGCTACTCTGCCATGCGCCTGGAGGCGCAACAGATCCACCAGCGGCCAGTCCATCCCGGTCCTCTCGTACTAAGGACAGCTCCTCTCAAATATCCTGCGCCCGCGCCGGATAGGGACCGAACTGTCTCACGACGTTCTGAACCCAGCTCGCGTACCGCTTTAATGGGCGAACAGCCCAACCCTTGGGACCTACTTCAGCCCCAGGATGCGATGAGCCGACATCGAGGTGCCAAACCACTCCGTCGATGTGAACTCTTGGGAGTGATAAGCCTGTTATCCCCAGGGTAGCTTTTATCCGTTGAGCGATGGCAATCCCACTTTATACCACCGGATCACTAAGTCCTACTTTCGTACCTGCTCCACCCGTCGGTGTCGCAGTCAAGCCCTCTTCTGCCTTTGCGCTCTGCGAATGGTTTCCGACCATTCTGAGAGGACCTTTGAGCGCCTCCGATACCCTTTCGGAGGCGACCGCCCCAGTCAAACTCCCCGCCTGACATTGTCCCCCAGCCGGTTCACGGCTGCTGGTTAGAAACCCAGCACTGCAAGGGTGGTATCCCAACAGCGGCTCCGCGACGACTGGCGTCATCGCTTCCTAGCCTCCCACCTATCCTGTACATGCAATACCGGATCCCAGTATCAAGCTGGAGTAAAGCTCCATGGGGTCTTTCCGTCCTGGCGCGGGTAACCAGCATCTTCACTGGTACTTCAATTTCACCGGGTGCATTGTCGAGACAGTGCCCAAATCATTACGCCTTTCGTGCGGGTCGGAACTTACCCGACAAGGAATTTCGCTACCTTAGGACCGTTATAGTTACGGCCGCCGTTTACTGGGGCTTAAGTTCAAGGCTTCGGATCGCTCCTAACCTCTCCCCTTAACCTTCCAGCACCGGGCAGGCGTCAGCCCATATACCTCGCCTTGCGGCTTCGCATAGACCTGTGTTTTTGCTAAACAGTTGCTTGGGCCAATTCTCTGCGGCCATATCTCTATGGCACTCCTTCTCCCGAAGTTACGGAGTCATTTTGCCGAGTTCCTTGACAATGCTTCTCCCGTCGGCCTTAGGATTCTCTCCTCATCTACCTGTGTCGGTTTGCGGTACGGGCGCGATATGAGCGATAGCGGCTTTTCTTGACGCATGGCTCGCATACTTCCCTACTCGTAGTTCGGTTCGCGTCGCGGCTTCGGGTTGCGCTGCACGGATTTGCCTATGCAGCCCCTACCCCGCTTGCGCCGGTCTTTCCATTCCCGGCTTATGCTTTCCACGCGTGTCCCCACAGTTCTGTCATATCGCGGTACAGGAATCTCAACCTGTTGTCCATCGGCTACGGCTCCCGCCCTCGCCTTAGGCCCCGACTTACCCAGAGCAGATCAGCTTTACTCTGGAAACCTTGGATATTCGGCCGGAAGGATTCCCACCTTCCTCTCGCTACTCATTCCGGCATTCTCTCTTCGATGCGGTCCACGGCTCCTTCCGGTGCCGCTTCCTCCCGCATCCAATGCTCCTCTACCGATGTACCTCGTACATCCCTGGGCTTCGGCAGTGTGTTTCAGCCCCGGACATTTTCGGCGCGGGACCTCTCGACTAGTGAGCTATTACGCACTCTTTGAATGCATGGCTGCTTCTGAGCCAACATCCTAGTTGTCTTCGAAATCCCACATCCTTTTCCACTTAACACACATTTTGGGGCCTTAGCCGCAGGTCTGGGCTCTTTCCCTTTCGACTGCCCAACTTATCTCGTGCAGTCTGACTCCCATACATCATCTACGCGGCATTCGGAGTTTGATATTCTTCGGTAAGCTTTGACGCCCCCTAGGAAATTCAGTGCTCTACCTCCGCAAGACTC